>NZ_JBQFPW010000020.1:0-72633 GCF_056536585.1 Ruegeria sp. CK2
ACAATCTCTTCGGGCTTCGGTCTCGTGTTTGCCATTCCTGGTCCTCCGTTTCCTAAACATAACGATGGACCAGTTCAGTTGGGGAGGCTCAACCCCACGGCACAGTCCCTCATGCCTCTGGCGGCGGGATTCTCTTATGGCTTGGGAATGATGCTGACGCGGCATTGGTGTGCGGATGAAAACCCGATCACACTCGCAATAGGTATCTTCCTGTCCATTGGAATTGCTGGCGTGGTCATGCTGGGTGTCGTGACCCTGTGGCCGGGTGAGGAATTTGTCTCCGCGCCTTGGGTTGAACCAAGCGGGCGGCTTCCGGTGCCGTCGTAGCGGTGACATTGATTGCTCAAGCTTACCGGATCGGCTCCCCAGCAGTAGTAGCGGTGTTCGAGTATTCGTTCCTAATATTCGCCTGTTTCTGGGCATTCCTTCTGTGGGGTACAGCGACCAATCCGCTGGCTTGGGCAGGTATCGTCATCATCGTGATCTCTGGACTGCTTATGGCTTTTACACAACGACAGATGGAACGGACGAAACGTGTTTTCCGGCGTCATTAGCCGACATAACGCTGTTATTGGCCAAAGGTCAGGCCTCGTGAAGTTCTTTCGGCGGCGAAATCCACCGCAGAAAAAGAAGGTCATGACTTTGTATGGTCTTTTTGGATTGCCGATGCGCAGATGGCGTCTAGAGCCTTACTTCTCGAGTCCGAAGTGTCTGACGTCAGGACTAACGGGACAGTGGAAACAGGTCCACTTGTCAACGCCATCGCGCACGATAGTCATCTCCCCCACTACGATCTGATCCGCTGCAACGTTATTCGGGTTTATCCAGGCTACTAGGTCGCTTCGCAGAATGTCGATCATCATGCAATTCACCCGATACGATCCGGGAATGGATCGTATCGCTTAAGCGCCAGTATTCCTTGCTGCCGCAGACCGGACAGTCCGGCGGAGCCTGCGCCGCCCGCAATTCCCGGATTTACCAACGAGATTCGAAATTAAGCTTCCGCAACGTCAATCAAAAAAGTGTAATTCACTTACAAAATTGCCTCAATTCAAACATTCTTACTAGTTAACCGGCGACCGCGACGCGCTTTGAAGGTGTTAGCGATTTTTTTGAGGGGGTCATGAGTTGGCGCGTCGCATCCCCATTACGTCTCTGCAGCTTTGAATTGCGAAACTTCTGCAGCCTCGAAGGGTTTAGCGCGAACCCTTCCAGTCTTGCGCGACCACTCAAGGGGGGGCTGATCACAGCCAGCTCTCGGTTCCGCCCCGCAGCGATAGTGAGGTTTGACTGGCCGTAGAGTGGCATCAACAAGCGATGGCCAAAGGCGGGTTTGGGTCGCCCTCGCAAATCCGCCAACCCGGATTATCGGCAGGTACTGCGACGCGTCTGGCAGCTGCTCTGGGCCTATTGCTGACCCCCTGTTCAAGCGCAGCGTTCTTCACTGAGAGGGCATATGCGTCTTCTATCTCAGCCATTGTGTTAATAACGGCACAGGGAACTGGCAATATCTTGCTGGGGAATTGATAGACCTCTTCTCCTTCTCAATCAAATCACTGTAAAAGTTCATTAGTCCTCGAACCGGCAATGAAGTGTCTTGAAAAACAGCGCCCACAAAACAAATACGACTTGGCCACGCGTGTCCGGCGCCGCCCGAACCGCGATTGCGATGGGGCTTCTTAGTCTTATCTCTGCCTGCGCCGAGAACCCAATCGATGGGTATCTGGATCCGGAACGTCAGTTAATGGCAATGCGCGAAGTCTCGCAAAAGCAGGCCCGGGGGCAAAGGGTCTGGTGTGTGCCCTACGCACGAAACCTCAGCGGCATCCAAATTCGTGGCAACGCTAAGGATTGGTGGAGAAAGGCGCGCAGTAATTTTGAACGGGGCAATGAACCAGTTGTCGGTGCGGTGATGTCGTTTCGAGCAACCAGCGGGATGCCTCTGGGCCATGTGGCAGTGGTGTCCGATATTGTCACGGATCGGGAAGTCGTCGTGAATCACGCCAACTGGCACCGCAACAAGGTATCGTTGAAAATGGGCGTCAGGGACGTATCCAAACACAATGATTGGACTTTGGTCCGGGTCGAAACCCTGCCGGGCCAGTATGGCAACTTCTACCCAGTGAACGGGTTCATCTATCCGAAAGCTGACGGGTAATCCAATTCCTATTGGCATCTGCCGAGAGGAATCGGAATGCGCCACAGTCGTTTCCCGCTTCGGTCGTGAAGCGCGGACACTAACCGTTCGCGCAGGGAAGCCGAACGTCGGTACACGAGCGCGATGGTCAGGATCTGACTGATTTTCCAAACTTGGCAAATTGGTTTGAAAGGGTCGGCAAGCGCCTGGCTGCGGTCAGGAGTGTCGCCTTTTCTGCGGATATAGTCCCGGAATTCATCGAAGAAAGCTGGGGCATGGGGTTCGCCGCAATGTAGTACCGCAAGCGCTAGAGTACTGCTGGAAAGGTCCTTTCTTCCACTGCAGGTATGAGTTCCTCTCGTTTGTCCCGGGGCGTACTCTGTTCAATCCTCATGCTCAGAAATTGGCTGCAAACCAGACTGGCGAACGGCGGCGATCCTGATGCCAGTTTAGAAGACGAATGGAAAAGCAAGGAGGAAAACCTGCGATGAATGAGCAATTATCATTTCGGCCTGTCTCGGCATCAGAGTTCCCGAGATTTACCGGGCACCCGACATTCATGTGTTTGCTGGCAATCGGAGTGGATGAAGAACGCATCCATCAGGTCGACATCGGTATTGTTGGGGTGCCCCGGGATGGCGGGATGACGAATCGGCTAGGCGGCCGGCACGGTCCGCGCCAGCTGTGTGATCTTGGAATCAAACCGATGACCGGCGGCGGCGAAAATCTGATTTCGCTCCCCATCTTACGGGCGCTCTCTGAGAAAAGCCCGTTGAGCGTGATCCACTTGGACGCTCATACAGACCTGTTTGATGAGTATTTTGGTGGCTGCAAGATAACCCATGGCACCCCGTTCCGTAGGGCGATTGAAGAGGGGCTGCTGAATCCCACGCGGGTCATTCAGATTGGCATTCGAGGCACAACATGCGACGGGGCAGACGTCGAATGGGGGCTGGGGCAGGGTGTCCGTATCATCACGATGGAAGAGGTTCTGGACAGGTGGATTGACGACGTGATGTCGGAGGCGCGCCGCAACGTTGACTATACCAGCACATATGTCAGCTTTGATATCGATTGCATCGATCCGTCATTTGCCCCGGGACAGGCACGTCGGAAATTGGTGGCTTCTCGACGCGCGAGGCTCAGCAGCTTGTGCGCGGTCTGGCAGGGGTGAAATCGCAGGTGCGGATTTCGTGAAGGTATCCCCTCCTATCGATCCGAGCGGCGGAACTGCCTGGGTTGGTGTGTCCACGATAATCTGCTCCAAAAACCGATGAAGACTTTAGGTTTATGCTGGGTAACTAGTATATATATCAATTGTTTACACCTCTCACCTTCTCCCAAGAAGGCTCTCATATCAAGGATAGAACTTTTCATATGAGTTTTCATAGACCTATTGAGCGCTTCAAGAGTAGCTTTCAAAAGCGTATTCGATGCGGCAGGTATTCGGGAAGTGAGCAAGAGCCCGAAGCCGCATTCCCCAGCGCCGCGACCTCAGGTTTTAGGCTATTTGCCGGGCTCGCTGGATAGCTGCCTCAAAGCAAAGGCTGATCCCAACCTTTCCGGAGTTTTACGACACAACCTCAGCGCTAGCGCGCGTTCGTTTCTGTTCTTTGGTCGGCAAACAGTCCTTTAAGCAACTTGCTGAGTTCTCGAACTTCGTCATCGAAGGCCGAGGACTCACCGCGCCATGCGGCCAATACTGCCTCGACGCTGTTAATGTATGTGCTGTTGCTATCACCTGAGAATGCTGCAACCGCCTGGCAGAGCCGCAATGCCCCGTTGTCCATAGGGTGTCCAGCAGCCGCGAATAGCAAATGTCGGAACACTTCCTCTCGATAGTCGTCATCTCTAATCTGCGCAGCACTGTCGCAGAGAGCAATAAACGCGTCATCTGCCATTTCCGCGCACCAGCATGCGGAAATCACAACCTCTTTCATCGCGACATTCGCTACATATTCCAGTTCGCTAGCAACGCTAACGGATGCGACCGGTTCACGCCGTGCCGTACGTCGCACCAAATACCGGATTGCATCTTCCGCCAGTGTAATACGGCGCGGGCCGGGAATTCCGCCCGCACGCTTCCATTGAATAATTGCATCAACAATGCCTTTCCAATCGTCTAATGGGCAAGTTTCTACAATGGCATCTAACATTTTGGCTGCGAGTTCGACGTGGAAGGCGTGAACTGACCGGAGCGCCCCCAACGGGTCTGCATTCGAGATGTAGCTCACCGCTGTTGGCGCGGCCATCATCGTGGCAAATTTGCTCGGATCCCAATCCCGCAACTCCTCCAACGCCTGATTTGGTGCGCGGCGCACATCAATCAGCAATTGAATAATGCTGTGATCAAATTCATCGAGACCGGACACCAGATTGACGTAAGTTTTTGCATCGTCCTCATTCAGATGGATCGCAAAGCTCGCAATGACACGTAGCTTGGTGCCAAGATTGTGAAATCTGTCGATCCGGTTGCTCATGTTGGTCATGAATTCTGCGGCTGTTTCCGGGAACGGCAAAACTTCACTTGCATCCAAGACCCTGCGCGCCAGAGTTTCGAGCCCCAGCATATGCAAGGTTTCGTGCCTTAGAACATAGTCGTCAACGGGATTGACCGTTCCCACTGTTTCCGCAGCTAGGCCAACCACATCCCTTCTAAAAATGTGGATACCATTCATATTTGTGCCGATATTGTCGGGCAGGCTGCGCATTTCTGCGACAACATCGTTGACAAACCCTTCGTCCACGATGCGTGCGTCATGCGGCGAGGACTTTAACAATTGCACCGGCATGGGCCAATTCGTTTCAGCTGGGGCTGGTGGAGCATCAAGAGATCGCAAAAACGCAAGATAGATGGCGTTTTCGTGCAGCATGCTCACTTTTGACTGAATTCTTGTAGCAGCTTCGACATCACCTGCTTGCGCCATTCCGATCGCAACCTTGCGGGCAATCGCACCGCGTGTGCGGGAATACCGAGGATCAACCGAGTCTAATACCCCGATGGCCGAGCGCGGATCGCGAGCCACGCGGACCTGCGCAGCGCCGACCTTAGCGGCGTGGGTATTTATTTCCTTGAATTTGCCAGTGGCCGAAAACTTAAGGTAATCGCCAAGTGATCGCGAAGCGAAACCTTCAGCCAGTCCAGAGCAAACATTTGATAACAAACTGTGCGAAGACCAATACTCCTTTGAAAATCATAAAACTCTGAAGCCATAATGGGCGCCAGATTCCCCGCCGCCCGGCCAAGGCTTTCGGCGGCCTGGTACTTGAATTCGATGGCGTCGGCATCTTTGAGGTTGTTAAATACCCACCGGAAAATGCGTTGGAAGTTCTCATTGGAACAAGACGAGCTCCGAAGCCTGAGCGTATCGAACGCATCCGTGAGCGCCACAAGCGACCGAACCAGCATGTGGGACATTTCCGTGTTCGATCCTGGGACCATACGGGCTGCAAGCTTCGAACGTACTGTTTCATCTTCTATGGCCGCATGCATCAACGTCGCCGCCGTGAAACGCAACCAGCTATTTGTGCCAAGTTCGATGGAGTTGAGAGCTTCGACGCCCGCGCGCGGGGTCTGCAATCGCGACTTCCAGTGCGAGCGCCACAGCAAAAATTGAGGGGTCAGTCGCAAGTTTTTCGCGGAATAGGTCGGGCACAGTCTTTGCGTTCGGGGGATTTTGCTGCACATACCAGGCAGCTGCCTGGTAAGCTAGGTCCTTGGGTTGGAGGTACATGCGCGTGCCGCCGCAATCCTGGGTGAAACCACTTACGTCAGCAAGATCAGCTAATGCGCTCTGAAGATCGTATGCCGCCCGTCCGAAAGCCTTTTCGGCCTCGTATTTTTCTCCGACATTCGCGGCAGCATTGGACACATGTCGTGTCTCGGGGTGATTTGAGAAGGCGCGGACAGAGTCGTCGCTGAGGTAGTATGGCTGTTCTTTATCGCCACGGAATTTGCCAAGAATCTCTGCAGCGCCATGTGCATCGCGTGTTGCTAGGCTATTTATGATCGAATGCGGCGAATCTCGGCGGATCGTCTCAGGCAAATCGGCGAGTATCCTGTCGATATCCTGCGCCTGTGCGATCAACCCCAGATCCGAAAAAACGCATCCGGCCGCGACGACTCCATGCTTCCTGACCCATCCAGCCCCAGGTCCAACATTTGCACCAGTAGCAGCCGGACTGCCTCCTGGTGCTCACCGCTTGCGGCAAGCACTGTAAGAGCATCAGAGTGAATCTGGTCGATATAGGATTGTAGGATGAGCGCTCGGATTGATGCCCATTCGATCGTCGCTTTGACATCTGCTCGGTCGCGCGACATCGCGATACATGTGCTGAGATCCTGAAGAAGGCGCAAATCATGCGGGTCTTGCGCCACCCGCGCCATCAGAAAGTCATGCGATACGATCTTTTCCAGAAATGGCTCACACTTGTCTCCAAAGGCCTCAAGCGTGTGCGGAATGGCGTGCAACACAAGGTATGGGCTCACGTCCAACCAGCTGCCACTTTCGAGCGCCTCTTCAAGCCTCTCGTATATGCGTAGGTGTTGGTCCGTCGCAGGTAGGAAAGATCGGCCCGACAAACCTTCGTTTTGAAGGAATTCCGGAAAGCTAGCATGGAAAAAACGAAGTTGCTTTTCGCGCTTGCTTGACCCGCTATCGACATTCAGAAACTGGCGATAGATTTCCACGACCATCTGCACGTGATACCGTTCCAGCCCACTGATGGTTGCCAACTCGTCAATGGTCAGCGGGCGGTGTGCGACACTCCAAAGGCCGAGCACCGGAACTGCGAAATTGCCCCAATCAGAGGGATCAACCCGGATCGATCGGTTCAGCGAATCCAGATAGAAACTGCCAAGGCCCGACGGCATTTCTTCGGAGGACCATGCGGCGCTGTCGGCGCCTCGCTCCTGCACCCACTCACTGGCAAAGCGCGCTACTAGGAAGTTTCCCTTCTATACGTACCGGACCGGCCGGATCATGGCTTTCGTGGTGTCCTTCGCCCCGGATTTCTTCGATAGCTTCAGTTCTTGGTTTATTAAATCTCGTATCGCTGTCTCGGCATTGGAGATATCCGCGATCTTCGCACCCTGTCTCTGCGAGAGCTGCACGAGGTCGCCGGTGTCGCGTGACGTGATGATGTTTTTCAAGTTCGATGGCACTGTTCCCAGGGCAAATAGCAGGTCCGAAATGGAGGTGCCTCCGTGGACACCCAGGCCTTCGTCTAGCGCATCGACGAGGATAAAAAGAGGCTTCGTGATGTCCTGCTGCAATTCCCGCAGAGGGATCAAAACAAGCTGGCAAAAATCTTGGCAGCGGTCATTCCGCCCACCTGAAGTTTTTCGATCGTCACCCTAATCAGCGTGTCCGCATCCGCGTTAGTAAGCGTTTGGTTAACGATAATGCTTGGACCACAGTTCGAACGCCCGCTTTGCGGACTAAAGCTGTCGTTGGTTTTGGAGCAGGAAGTTGGTACTCTACCAAAAGGTGATTTCGCAACTTTGCTAGCTCGCTGAGACGTAAACTGTGTTCAAAGAACTGTATACCCACATATCGTTGGTTAGAGTTAGGCAGGCATTGAGTTCTGGCCAATTCCTGAAAGGCCGCAATCTAGCGACCGCTCTAGTTTCGAAAGCCGGCGATGATGTAAGGGGGCTAATCTTGCTCGCGGACGCTTGCCTGTTTTGCGGAGAGCCCTTGGCGGCCAAGCGTTGGTACAATTACGCCATTGAAAAAAAGTCGGAAAACCCAAGGTGGTCAGCCAACGACAGAAAGTTCGTAGGGGCGTACATTTCAAATCGGCTATTAGAATGCAGCTTTCTTGTGAACAACGAAAGCAAGGTTCCCAGGGCCTGTGTCGTCGAGCAAATCAACGAAATGCCCGCTAGCCAAGGCCTAAAAGCGCTTTTGTTTGTTAATAGTGAACAGACAAACGTTCCCAGACGATACGATAGCCGAAATGGGCGAAAGAGAGAACGCAGTCTGCGTTAGTGCTCGTATGTAAGTTTGGGCTCAAAGCGGTCATCTGATGGTTTCGGTAGACCATCGAGTCGATTCAGGCGGCATCAAGGTCAGCAACGCGGACTTTGCTGCCGTTCAGATTTGTTGCTATATGCGCTACGACCGCAATCAAGGAACGGAGTGGCTCGATGCGACACGCCGATCATTGGAAACAGAAACTGGATCAGGATGCTGCGCTTCCAAAGGAGTTCCGGCTGTCTCGGTCGCGAATTATGTACATTGAGGCCAAGTCCGATGGGCTTGAGGGAGATGCAGTCGTCGGGCGCGTTTACCTCTCAAAATCGGGCAAAACCCTTTATTACAAAGGGCTCCGCTTTCAGAGCCTTAAAGGTGCAGGTTTCAAAGCGAATTATTTCGAAACTGAAACCGGCGATTTCTATTGGATTTCCGGACCACGCAAAGATCAAAACGACAGGCTCTATGGAGGCAATCAAGGGGTCGTGATTGATGATGATGTGCGCGATGAGTATGAAGCACTGATCCGTTAGGATGGCGATGTCGGTTTGGGCTCATCGCAGACACTCGAATGTTCACAATAAGGAGCTATTGATTGAATACGTTCGAAGGTGGATGCCGCTGTGGCAAACTGCGGGCCAAAGCAACGGGGCAACCGTATCGCGTAGGGCTTTGTCACTGCCTTGATTGTCGCAAACATCATGGCGCGGTGTTTTATGCGGCTGCGGTGTTTCCCGAGGGTGCTGTGGAAATCACCGGAACCTCGCACAGTTATGCCGGGCGGTATTTTTGTCCCACATGCGGATCGTCTGTGTTTGCCCGAACCGGGGCCGAAGTCGAAATACACCTTGGATGTCTTGACGCGCCCAACCAACTGAGGCCGACTTACGAAATTTGGACTGTCAGACGAGAGTCGTGGTTGCCCGCGTTCGCCTTTATGAAGCAGTATGAACGAGACCGCGATGCAACCGGGCGCAGCGAAGAACAGGAACAGTAACGCTTATCCGCACGGCGAGATTTCGCCATGGAACTCTTCGTCTCCTAGTTGAGATTGTCCAACAGACGGTTCCCGTACATCGTTGAACCCAAAGATTGAATCGGAGGATTAGGATGCATATTGGTCGACTTTCAGGACTACTACTTTCTGCCATTGCCTTTGCGGCACCCGTTTTGGGCCAGGAAACTGCGGATGCGGTCTCACCTGAAGGTGCATCAGAGGGGCAGGTTCATGCGGTGACGGAAGAAGTCATTGCAGCGCTCGAGGCAAAGGCAGCAGGTGTTCCTGTCGTATCCGATGACTGGATGGTGGCGGCGGCCAACCCATTGGCGGTCGAAGCCGGGGCTAAGGTTTTGCGGGCAGGGGGGTCGGCTGCGGATGCGATGGTCGCTGTCCAGGTTGTGCTTGGATTGGTCGAACCGCAGTCTTCTGGCTTGGGCGGTGGCGCATTCCTTGTCTGGTACGACGCGACCAGCGGGCAACTGACCACGTTGGATGGACGCGAAACCGCGCCTTTGGCTGCGACCCCGACCCTGTTTCAGGACGATGATGGCGAACCGCTGGCTTTCTTCGATGCTGTTGTTGGCGGTTTGTCCGTCGGCACACCTGGCACACCTGCGCTGTTGGAAGAGGCGCATCGCCGGTGGGGTCGGTCCCCGTGGCCAAGTCTGTTCTCCGATGGCATCCGACTGGCTGACGAAGGTTTTCTGGTTTCACCTCGGCTAGCCAGCCTGGTTGAAAACGACGCAGAGAGGCTGTCGCGCTTCCCTGCAACAGCCGCGTATTTCCTGCCCGGCGGTGAACCGCTACAGCAGGGCCAGCGGCTGGTGAACCCGGATTACGCGGAAACCTTGCGCACACTGGCTGCCGATGGATCCGCCGGGTTCTATGGGGGAGAGATTGCGTCTGGAATTGTTACTACGGTTCGAACCGCACCCGGCAATCCCGGTGTTCTGTCGGGGACGGATCTGGCGCTGTACCAGATCATCGAACGCGACGCCGTCTGCGCCGCTTATCGCATCTACGACGTCTGTGGCATGGGTCCGCCGTCGTCCGGTGCGCTGACCGTCGGGCAGATACTCGGCATGCTGAACAGCTATGATCTGGCCGTGATGGGGCCTGAAAATGCCGAAACTTGGCGGCTGATCGGTGAAGCATCTCGCCTCGCCTTTGCGGACCGGGGGCGTTACATGGCCGACAGCGACTTTGTGCCCATGCCAACCGCGGGTCTGGTTGATCCGGACTACCTGTCCGGGCGGGCAGAATTGATGAATGCTGAAGGCGCGCTGGCCGAAGTGACCCCCGGCAATCCTGAATTCGATCATGCGCTGAACTGGGCAGACGATGCTTCGCTTGAGCTGCCATCGACCTCGCATATCTCGATCGTGGATGCCTATGGCAACGTGTTGTCGATGACGACGACCATAGAAAACGGGTTCGGTTCGCGCCTGATGACCAACGGGTTCTTGCTAAACAACGAGATGACCGATTTCTCGTTTAGAACACATCGCGACGGTGTGCCTATTGCCAATCGGCTTGAGCCGGGCAAACGCCCGCGGTCGTCTATGAGCCCGACTATCGTGATGCGGGACGGTGCGCCGGTTCTGGCCATCGGGTCACCGGGTGGAAGCCGCATCATCGGCTATGTCGCCAAGTCAATCATCGCTTGGGCGGATTGGGATATGGATGTCCAGCAAGCTGTATCGCTGCCGCATCTTGTGAATCGGTTTGGGACCTATGATGTGGAACTTGGCACCGCCGCGGAAGGATATGCGGACGCCCTGATCGAGATCGGTTTCGAGGTGAATCCGCGCGACTTGACCTCTGGTCTGCACGCCATCGAAATCGGGGAAGGGTTGAGCGGTGGTGCAGATCCAAGGCGCGAAGGAATCGCGCTGGGCGAGTAAGACACCCCAACTTGTGGGTATTGCCCCAACGCAGCGGGCCTTTTGGTCATGCATTTAAAGGCCCGCCATCCATGCGGGCAAGGGGGGATCATCATGGTGCAAGCGACTGATTTGCCGCGAAACGAGTCCGGGATCGAAACTGCAATTGGTATTCTGAAGCAACGTTTCGGTGACCGGTTGCAGACCGGTGCCGCAATTCGGGAACAGCATGGCCACACTACCACGTGGATAGAAAACCAAAGACCTGACGCCGTGGTTTTTGCGCACACGACCGAAGAAGTGTCAGATATTGTCAAAACCTGTGCTGCCCATAAGGTGCCGGTTATCGCCTTTGGCACAGGCACATCGCTTGAAGGACATGTAAATGCGCCAGCGGGAGGAATATCGGTTGATCTGACCGAAATGAATCAGGTTCTTGCCGTGCATTCTGAAGATCTGGACTGTGTGGTACAGCCCGGCGTCACGCGTGAGGATCTGAACACACACCTGCGTGATCAGGGCCTGTTCTTTCCCATCGATCCCGGCGCCAATGCATCGTTGGGTGGCATGGCGGCGACCCGGGCGTCCGGCACCAATGCTGTGCGTTACGGAACCATGAAAGACAATGTGCTCAGCCTTGAAGCGGTTATGCCGGACGGGCAGGTTATCCGAACCGGGCGCCGCGCCAGAAAATCCTCGGCCGGATACGATCTGGCCCGGTTGATGATCGGCGCCGAAGGAACGCTGGGCATAATCACCGAGTTGACCTTGCGCCTGCACGGTATCCCTGAGGCGATCAGTTCAGCACGGTGTTCTTTCCCGACCGTTGATGCCGCATGTCAGGCCGTGATGATGACAATCCAGTATGGGATTCCAGTGGCACGTATCGAGTTGTTGGATGAAATGTCGGTCAAGGCTGCCAATGCCTATTCTGGTCTGACATTGCCTGAAACACCTCTGCTGCTGCTTGAATTTCACGGATCCGAGTCTGGTGCCGCGGAACAAGCGGAGACCTTTGGTCAGATTGCACAGGAATTTGGGGGCGCGGATTTTGCGGCCACGTCCTCGACAAAAGAACGAAACAAGCTTTGGCAGGCGCGCCACGACATGTATTGGGCCAGTCTTCAGTTGCGCCCTGGCGCGCATGGGATGTCTACGGATGTCTGCGTGCCGATCTCTCGGCTGGCCGAAGCCGTCGGCGCCGCTCAGGACAAGGCAACGGAACTGGGGCTGGTCGCTCCGATTGTGGGGCATGTGGGTGACGGAAACTTCCACACACTGCCGCTTATCGATATGGAAAATGCAGATGAAATCGCCAAGGCCAATGAGTTTGTGGGATGGCTAAACGATCTGGCCATTTCGATGGAAGGCACATGCACCGGCGAACACGGCATCGGGCAGGGGAAACGCCCCTATCTGATCAAGGAACTTGGGGCAGCCACACAGTACATGGCAGCGATTAAGGCGGCACTGGATCCCGACAACATTATGAACCCCGGAAAAATCCTGTCTGACTGAATGAAAGACGGTTTCCAACTCCTGTCCGTTTTGCGCCTTCAAAACGACCGTTTTCTAAGTTGATTTCGGTCCAAACCACTACGGATGGGAATCTATGAGCGCTAAGTATCTTGCTGGACTGGCGGCCATTTGTGGCCTTGTCATCTCAGGGCTGGATTATCACCAGCAGTACAAGAAGTCGGAAGGCGGGCTTAGCCTAAAAAGCTACCTCAACTCTGTCTCGTCCCGAGTGTTCGGAGATGAGGTGATCGCCGCCGAAACCAGAGCATTCTTGCCAGATGCCCCGGATGGCTGGTCTCGCCGCGCTCTGGCTGAGGGGGACAACGCACCGCTGTGGACGGGAACTTCGGGACCGGAAGCGACACAAGCAGCGCCGCGTGGATGGATCTACGCCAAGGATGACGAGATCATTTGGATCGAAGCCTTTCGAAATGACCTGCTAAAATCCAAAGGTGTTTTGAGTGGAATGGCCGAGGTTTCAGCGGGTGAAATAGCGTATCAGCAGGAGTATGAGGGCTTTGCTGTTTCGGGTGGCGTTGGTTTCGCAGAGATGGAGTTTCCATCCTGGCAAGAGGCGTCAGCCTTCAGGGTGTTTGATGGTTGGATCGGTTTTGACGACGAAATACAAATCAGGGTGCGGGCGGTCGCATCGGACGCCTCGGTGCGGGCCTTGCTGGGTGCGATAAACTATGACGGCTTGAATGAGATATTGAATATGCCGGTCCCAACCGTCGGGACAGATGTGCAAGTTCAACCGGAAAATGAGGTCGCGCTGGCGGCGCAGATGATGGAGCTGCGCAGGGCGATGGTTCAATTGCGGGCCGAGTCCGCGAAGGAACGCAACTTGAACTCGGATGAGGCGGCGCAG
This sequence comes from Ruegeria sp. CK2, assembly GCF_056536585.1. Taxonomy (NCBI): domain Bacteria; kingdom Pseudomonadati; phylum Pseudomonadota; class Alphaproteobacteria; order Rhodobacterales; family Roseobacteraceae; genus Ruegeria; species Ruegeria sp. CK2. The sequence continues at coordinate 13,385 of NZ_JBQFPW010000020.1, forward strand.
CTTATCAACTCGTTTGTCGAAAATATCGCCCCGGGCGCGACATTGGACGCAACTGGTGACGACGTTCCCGACTATGACGCCCTTATACAGACGACTTATCGGAGCGCATTAATTCTGATTATGGAGAATGACAGGTCTCAACAAGCGCCCGCGACAGAAGGCGGCAAGCTGACCTGCAAGACAGTTGGAACAAGAAAGCTTTGCCGCTCCGACGACTGATACACGCTCAAGTAAGGCTGATTTACGACCCGCATTTGATATGTGGGTCGTTTTTTTCATATCACTGGTCGGATGAATGTCGCGATTGCCTTCGCAACTGCGCCATATGGTGTCAGCTGAATTCAAGGGGAGACGCCCGGTTATGAAAACCCAAGTCAAAGCACTGGTTGTTGGCGGCGGCGCCATCGGAACTTCGATTGCCTATCACCTGGCAAAAGCGGGCTGGGATGACGTGATGCTGATCGAAAGGGATGAGTTGACCTCTGGCTCGACATGGCACGCGGCGGGTCTGCTGCCGTTGTTCAACATGTCCTATGCGACGACCCACATCCACAAATACTCGGTCGATTTCTACAAGCAGTTGGAAGAAGAAACCGGCCTGAACGCCGGTTTTGCCGTTGTTGGCAACCTGCGTATGGCGCAGACGCAAGAGCGTATGGACGAATACATGCTGTACGCCTCAACGGCTGAGACGTGCGGCGTGCCCTACGAATGGCTGACACCGGATGAGATCAAGGCGCGCTGGCCGCTGATCAATACCGAAGACCTGAAGGGCGCGATATATCACAACACCGATGGCTACATTAACCCGGCGGATGTGACACAGGCGATGGCCAAGGGCGCGCGCCAGCATGGTGCCGACATTGTGCGTAAGGTGCAGGCCGACGCCTTTCATTGGAACGGCACCCATTGGGAAGTCACTTGCACCAAGATGGTCGAGCAGGGCGGTAATCTTGTGCCCGGCGACGAGCAGGTTGTGATCACGGCTGAGCATGTCGTGACGGCCTCGGGTAACCACGCGCAGCGCACTGCCAAAATGCTGGGCATCAAGATGCCTGCGATCCCCGTCGAGCATCAGTTCATTGTCATGGACAAAGACCCGGCGCTGGTCGAGTACCGCGCCAATGGTGGCGCGGAACACCCGGTGGTTCGTGACGCCGATGCGCAGTCTTACGTACGTGAAGAGCGCGGCGGTTGGATTCTGGGTGTCTATGAAAAGAATGCGCCAGCCTGCTTTGAATATGGTGTGCCTGACAGTTTCCGCGCTGATCTGTTCCCGCTGGATCTAGAGCGGATCGAAGAGCAGTATATGGCCATGATACACCGCGTTCCGTCCTGCGAAGAAAGCGGTCTGAAGGACGATTTCAACGGCCCGATCTGCTACACGCCAGACGGCAACCCGCTGGTTGGCCCCGCTCCCGGACTGCGCAATATGTGGCTGGCCGAGGGTTTCTCATTCGGGATCACCGCAGCAGGTGGCACCGGCTATTATCTGGCGCAGATGATGGTCGATGGAGAAGCGGAGATCGACATGGCCTCGCTGGACCCCAAACGGTATTCCAGCAACTGGATGACCACCGAATTCGCGGCCCGCAAGAACGAAGAGTGCTACGACCATGTCTACATCCTGCACCACCCCGACGAAGAGCGACCGGCAGCGCGGCCTCTGCGGACCGCTCCTGCGTTCGATCGCCAGAAGGCACGCGGCGCGCAATTCGGATGGGTGAACGGTTGGGAACGACCGAACTACTACGGACCGCTTGATGCGCCGGAAAACTTCGACCATGACGCGCGATCTTTCCGTCGCGGTGGCTGGTGGCAATATGCCGTCGAAGAGGCCAAAGCGATCCGTGAAGGTGTCGGTCTGATCGACGCGACCGCGTTCACCAAGCATGTCATCAAAGGCCCCGGTGCGACCCAATTCCTGGATTGGTTCACCTGCAACAAACTACCCAAGGTTGGCCGTATCAACCTGACTTATGCGCTAACTGCACATGGCACCACGCGCACCGAATACACCATCGTTCGCACCGGTGAGAACAGCTACTACATCGTCTCTGCCGGCGCATGGACCGAATACGATGCTGACTTCCTGCGTAAGGCGGCCGAAGACAAGATGGATGAGTTCGGCTATGTCGAAATCCAGGACGTGACCACCCAGTGGGGCGTGTTTGCCATCGCCGGTCCCAAATCGCGTGATGTTCTGAAAGAGGTCATCAAAGACGCCGATCCCGAAACCGCGCTGTCAAATAAACGCTTCCCCTGGCTGTCGGCCCGTCAGATCGAACTGGGCATGTGCCCTGTCAACGCGATCCGTGTGGCCTATACCGGTGAATTGGGTTGGGAATTGCATCACCCGATGGAGATGCAGAACTACCTGTTCGACCTGCTTGAGAAAGCGGGCGAGAAGCACGGCATGAAGCTGGTTGGCGCCCGCGCGCAGAACTGGCTACGCCAGGAGAAGTCCTATCGCGCATTCGGTACCGAATTGGGTCGCGATGCAAACCCGTTGGAGGCCGACCTGCCGCGCTTTGTCGATCTGAACAAAGAATTCCACGGCAAGGACAAGATGGTCGAAACCGGCGTGCGCGTGAAGTGTTGCACTTTGTTGATCGACGGGCCGGACGATGCCGACCCGTGGGGCCGCGAGGTGCTCTACACTCCAGAAGGTGAGCGTGTGGGCCGTTTGACATCGGGTGGCTATTCGGTGGCTTTTGAGAAGTCCATCGGCATGGGTTACGTCACGCCTGATCTGGCCGTCGAAGGCACCAAGTTGAAGGTTAAAATGCAGGACAAGCTGTGGGATGCGGTCGTGACCTGCGACAGCCCCTACGATCCGAAAAACGAGGTCATCCGTAAGGACGGCTAGTTTGCCTTGGGTTGCATCCAACACAAGCAAGTCAAAGCCCGCTTAGGCGGGCTTTTTTGCGATAAAAGCCAAATTGTTGGCAGGCATTTCGATGATGTCGAGCAGTTCCAGACTGCAAGACAAGAACAACTCAGTGATGTCGTTATCGTTCTTGTACCCGATCTCAGGGTCTTGCTGGGTCAGAGCATCATGAAACCGTTTGTCGCCTTCGCTGGTGAGTTGCCCTGCGCGTTTGAAGGGGCCGTACAAGATGAAACGGCCACCCGGTGCCAGCGCCTTGGCGACTTCAGCGGCAAGGACTTCCGTTTCCTCCCAGCCAATCAGATGCAACAGGTTGACCAATATGATCAGGTCCTGCTGCGAAACCCGTGACTGCCATCCCGGTGAAGTGGCGTTCAGATCGGCTGCTGCAGCCACATTGGGCAGGATACTTGCATAAGCGTCGATGCTGGCGCGGCGATCAGGATCGATTTCTGTGGGTTGCCAAGTCAGATCAGGTCGATGTTCAGCAAAAGCACAAACGTGTTGGCCTGTGCCGCTTGCGATCTCAAGCGCTCTGCCCCGCTGTGGGGCATGGGCGCTTATTAGCTCACATAAAGCACCTGTATTCCGGGTTGCGGCCGGTGCAACCATTTTGCCGTCATCTGCTGCGGACGCGACGCTAGCTGAAGGGGGAAGGGTGCGTTTGATCATCTGTTTAACCGTTCCGGAGTAAGGAGCGAGATGAAACGCTGATCAATCTGCGGCTGGTTCCCTGTGACCAGATCGGCCAAAAGCTGAGACGCCGCGGGTGCAGTTTGAAATCCGTACCCCCCTTGTCCCGCTGACCAGACAAACGAGGGCTCCGCGGGATCAGGGCCAAGCACCAGAGTGCCGTCGGGGGCGAAACTACGCAATCCAGCCCAATTGCTTTCCACGCGTGTCACCTGTTCGGTCATAAGTTTCTCGTATCTGGCAAGACCTTCCGCCAGTACCATATCGTCGGCAAAGGCGTCATGCGGTGTAACCGGATCGGCCTCGGATGGTGAAACCAGCAGTTTGCCAGCGTCCGGTTTTGCATACCATGTCTCACCAGTGCCCAGCATCATAGGCCAAGTCGAAACGTCGTGCCCGCCCGGGGCAGGGATGCGGGCCATTGATCGGCGGCGAGGTGTTATGCCGATGGGTGGTACACCTGCCAACGCCGCGATTTCATCGACCCAAGCTCCTGCTGCGTTGATCAGATGACGGGCTTCGAACACCTGTCCGGCTTCGACCGTCCAATGGGCGGCTTTTTGTATCCGGGTCACTTCACATTTGGTCAGAACAGCGCCGCCGTTTCGGCGTATGACCCGTGCGAAATCCTGCAGCAGTCGGTCTGTATCAATGTCGAAAGCACCCTCGCTGATAGCGGCAAATCCGACGATATCCCTGTTAAGGATCGGAATCCGCGAGAGGGCTTGATCCACTGACAGGCGTTGCATGTTCAGGTCTGCACAATCGGCCTCGAAGACTTCCGACTGATGGTTTGCACCGACCAGCATCAACCCGCGCGGTGTCAGGTATCCGCCGTTTTCGGATCGCAAATACTGCGCCCCAGCTTTGTTAAGCGCAACGACTGAAGACGGGCCATAGCTTTCTTCGAACAGGGCCGCAGACCGACCCGAGGCGTGATAGCCCAATACGTCTTCGGCTTCGAGAACTGTTACAGACCCATGCTCTGACAGGCGCGCGCCAGCGCTTAGTCCGGCGATGCCGCCGCCGACAATCAGAAAATCAATCATTTTTTACTTCAATACCAACTGGTTCTGCTCCGGTGTTCCTAGCGGCAGGTGAGATGCGTAGTTGGACCTTGCTAGGTTTGGAAGGACCTACTACGCGCCTCGGAAACTATAAGCAGGCTTGAATTTGACTAGCAACCCATCCAAACAAGGAGAAAGCATTAGCAGGAGGATAGGGTGAGCACCGCAGAACTGCACCCAATGGCCACAGGACACATTCCATCCTACGTGGTCCAAGCGGACGGAAGTGATTTTCTATTCACATTCATGGTCGTTTTCACTGTTGCATTGATTATTTTGATCGGTGTGGCGTATTTCACCCTGCATTCGATTCCGGAAAAAATCGCACATGAATCCAATCACCCGCAATTCCAGCTGGTGGGCATTCTGGCGCTGCTGGCGTTGTTTACCCACAACGGGCTGTTCTGGGTGGCTGCTATTCTTGTGGCCGGTTTCCAGTTCCCTGATTTTGCCGCGCCGTTGCGATCGATTGCCGATGCGATCCGATCCTTAGCCCCGCAACGTACACCCGACCCGGTGGTCGAGGATACGGCGGCAGAATACTCCGAACCCACCGCGCCGCAGGAGCAGTAAGATATGCTTGAAACAATGATGTGCGCGCTGATTACCGTGCTGCCAGACTATCTGTTCCGCCGCTATGTTCAGGGCAAACGGATCGGGCATGAAATCACCCTGTTTACCATGTGGTATGAATTGCGATGGGGGTTGACCACCTGTGCCATTCTGGCGCTGACAGTGATCACCACGCTGTTTTACTTTCATCCGGCATCCAAAACCGCGGCGTCGTATTTCCGCACTGTCACGATCCTACCGCAACTGGGTGGGCGGGTGTCCGAGGTTTATGTTCGCAACAACGAATTGGTAACCGCAGGACAGCCGATTTTCCGGATCGAGGATTTCACCCAGACCGCACAGGTCGAATCCGCACATGCTCAGATCGCGCAGGTTCAGGCCTCGTTGAAAGTGGCTGAAACAGATCTGGCCGAAGCAGATGCCGGGATCGCCGGGGCGCGTGCCGCGCTGGCGCAATCGCTAGAGGATCTGGAGCGCAACACCACGCTGCGCGATGAGGGGTCGAGCGCGGTGCGTTTGGCTGAAATCGACCGGCTTGAAAACCTCGTAGCTGAACGTGAGGCGCAGGTCGTAGCCTCTGAATCAAAGCGGGCTGCCGTGGTTCAGCAGATCGAAGAACTGATCCCGGCGCAACTGGCGAGCGCAAACGCGCAGCTGGATGCCGCCCTGACTGAGCTTGACAAGACGGTCATCAGCGCTGGTGTGACTGGGCGGATCGAACAGTTCGGGTTGCAAGTGGGGGATTACGTCAGCCCGTTGCTGCGCCCCGCGGGTATTCTGGTGCCGTCATCCTCTGGGCACAACAGATTTCAGGCTGCATTTAACCAGCTCTCTGCGCAGGTTATCAAACCCGGAATGATTGGCGAATTGGGCTGCATGACCAAGCCTTTCACCGTCATCCCTATGGTTGTGGTCGAGGTACAGGACGTGATCCCGTCAGGACAAATTCGGCCATCGGATGAATTGCGTGATGTACAGGCCAACAAGGTGCCTGGCTCGATCCTTGTGTATATGGAACCTTTGTACAAAAGCATGGCCGAGGACATTCCTCCGGGCAGCAATTGCTTGGCAAATGTCTACACCGATAACCACGAAAGGCTCGAACACGAGGACCTTGGCTTTTGGGAATCCGCCTTCCTGCATGTGGTCGACACAATTGGCGTTGTCCATGCGGCGGGGCTGCGCCTGCGTTTGATCCTTATGCCTGTGAATACGCTTGTATTGACCGGACACTAACGCAATCCGACCCCAGCTTTGCAGCCGGGGTCGGGTTTGAATTGTGGTGGTATTGGCGACCTACGTCTCTACAGCGCCGCTTTGAACAGTGCGGTCAGGTTGTCTTCCGTCAGTTCAATCGGGTTGCCGCCGCAAGACGGGTCGACCAATGCGCCCTGTACGAGCTCTGGGATCGAGGTTTCGGTGACGCCCAGGTCCGACAATCGCCGGGGGATGCCTAGATTGTCGTTGAGATCTTGTGCAAAGGCTCGGAACCCGTCAAAGCCGCCCTCTATTCCCAGATATGCGGCCACTGTGTCGAACCTGCCCGCAATAACAGGAGCGTTGAATTCCAACACTGATGGCATGCAAACGGCATTGGTTGTGCCGTGATGGGTGTTGAATACAGCCCCGACAGGGTGGCTCATCGCATGGATCGCGCCAAGACCCTTTTGAAAAGCGGTAGCGCCCATAGCTGCTGCACTCATCATCTGCGCGCGCGCTTCGATATCGGTGCCGTCGGCATAAGCGCGCGGCAGGTATTCTTTGACCAAACGCATGCCTTCCAGCGCAATACCCTGACTCATCGGGTGATAATGCGGGCTCGAGAACGCCTCGACGCAGTGGGCAAACGCGTCCAACCCGGTGCCTGCGGTGATGAATCTCGGCATGCCTACGGTCAGTTCAGGATCACAGATCACGACCGTGGGTAACACCTTGGGGTGAAAAATGATTTTCTTGGCATGGGTCGCGGAATTGGTGATGACACTGGCGCGACCGACTTCGGATCCGGTTCCTGCAGTGGTTGGCACAGCAATGATCGGAGCAATCACATCTGCATCTGCGCGGGTCCACCAATCCCCGATATCTTCAAAGTCCCAGACTGGTCGATTCTGTCCCGCCATAAAGGCGACCATCTTGCCCAGATCCAGGCCCGAGCCGCCTCCAAAGGCGATCACGCCGTCATGGCCGCCCTCATTGTACGCTGCAACGCCAGTCTCGAGGTTCTTTTCATTGGGGTTAGGGTCCACATCGCTGAACAAGCCCCGGCCCAAACCCGCAACTTCCAGGATATCCAGTGTCGTCAAAGTGATCGGCAGATCGGCCAGCCCTTTGTCGGTCACCAGCAGGGGGCTCTTCATCCCTGCCGCTGCACAAGCCTCGGGTAGCTCCTTGATACGTCCTGCACCGAACTTAATCGCGGTGGGATAGGACCAATTTCCAACAAGTGTCATGTCAGATTTCCTTCATCATTAAGGCCTGCCCTGGCGAGGGGGTCTTTCCGTGGCAGGCAGGTCGCTCTTAGTTGGTGACCTTTTTCAAGTGGTAGGATTTGGGACGTGTCAGATTGTGATAGCCGATCGCGGACAAGCCACCGCCACGCCCTGTGTTCTTGCAGCCGGTCCAGCACAGACCGGGATCCAGATAGTCGGCTCGGTTCATGAACACAGTGCCGGTCTCGATTGCTTCACCAACATACGCCGCACGATCCACGTCGCTGGTCCACAGGCTGGCAGTCAGGCCAAACTCGCTGTCATTCATCAATGCGATGGCCTCTTCATCCGAGGCTACCTTCATGATGCCAACCACCGGCCCAAAGCTCTCATCCCGCATCACTCGCATATCGTGGGTCACGTTGGTCAGGATTTGCGGCGTCAGATAGGCGCCGCCGTCATCCTCGGGGAACGTCTCGATATGTGCGACTGCACCTGCCGCGATGGCCTCAGAAATCTGCGCCCGCACCTCATCGGCAAAGCGCACATTGGCCATCGGGCCGATCGTCGTGTTGCTGTCTAGCGGATTGCCCAGCTTGTATCCTTTCACAATCGCACCAGCCCTGGTGACAAAGTCATCATACAAGCTCGCATGCACATAGATCCGTTCGATCCCACAACAACACTGGCCCGAGTTGAACATCGCCCCGTCGATCAACGTGCCGACCGCCGCATCCAGATCGGCATTCTCCATGACATAGCCCGGGTCCTTGCCACCCAATTCGGTCCCGACCCCGGTGAAGGTGCCTGCGGCGGCGCGCTCCATCGCCTGACCACCACCGACTGATCCAGTGAAGTTCACAAAGTCAAACGCGTTGCCTGCGATCAGATCATTGGTCATGTCATGAGACAGAAACATGTTTTGAAACACATCCTCCGGCACACCCGCCGAATGAAAGGCTTGCGCCATACGCTCGCCCACCAACAGCGTTTGCGTGGCATGTTTCAGAACAACTGTGTTCCCGGCAATCAGCGCAGGTGCCACGGTGTTGATCGCCGTCATGTAAGGGTAATTCCACGGTGCCACGACAAAAACCACGCCGTGGGGAATACGCTTAATGTAACGTTTAAAGGTCTCGTCCTCGCCCACTGCGATATCCGCCAGCGAAGCCTCAGCAATCTCTGCCATGTGGCTGGCACGCTCAGTGAAGCCGCCGAACTCACCACCGTACCGAACAGGACGTCCCATCATATGGGCCAGTTCTGGAACGATTTCGTCGTTCATTGCCCCAATAGCAGCGACACCCGCCATTACAAGATCAATGCGTTCCTGCAGCGGCCGCGCCATCCAGTTCCGTTGCGCGACCCGAGAACGCGCCGCAACCTCAAACGCTGCATCTCGTGATAAGACCTCACGCTCTGCAAAAACCGATCCGTCGATCGGTGAGATGCATCTCAACATCTGACCCATGGTCTCTCCATATTCAAACTGAAACAGAACCCTGCTTCATCTGGTCATAAATATCCCGGGGTGCGCGAGGGGCTGGCCCCTCGCTCCCAAGCTCAGGCCCGCTCAAACCCGCGGGCAATTTCCCAATCCGTCACCACACGCTCGAATTCCTCGATCTCAACTTCGGCCGCGCGCGCATAGTGATCGACCACTTCGTCCCCCATGGCCGTACGCAACATCGCCGAACCATGCAGCGCATCTCGCGCTGCGCGCAGGTTGCCCGGGATCATACCCGTCTCGCCCTGATAGACATCGCCCGTGGTCGGTGGCTGCAGCTCCAGCCCTTCTTCGATCCCTGCAATCCCGGCCGCCAGCATCCCGGCCATCGCCAGATAGGGGTTCATGTCCGAGCCTGGAATTCGACATTCCACCCGAACCGCTTTTGTGCCATCGCCGCACAGACGGAACCCTGCCGTCCGGTTGTCCACGGACCAGATGATCCGGGTCGGTGCGAAGGTGCCTTTCATGAAGCGTTTATAGCTGTTGATGTAGGGTGCCATGAACGCCGTATAGTCTGGTGCGTATTTCAGCAAACCGGCCATGTAGCTTTTCATCAGCGCCGACATGCCCAGATCATCATCGGCGTCATAGAATGCAGGCTTGCCATCTGCCCAAAGCGACTGATGCACATGGGACGAACTGCCCACCTTGTCATGATGCCATTTCGGCAGGAACGTTGCGGCGTGGCCATGCTGCCAGGCAATCTCTTTCACTGCGTTTTTGGCGATCGAGTGATACTCGGCCGTGTCCATCGCGTGTGCGTATTTGATATTTAGCTCTTCCTGCCCGGTTTCGGCCTCACCTTTGGAGTTTTCCACCGGAATGCCCGCATCCCATAGATGGTTCCGGATCGGACGCATCACATGTTCTTCTTTGGTGGTCTGCAGGATATGGTAATCCTCATTGTAGCCCGAGATCGGTTCCAGATTGCGGAAGCCTTCATTGCGGATCTGATCAAAGCTTTTCTCGAACAGGAAAAACTCCAACTCGGTCGCGGTCATCGCATCATAGCCCATGGCTTTTAGACGATTGACTTGGCGTTTCAGGATCGACCGAGGCGCATGCGGGACTTCTTCATGCGTGTGATGGTCCAATACATCGCACATTACCATGACCGTGCCCTCAAGCCATGGTACCGGGCGTAGGGTGTCGAGATCGGGCTTCATGACATAATCGCCATACCCTCGTTCCCAACTGGTCGAGGCATAGCCGTCAGGCGTTCCCATCTCCAGGTCGGTGGCCAGCAGATAATTGCAGCAGTGGGTCTCTTCCCATGCGCCAGCCACAAAATGACCTGCATGAAACCGCTTACCCATCAAGCGCCCCTGCATATCAACCATGCAGACCAGAACTGTGTCTACAATCCCCTCAGACACCTGAGTCTTGAGATGTTCGAACGTGAGCATGTGCCACCTTTATCCTTGCCGACGTCAACTCGTCGGCTGTTCGTTCTGTTTGACCCGCCCCGAAGGTGGGGCAGGTCGTGTTGGCGATATCCTAGCCGTAGCGATAAGGCCGGCCTGCCTTTTGCATATCGGCGTTGTATTGCTTGAAGATCTCGACAACTTTAGCCTTGGTCTCAGATTCGGCTGCGATCTCATCCCAGAATTTGACAGCAGCGTCTTCGACGGTCGCCCATTCTTCATCCGGGATTGTGGTCAGCTTCAGCTTGTCGCCGTTCACGCGCAGCGAGGCCTCGCCGCCCCAATACCACCACTGGCGATAATAGTGCGATTGGTCGGTGCAGACCCTGAACAGCGTCTTCAGATCTTCCGGCAGTTCATTCCAGCGATCCATGTTGGCAAAAAAGTGACCCGCCCAGGCGCCCGACACGTTGTTGGTCAGGAAGTAGTTGGTCACATCTGCCCAGCCAACTGTATAGTCTTCGGTGATGCCTGACCATGCGATGCCGTCCAACTCGCCGGTTTGCACCGCGACTTCGATGTCCTCCCAGGGCAGAGTGACCGGCACAACGCCGAACTGTGTCAGGAAGCGACCTGCAGTCGGGAAGGTAAAAATACGTTTACCTTGCAGATCGGCAAGCGAGTTGATCGGGTCTTTGGTTGCAAAGTGGCATGGGTCCCACGCACCGGCCGAGATGTGTTTTACGCCGACTGCCGAATATTGCTCGTCCCAAATCTCATTCAGGCCATACTGGTTGAACAGAACTGGCACGTCCAAAGAATAGCGGGATGCGAAGGGGAAGTATCCGCCAAACACAGTCACTTCGGTCGGGGACGCCATCGAGTCGTCGTCTGATTGCACCGCATCAATCGTGCCGCGTTGCATTGCGCGGAACAACTCGCCAGTGGGTACCAGTTGGTCCGCATAGAACAGCTCGATCTGCATTCGGTCACCGGCGATGTCGTTGAACATCTTGATCGCCGGATCGATGACGTGTTCGGCTAGCGCTGGTCCAGCATAGGTCTGCATCCGCCATGTGATCGTCGATTGTGCCAAAGCGGGCGTGGCCAAGGCAGCCGCAGGTGCTGCAGCGGCCCCTTTTAGAAATGTACGTCTGTTCGTCATTCTCTCTCTCCGTTGGTCAGTTTCAATTTGCGGAAGGGTATCCCCCCTTGCTTTGCCCCGGTTTGATCCGGGGTCATTTGTTGTAAATGTAATCCGGCAACCACAATGCGATCTGCGGGAAGGTCATGATGATCGCCAGCGCCAGCGTCATCACCAGAACAAAGGGCAGGATCGAGCCATAGATGTCGCGCAGCGAAATTTCTGGTGGCGCCATGGCGCGCATCAGGAAGAGGTTATAACCAAATGGCGGTGTCATATACGCGATCTGCGTCGTGATCGTGTACAGCACGCCGTACCAAATCAGATCGAATCCCAGCTCGCCGACAAGTGGCACATAAAGTGGCGCGACGATGACTAGCATGGCTGTATCGTCCAGAAACGTGCCCATCAGGATAAAGCTCAGCTGCATCAGGATCAGGATCACCCACGGGTTCAGGCCCAGGCGTTCGGTAAACAGGTTCTCGATGGCGCGCACAGCGCCCAAGCCATCAAACACGGCACCAAAGGCCAGCGCAGCCAGAATGATCCACATGAACATGCAGGTGATGCCAAGCGTCGAGCGCACCGAAGTTTCGAACACTTCGCGCGTCATACGCCCCTTGAGAACAGCCGCCGCAAAGGCAGTCAGCGCGCCGATGGCCGAGCTTTCCACCAGTGAGGTCCAGCCGTTGACAAACGGCACCATCATTGCTGCAAAAATCCCGAGTGGCAGCAGACCCGCCTGTAACAGACGCAGCTTTTCTGCCATCGGTACGTCGCGTTCTTCCTTCGGAAGGGCAGGACCCAAGGCCGGGTTAATGCGGCAGCGGATTATGATGTACAGGATGAACATCGTCGCCATCATCAACCCTGGCAAGATGCCAGCCAGCCACAACTGTCCGACCGGTTGCCGCGCGATCATCGCGTAGAGAACCAAAACCACAGAGGGCGGTACAAGAATACCTAAAGAGGACCCGGCCTGTATGACCCCGGTCACCATTCTTTTGTCGTATCCGCGTTTAAGAAGTTCTGGCAACGCGATGGTCGCGCCAATCGCCATACCGGCAACGCTCAGTCCGTTCATCGCTGAAATGAGTACCATCAGCCCGATCGTGCCAATGGCCAAGCCACCGTTCAGGCCACCCATCCAGACGTGGAACATCTTGTACAGATCATCCGCGATTTTGGACTCGGCCAGGACATAGCCCATGAAAATGAACATCGGCAGCGTCAGCAGCGGATACCATTTCATCAACTTCATCGCAGCAGCAAACCCAAGGTCATACCCGCCCCGGTCACCCCAAAGAAAAAGGGCCGCGATGACGGCAACAAACCCGATTGCCCCAAAGACCCGCTGCCCGGTCAGCAGCATCAGCATCATCGTCGAAAACATCAGGATGGCGATCAGCTCGTAGGACATCAGATTACCTCACGCGGCATGTCTTCGCCGCGAAGGCGCAGAATATCTTTGAAAAGTTCGGAAATCGCCTGCAACAACATCAGGAACAGACCAACCACCATGATCACCTTGATCGGCCAAAGGTACGGGCGCCATGCGGTTGGGCTGCGTTCGCCATATTGCAGCGAATAGCTGAGTGAATCGTACCCGCCATAGATCATGACGCCGAGATAGATGATCAGAAAGAACACGGTGATGGCATCGGTCCACGCCCTACGTCGGTCGGACCACTCACTATATAGCAGATCCATGCGGACGTTGGATCCCATTTGGATCGAGTAGGGGCCGCCAAGGATGTAGTACGCCACCATCGCAAATTGTGCCACTTCCAGCGTCCAGAGTGAGGGCAGAAAGAAAGTCTTAGAGATCGAAGACCAAAGCAGGATGCCCATCATGACGAAAATGCCATACATGACGATCCGGCCGATCCAGCGGTTCATGCGGTCAATGACCGCCACATATCCCCGCATGAAACTCATTCCGATCCCCCAGATTTCATAGCTTCGCCTCAGCGTGCGAAAATTCGTTGACCACGGCTTGCAGGATCGGTGTCAGCTGCCCTGAAACGTGGTTGATGCCTGTTGGCGTATCGATCAGGTCGTTTCGAATCTCGATCATGACATTGGGAAGCCCACGTTTGATGGCATGTTCACGCAACGTGTGGGTGACGCCGTCGGCGGCAGAATAGGGCTCGTTTCGTGCCACCTGCAGACCTGACCCCTGAGCATGCCGCAGCATGACTTCGGCGGCTCTGTCGTCGTTATCATGCAAAATGCCCAATTCGACCAACCGCGTTTCACCCTTATAGACCGGTGTGAAACTGTGGATCGTGATCAGTACAGGCGGCTCTGGCCGCGCGTCTAAAGTATAGGCAAGCAAGCGTCGAAATGGCTCATAGAATTCGCGAACCCTTTGTGCACGTTGCGCTTCGGTTAAGCCCATGTTGCCCGGCACAGCAAAAACCTCACTGGTGCTCGGCATGGCGTCGTCGCGGCTCGGCGGGCGATTGCAGTCATAGACAAGACGACTGACGCGGGAATGAACCAGCGGCGCATCCAAGGCGCCCATCAACTCCACGGAAAGCTCCAGTGCACCAATATCCCAAGCAGCATGAGATCGCGCAGCGTTATCGTCCAGCCCCAAGCCACCAAGTGCCGCCGGAATAAATCGACTGGCATGTTCGCAGACCAAAACGGCTGATGCGTGGCCACGTGCATTCAAAACGCGCGCGGCAGGCGCTTCGGTCGGCTGAAGCAAAGGTGACTCGGTTTCTTCATGCATACGTAGCATTTGCTACAGTAGAAACTTGGCTGTCAAGAAAATTACTGTAGACAAAATTACAATCTCAAATATTCTGTAACGAATAGAAAAAAATGAGGGTGCCGATGGCCACCGTCGCCAAAATTGTCAAACAGCGGATACAGGATGAACTGGACGGTCTGACGCGGTCAGAACGTCAATTGGCTTCGATCCTTTTGCAGGACTATCCCATGGCGGGGTTGCAATCGATCACCAAATTGGCTGCTGCAGCTCAGGTGTCGACACCTACTGTCATCCGAATGGCCCGCAAACTTGGGTTTGACGGATTCCCTGACATGCAGGACGCGCTGCGCGAAGAGGTCGCGGCCCAGATCAAGAAGCCAATCTCGAAACGCGATGACTGGGCAGACGACGAAGCAGAGCATCCGATAACACGATTTGCGCAGGCGGTCTGGACCAACATGCGTCATACGCTGGAACGCCTTGATAAAGAGATGTTCAATGCTGTTGCACAGCTGCTGGCCAACACGGAACGCCCTTTGTATGTGGTGGGCGGACGGATCACCCGGTCAAATGCAGACTATCTGTACAACCACATGCAAATCATTCGCCCGAACGTGACGATGTTGGGCAATTCCGCGAATGTCTGGCCACAATATCTACTGGACATGGGGGAAACCTCGGTTCTGGTGATATTCGATATTCGCCGCTACGAGGCACATCTGGAAAAACTGGCACAAGTTGCCTCCGGCCGTGGGGTGACGGTTGTACTGTTTACAGATCAGTGGGGCTCTCCGATTGGCAAGACCGCGGACTATACGTTTCATGCCTTGGTCGAAGCGCCGTCCAGTTGGGATTCGACCATTGCCTTGCAACTGATCTCGGAAACTCTGATCGCTGAAGTGCAAGAGGCGCGTTGGGAGGAAAGCAAGGAGAGGATCGAGGAGTTGGAGCGCTTTTTCTCTTCGACGCGCATATTTCGCAGCCAGGAATAGGACTGTGCCCGCGTGCCTAATGCTGGGATCGCAATTGGTAGAAACGGAAAAGAAAACGGTTCTCGGGGCTTGGATTTGAAGACGAGTCTTTCCGACTTCCTGCTCGACGTCCCCGAGCACATGACTTAGCCAGCCCAAACCAAGAGCGGGTATAGCTTAATGATAAGACCTTAGCCTTCCAAGCAATGATGATTAGTTTCATTGAGTGTCGTGTGGTTGCTATACCTTTTATTTAATTGAATAATATTTTGCACCTAGTACCACATGGTAGCAACTTCTATCATACCATTTCCGACAAAAGACCCATAAAACGCCAAAGCTAACAGAGACATTCGCACGCAAAGTTCCCCAGACAAAATAGGGCACTGCTAAGCACTGGGATGGCGAGATAAAAGGGCTTGTTCTCTTCGTCGGGAAACAGTCAAAGACCTGGTATTTCCAAAGAGACGTTGGGGGTCAAACGCGGCGTGTGTTGATAGCGCGCTGGCCGATGATCTCTGCAGATACTACACGACAGACAGCTCTGGGGTATGCGCCTGACTGGGGCAGGGGAGCGGGCAAGCGTATCCAGATTGGAGCGCCGACGCTTGAGACAGCCATGGAAACCTATCTCGCCCGTCCGAAGCTTCGGTCTGAGGCCCACGGATCAAGCGTGCGACAGCAGTTCGAGCTTCATTGAAGGATTGGCTGCGCGTGCCTTTGGATGAGATAACCAAGCCGGTGGTCGTTGAGCGTCACAGATCGATGGCGGCAACGCCATCTTCTGCAAATCACAAGCTGAAGTACTTTCGGACCGTCTGGAACCATGCGCGTCGTATCCATGATTTGCCAGAAAGCCCGACGATGGCCATCGAATGGTATGAAGAAAAGCCAGAAGGAGCGATCATCGAAGATTTACGCATCTGGCGTCAGGCAGTGGACGATCTTTATAACCCCACCCACAAGGTTTTCTATGAGTTGCTTTTGTTCACAGGCTTTAGCAAGACCGAGGCGCTGACATTGGAATGGAAGCAGATCCAGGAAGATCACATCCATTTGCCGATGACAAAGAATGGTCGCAGCTTTGATCTTCCCATCTTACAGATACACCACGAGATTCTGGCCCCCTTGCACGGTTTGCATCGTCAATGGGTGTTTCCGTCGCCCAATTCTCCCACTGGCCATCTGAAGGGACCTGAGCTAATGCAATGGTCCAGCCATGCCCATCGTAGGACATTTGCAACAATCGCAATGGAGGCCGGGATATTGGAAGAGATAGTAGGCCGATTGCTCAACCACACGCCGCTTTCGATCACCGGACAACGCTATGTCAAGCCGTCGCTCGACGCGCTCAGACCAGCTATGAATACTCTGTGCGATGAACTGAGCTTTCGCATTGAGCGGGAGCGGACAGCTATTTGATTGATAAGGGGGAGGTTACTTCCGCGTCACATGGTAGAAAGATCGACCCATGGAAACCATTGAGAACGGACAAGCAAGGGACACCACACCGCAAAAAGGGGGCCCTTTGAAATGATCTTACGAACCTACGCAAAAAGCGCCTTGGATGGCCCGAAGATCGATCTTGCCGCCTTTCAGGACATCATCGCAGGATTTGTCCGAATGGGCGCTTAGCGTCGGCCCTGGATGACCGGGGCTTGCAGTGGCATCGCGGGCTTACTTCTCTGTGTAGCCCGGAGGTTGAAGGCCAGGTTGGCGCAGCGGCAAAGCTACACCAAGAGAATACTCAGCGCATGTTTCTCGAATGGCGCGAAATAGATTACCGCCACGAAAGCCGGTACGACTCTCCTCCTGAAACCGGAAGCAAGGGGCCAGCGCGTCGCGGCGCGCATTTGTGCCCCGGATTACCTATCCCAGATCGGGAGTTTTTGAGCGAGGCGTATCTGTCGCAAGTGCTGCGACCTTATGCGAGAGCAGAGTACGAATGTCGTCAGCTCTTTTGGAGGCATTTGCAAGACGGGCACGCGCATGGTCATTGGATTGGGTTCATGCCAACAGATGCAGGCGCATATGTTCCGATGATGCCCCGTACGGGGTTTGGCACTGGTGGTCACTATGAAATCGACAGGGCGACCTATCTTCACGGCTTCGACAAAGCGGAAAGTGAGCTTGGATTAGAAAACTACCCATATTCTGATCCATATCCGGGGCAGGGGACCCGGATGCTCATCGGTGCAGAGCAGTTGGCAGATTGTATGCTAGTTGCTGCATCCAAGTCTAAAGGCCAGGAAGAAACGGCCAATCGCGTTGCAACAAGCGAAGAACAAACGCTCAAGGCGAGGCCGCGCGGGCGTCCGAAGGGAACTGGTTTTGAGAAACTAGATGCACCTTTTGTTGAAGGAGGGGCTCAGATGCTTCGCGAAGGAAACGTAAACAGTGCTACCGCAGCGGCGAGGAAGCTAATTGCCATTCACGGTATAGAGATTGCCAATCATGGTGTCGATGGAACAATCAAGAGGCTGGCGGCACAGACAAGACGGGTTTGGATGCATAAACCATTGATTACAAATCTAAAATAGTTTCTCCGATTTCTTATTACTTTCGCTGATTTGTACGGACACGACTTTCGAGTTCGGTCTTGCGACACTGCTCGCAGTATCAGCGTAGCAGGAGAAGTGAGATGAGGACGAGCGAAACTGAAAGAGACCGGCTGTTGACGCGAGTCGAGGTTGAAGAGCGTTTTGGGATATCTAAACGATTTTTGGAGCTGAGCGCGCTTCGGGGTAGTGGCCCCTGTTTTGTGCGTGTCGGCCGCCTAGTCCGCTATAAGCTGGCAGATATTCATGCCTGGATCGAAGAAAACACTGTGTAGGTGGGTTCAGATGGCAAAGCCTCAGAACACCCCTGCGTTCGGCAAGCTGCGTTTCGTTTGGAAAAGACTGGTCAATGAAGATGCCAACCTGTCACGCGGTGCAAAGCAAATGGCCAGTTGTTTGTGCGATACGTATGTGAACAAAGACACCGGTCGCTGTTGGCCAAAAACGCCACACTGGCAAAGCGCCTGTGTCGATAAGAGAACAGTGCAGCGCCACATCAAGATGCTAGAATAGGCAGGGTACCTGCGTCGGGTCAAAGTTCGGAATGCACACTGGGCGCATCAGATATGTATGCTCGACTTAAAGGGTGACAGCCTGTCGGCATTGCTGTCGCTCAACAGTGACACAGCCGTCACCTCTTATAAGAACGAAGGAAAGAACATAAAAAACACCAACTTGGTTGGCCGTCCGATGCCATATGTTCCGATTGCCGATCTTGAAAGCGGTGCTTTGGAGAGTTGGAAGCTCTGGCTTGAAAACCATTGGCCGGGCGATGTCTTCGAGCTTCTGCAATTGCTCAGAAAAGCAGGGCCCTACATGTTGCCGACGCGCTTTCCTAAAAACGAAGACGCAGACCGCTACCTTGCGTTCTTCAACTGGGTCACGGCGACGAAGGGCAAAGAGCTAAGCTAAGGCAGGCTACACAGCGCCACCGCTTTGCTGTGCCAAATCCTTGAGAGGGGGGTGTCAAAAGTTACAGGCTTTAAGCCAAGGGACCGGCGGGGGTAACCAGATTCTTCCGCAAGGAAGTTCAAGGGGGGTACGGAGATTGGCACAGTAACGGGCGGAGAGTGGATGGTCTCCGCGGTTTGCTTGAGTGTTGGCTATGCGGGCAAAGCGCCAATTCGCGACCGCTGCGCAGTTGGCTGTTCTAGTTCAAGGCTTCAAGAACGGTTGTCAGCAAGCCATACGATATCGCTACGAGCCGCGGCTTCGCACTCTTTGATACTGGCGTAGTAGCCGGACATTTTCGGACACGTCCAGTAGCCTCCTTCGGGGTGAAAAAGCAGCTCTTCCTAGCCAACTTTAATCCAAGCATTTTCGTAAAAACGAAACAGCTTGCCGTCAGGGTTCACACATATCTCCACGTTGCGTGCCCCGTTTTCACTTTCAAGCTTCTTTAGTGCAGTCCAAGTATTCATGATACGAAGTTTAACACATCTCTTTTGGACAAATTGCAACAAACTTAGAAATCATGTGCCCGAACAAATGCTCTTGGGAGCGTGATATCGGACATTACCTACAAACCACAGCATCGGTCGCTATGGGCCGTATGCAACAATTCGAACAAATCAGCTAGACGAGGGCTTAGTCAGCCCTGCGGCGATCGTACCCAGATCAGATTTGTTGGCAGACTCACTTTGCGATACCAGTTGAATGCCGGGTAAATGCGGATGGTACTGCCCTCGGATGGAATAGGGTTGAACGACCGAGCACGGATCAAAAACGATGCCGTATTCTCAGACGGCAAAGCTTCGCCGTATTGGGCCGGTTACGTACAACCAATTAACTAACATCTCCAGGTTGAGCTACCGTGGGTTGTGCTGTGGCGAGTCGCGTACCGGCTCGCCGTTCTTTCACCAGATCAAAAAAGCGAGGCTCACATGGTTACTACATTGGTTGCGGGTGATATTGCGTTTACAGGGTTCAATTCGGACAATCCTGACGAATTCACATTTGTTGCTTTGACGGACATTGAGGCGGGGACCGAGATCAAATTCACAGATAACGGTTGGTTCGCAGCTGGTGGGTTCCGCAACACCGAGGGGGTATTCGTCTGGACGGCATCGGCAAACATCGCTGCGGGTACAGTGATAAACCCTGCATTTACTGGGCCAAATTTCTCGGCCAGCGGCGATCAGATTCACGCCTATCAAGGTGATGACGCCGCACCTTCTTTTGTCGCATCAGTTCACTTCAATGGAAACGGCTATGAGGCTGACGCAACCTCTTCCAACACCTCTGCACTGCCTTCCGGGCTGGCGATCGGAACCAGCGCAATTGCTGTACCCGAAACCGACAATGGCGTTTATAGCGGCCCGCTTAGCGGTACCAAAGCTGAATTGCAGGCCGTACTTAACGATCCCGCCAACTGGACGACCGACAATTCCAGGATTGAAGATATCGAGCCTACGGGTTTTACGGTCACGGATGCCGCGCCCTCGCCATCGGTCGTCATAAATGATCTGAATTTGGCAGCCGATGAAGGGGTTATGGCGGATTCATATGAAGTCACGTTGTCTGTCGCGCCCGAGCAGCCCGTCACGATCACCATAGCCGCAGGGGCTGATCTGGACGTTGTGCCGACCGAGCTTGTGTTTGATGCGGCCAATTTTGACCAGCCTCAACAAGTCACAGTCACGGCCGTCGATGACGATCTGCCCGAAGCAGCCGAGGTCGAGGACATTCAGCACACCGTCACCTCTGACGACCCCGCCTTCGACGGAATTTTGGCACCTGTTGTCGAGGTGTCCATCTCGGCCAGCGACATCGAAATCGTGTCGATCTATGAAATCCAGGGCGCAGGCCATGTGTCGGAATTTGTTTTGGCAGATGGGCAAACGGTTGCCGAATTCTTCGAGGACTTGCCTGCCGGCCCATCAAACGTTCTGGGCGATATGGTTTCAACCATCGGCATCGTCACTGCGGTAGATTCCAACGGGTTCTATCTTCAGGATTCGGAAGGTGACGGCAATGATGCGACCTCCGATGCGATTTTCGTGTTCACCGGATCAAGCCCGAACGTCACCTTGGGTGATGCTATTTCCGTGGGCGGAACAGTTGCCGAGTTCTTTCCCGGCGGCACAGGCAGTGGCAACCTGCCGACCACCCAACTGACCAATGTTTTCAACCTTGAGGTGCAGTCATCGGGCAATGCGCTGCCCGAAGCGGTTCTGATCGGCAATGATCCGGGTGAGCGGGCAGTGCCCAATCAAAGTATCGACGATGATGCGTTTGCTTCATTCGATCCAACCCAGGACGGCATCGATTTCTTCGAAAGCCTGGAAGGGATGCGCGTGACTGCAACCGATCTGCAAGCTGTCAGTGGGACCAGCCGGTTTGGCGAGATCTTTGCGGTTGCCGATCAGGGGAGTGGCGCGACGGGTCTTTCGCAGCGTGGCACGCTCAATATTTCGCCAGACGATTTCAATCCGGAGAAAATCCAGATTGACGAAGACAGTGGGATTTTCGATTTCGACTTTCCCACGGTGAATGTCGGCGATCTCCTTGGCGACGTCACCGGTGTGGTGAGCTATAGTTTCGGAAACTTTGAAATTCTCCCGACCGAGGATTTTACACCGAACATCCAGCCAGCCGGATTGGAACAGGAAACGACCACCCTTGCCGGTTCCGCCAACGAGTTGACGATTGCAACATACAACGTGCTTAATCTCGACCCCAATGATAGTGACGGCGATCAGGACGTTGCCGATGGTCGGTTTGCAGCCATTGCCGAGCAGATCACCAACAACCTCAACAGCCCCGATATAGTTGGTCTGCAAGAGGTTCAGGACAACTCGGGTTCGGATGATGACGGAACCGTCTCGGCGGCGGAAACTCTGGCGGAACTGGCAGCGGCGATCCTCGCGGCTGGTGGTCCGGCTTATGAGGTGATCGACAACACCTTTATCGGGGACGGAACATCCGGGGGTCAGCCCGGCGGCAATATCCGCACCGCCTTTCTCTACAATCCGGATCGTGTCTCGTTAGTGGAAGGATCCGTGCAGACCATCGGTGGGCAAGGTGAAGGCGAGGCCTTTGAGGGCGCACGTTTGCCGTTGGTCGCGGATTTTGTTTTCAACGGTGAAACCGTCACGGTGGTCAACAATCACTTTTCATCCAAAGGTGGGTCCGCGCCCATTCTGGGGACCGAGCAGGACTTTGCCGCCCGTCAGGAAGACGTTGATGTGAACGGCAGTCTGGATGAGCGCCAAGCCCAGAGCCAGGCCGTTCAGGATTTCGCCAATGGACTGGGTGATGGCGCCAATGCGGTTGTGTTGGGTGACTTCAACGAGTTCGAATTTGTCTCACCCGTGGCCGACCTTGAGGCCAATACCGACCTCGTCAACCTGACAAACGATATCCTGGAAGACGAACGTTATAGCTTTGAGTTTCAGGGCAACAGCCAGTCGTTGGACCATATTCTGGTGTCCGAGGATCTGCATTCCGGAGCACTGGTTGACATCGTCCACGTCAATACAGAGTTCGCCGCAACCAGCGGACGCGCCTCGGATCACGATCCCATGGTGACAAGCCTGTTCATACCACAGACTCAGAGCTTGGCGGTTGAGTTCCAAGCGGGTCGCTGGTTCAAAACAAAGGCCTTTGAAAGCATTGACGGCGAAGTTGTGGATGTCGACCGGCTTGGTCCGGTGCGCAACAGCCTCAAGTTTTCGGATGTGGGTATCAAAGTGGACGCTGTCGATCCGACCGATTTTGAACTTGTCGCGATCAAACATGGGGCGATTGGTGTGTTCTCACTTGACGACTCGTTATTCCGCCGCGATGCCGCGTCGGTTGACGGTGACGAAAGCCTCAGGATAGCGCTGGAAGACACTGGTCTGGAAGCGGTGGAGTTCATCTTTAGTTTTGGCGACAGTCACGGCAGCGGTGAAGTCGAAGTTGCTTTCTATGACGACGGTGTTCTTGTCGGCACCACGGTGGCGGATGCTGACGACGGTGACTTCTCGGGATCGCTGGGGCGCACGACCTTTGATGCCGTAGAGCTATCAGCAATAGATGACACCATGTTTACAGTCGACGAATTTGCGTTCGAGGTGATCGATCACAACCTCATTGCATAGGGCAATGCCACACGGGGTCAATCCGGTACTACCGTGTGGCACACTGTCGGCAGATTTAACCGCATCGCGAACGCCGGAGACCTCGAACGGATTGAGTTAGCCAGTATGACCGGATGTGTCGCAAACTTTTGGAACGGCCAGAGGCGGCGACCTACTGGACGCACCTATCCAGCGAGCCCGGCAAATAGCCTGAAACCTGAGGTCATAGCGCAGGGAAATCGCCGCTTTTTGAGCCGATGATCCTGCTCAGTCATGTTATTCAGAAACTTGGGCCTGACTGTTTGAATTTTGGCGGGGCCGCCAAACCGCTTCAGGGTCTTGTTCACTTCCCAAGTACCTGCCGCATTGGCTCCGCTCTTGTCGATCACGGCCTTTCCCGGAAACCCATTCGTGGACAGCGCTTTGGCAAAGAACCTGGTTGCCGCCGGACCGTTCCTGCGCTCAGACAGCCTGAAATCAAGGGTGTTTCCTGCCTTTTCGGCGGCTCGATAGAGATACATCCATTTGCCGCGAACACTTAGATAGGTTTCATCCATACCCCAAGACTTCGACGTTGGCCGCTTTTTAGACTGCGCTCGCGACGTGATCAGCGGCGAGTACTTGGCTACCCACCTATTCAAGGTGGCGGGGTCGACCTGCACACCGCGATCGGCCATGATCTCGTCCAATCCCGATACGACACTACCTACCGCAAATAGAAGTACACAGCGTGTAACACCGCATCCTTGGCAAAGTGGCTGCCTTTCAAAGAAACCATACGGAGGCCTGTTAAAGAACTATACGCTGAGAACAAACGTCGGAAGCTGCGTGCTCGTCAATCCAGATAAAAAGTTTGCGACACATCCCTTGCGGCGCATCTTTTTTGAGTAATGCCATAGGCTATCTCGGGCGGTCTGGTTCGTGGGGGATGCGCTTAACCAGGTTTTCAATTTCGTTCATTGTTTCTGCCGGCAGAGCGCCGAAGGTTAGTGCTTCTGCAATACCATCGATTTGCTTTTCTGTCCGCGCGCCCGGGATCGGAACATACGTTTCAGATTGGCCCCATATCCATCCGAGAGCCCCTTGCACAAGTGTTCTGCCATTTGAGGTCAGCAAGTCTCGAACCGCATCGAGTTCTTGAATGAAGTCAGGGTTTGCCCTGCCATCCTTGTAGTATTCCATCCACTCTTCGCTGGATGCGCGCACGTCATCCGATGCCATGACAGAGTTCTGATCGTACTTTCCGGAAAGCAGACCCATCGCGAGAGGTGAGCGTATAAGGGAGAACAGCCCTTCTTCTTGCACCGCTGTCTGCATGCGAGGCGCATCGAAGAACACGTTCATCACGTATTCAACCGCCTTGAAGTTATCTCTTGATGAAACGGCCGATGCACTTTTCGAATAGTCGGTGCTCCAGCCGTAGGCGCGTATTTTCCCGGCGTCTGTCAACCGATCCATTTCATTGAATATGGCGTCTGCCTTGGCAACTGGCATATCATTTACGTGCAACAGCAAAAGATCGATCCGATCACGTTTCAGCCGCGACAAGCATACCTCAACGGCGGGAGAAACCTGATCGGGGGAGAAGGGCTCGAATGAGATCTGTTTGCTCGCCTCATCGATTCCCACACCGATCTTTGTGACAACCAAGGCATCGGGTCGACGCTTCAACGCTTCACCCAATAGCCGTTCCGAATGCCCGGCACCGTACGCAGCAGCCGTATCAAATAGAGTGATACCGCCATCCAAAGCAGCGTGGATCGTCCGAATCGAAACATCGTCGTCTGACCGGGTATATCCTAGAGATTGTTCGCCCCAATACATCTTGCCGCCGATTGGCCAGCATCCCATGCCAAGTGGGTAGATTTCGTTTTCGAGAAATTTCATCAGTGGATCTCCTATGTGACCTCTCAGAAAAAACGCCATCTCCATCTTTTCATCAACAACACATAATGTAAGCATCGTTTCATGAATGAACGTGACTTTGACTGGGACAACCTCCGGCTTTTCCTCGCAGTTGCCAGAGCAGGTGGGCTCGGTCCGGCAGCAGAACAAACCGGCAAGAGTGCACCCACACTGGGCCGACGTATGATCGAGCTTGAGCGTAATTTAGGGATCGAGTTGTTTCGGCGCAGACCGCGAGGCTATGACCTGACTAAGGACGGGCAAGCGTTGCTGGAAAAGGTCGCAAGTATCGAGGCGCGTGTCTTGCCTGTCACCGAAAGCAGTCTCGCAACTGCGCCACCCTTGGTTAAGATTTCGGCTGGAACCTGGGTCACACGGGTTTTGGTTGGCGCTGTCGGGAAGCTCTGCGGATCAATACCGGTGCGACTGCGTTTCATTTCCTCTGAAGACGTGCTGAAAATTGGGCACCGGGAAGCAGCGATTGGTATTCGAAACCATCGGCCAGAAGAGATCGGCTTGGCTGGCCGCAAAATCGGGCGGGTCCGGTTTGCCGTCTATGCCGTAGACGAGAGTGTTTCGACATGGGCGCGGGTATTGTCCAATACACCATCCGCAAATTGGTTGCGGGAGCATTCGCAAGGTCACGACGCCATTGAAGTGACCGCGCCGCAAAATGCCCTTGATCTCGCAAATGCGGGAATGGCTCGGGCTGTTCTGCCAACTTTTATCGGAAATGCACAGCGAAGGCTCAAGCCGGTATCGCCTCTGATTGTTGATCTAGAACATGACCAGTGGCTTGTGTCCCACCACGACGACCGATTTCTCCCAGAGGTACGACACGTCATTGATCGCACCCACGCGATACTGATGGAAGCCAGCCGGAACGGGCAATTGGATGCCTGAATTAACTCCGGCACCCAAGGTCGTCGATTCCTGTCCCGCCAATGATGACGACCCCAAGCCGCTATCCAGCAAGTACTCCCGCTGCAGTCGCAAAAATCGCAACGCTGATGCTTGGTTTCAAATTCCGCTCGCGGGACTTCTCGTGCTACTAGGTAGATCATACCGGTCACAACGCGGGGCGCATGACACGCCCCGCACCAGTTTCTAACGACCCCTCGCTTTGCCGGGAATTTCCATCCGTTTGGCCGCCCGCGGCGGGGTCTTCACACGCAGGTTGCGCGGCGGCTTGGCTTTGATCGTCTCTAGCTTAGCAGATTTCGGCGTATCCTCCACAGCAGGAAGGGTCCGTCCGAGGGTGGTTTTTGGTGGTTTGAAGGGCATGATGCACCTCATGACAAAAGGCAGCTGAAGTCGCGCAGATGCACGACCGTGAACGCCCGCAAGGGGTTAGCGTCGATTGTCCATTGTCAGAGTCCTCCGCAGGAGTGTTTCAATGCGCATTCTGCCATTCCAGGTCAGCGCGCGGCGGGATCAGAAAGTATGCTGGTCCATTGCTAGAATCTCCTTTGCGAATGCTGAGAGAGTCTCAAACTACGGAGCATCTGTCAAACTTGGACAAAGAACGGGCGCAATTGTTGTCAGATAGTTGGGTGTAGTCCTTTCCGGATGTTGGGCGATGCGATTGCGATACTGCGGAGCGATCCGTCGAAGCTGCCGCTTGCGGCAACCGCGAGATCGGGCGAGGCGTAACTCAACAGAGCGCGAATACGGCGATCCTTGAGAAATTGATCGACACGTCGATGGAGGATCGAACCAGCCATTGGAGATCTAGGCACCGGGCCCACTTCGTCCACACAACAATTTATGGTACATTATCACCTATTAAATTTATGCAATTAGGTTTGAGTATATGCTTGATGATCTTCGCACATGCCTTTCGCGCCTTTCCGGTGGGGGCTGGCAGCCACTTTTCGCCCACCTAAATCTTGATCCCAATTCTCCGACCTTGCGGGACGATCTGCTAGCGCCAACGCACCTATCTGCGCTGGAACTGGCGCTGATTGATGGGTTTGGAGATATCGCTCCCGATGCCCGCCGCTTGATCGAGCCGGGCCGTCCGGCACAAAGCATCCTGTTTCACGCCCTCACTTCACCAAACGTAGCGCGCGACATTGATGGCAATAGCTTCACCTCTTTTCCAACGCCCGCCGATCTCGATCTGATTGAGAACGTTGTCTTTGGGCTTGTGCCACAATCTCTCGACGCTTTGCTGGCGCGGATCGATGTGGGTCAAAACGTGGCCGTGGTCGTCTTCGCCCGCGAATACCGTCAGGCCGCCAAAACCGTGCATGGCAATCACGCGGATATGGTCTTCTCTCGTACCGGCGTTGCGCGCGTAGGTACGCTCGATCCGCTATGGGACGGCCAAGCGCGCGCCTATCTGCCGCGCGATTCCGCCGATGACACCTTTGCCTTCCGCGCCTTGGCTTGTCGCTATGCCGCCTATCTGTCCGTGCAGTTGAAAGGCGACGACAGCGATTTCGGCCCCTTCAAAATGAACCGAGGGTTGCGACTGGGCCGCCAAGCTGTTCCTGGCGCGGATGAAGACATGGATTTCTGGGTTCCGGTGCATAAGCTGTTCTCTGGCCCGGACTGTTTGGTCGGCAAAGACCTCGATGTGCAGCTTGCGGCCCATCATGTGAATGAAAAGCTCAAGCGCATCCATGAACACAACATGGGCGCTGTCGGGACGATAGGTTTCGAGTCCGGTTTTGAACCGCCAGAAACGGACGGCGAGCCATTCCTCATTGGCTCTGACCTCGCTGAGTTCCTGGCAGGACCGGAAGTAGGCCCCGGTGTGCTTTCTCCAATGGCGCGCCCCAGCATGATCGAGCCAACTTTGCGCAATGGTATCCATATTGGTACGCGCGTACCCGCAATGCCTGGCAATGGCTTGGCCCCCAGTTTCAACATCGCGGCCAGTGGCCGCGCACATCCTGCGCCAGAATGGATGCACGTGCGCCACCGCATCCGCAACGACGGAACATTGCAAAACCTCAACGAAAAACGCCGCGTAGCTGAGGTCGTGCAACAGGCGCGTGTAGACGGTGTGCGCAACTATGTGGCGGCGCATTACACAGATTTTGCAGGTGATGGCTGGATCGACGCGCGCATCGGCGGATTAGACGGCGATCTATCGCGGATGGTCCCCGCCTATTCGGTTCTCGCCGCGCCCGATTTTTACCCATACGTAGATCAGTCCGTGCTGCTGGATTGGTGGGAAACACAAGTACCCTCGCGCTTCAGCGCCATCTGGAATCGCGCCCCGTTGACACTGGCCGACCAACGCTCTGCCGCGAACATTACGCTGCGCGCCTATGGTGCCGACATTCGCCCTGAAAACACTACGCCTAGCGCATTGGTAGGGCTTCAGGGGTCTGTTGGCAGTGGGCAATCATTTGGGTCGGCGGAGGAAGTACAACGCGCATCGTACCTTCCTGATGGTGCCGCTGGCATCTATCAACCCGGTTGGGATGTCAGCACTGACGTTACATTTGATCCAGGGTTGGCTGAAAACGTCCTGCACCTTGCCGCCTATGGCCTAGGCAGCCCCTTCCCCGAAGACGCCAAGCTTTGTGCCGCCCTATCCGCATATTGGCCTGGCGTTGCGCCTGACAGCTCTCGCAGCGCTGGTGGCCGCGTCGTTGCGCCGTTGACAGATCGAGAGATTGGGCTCGAAGGCGCACCTGCCTGGGATGGCATTCTGGGTCCACGCCGTATTGAGGCAAACGGCGAAGCTTTCTTTGAGACTGATAATTTCGATCACGTCGATTACATCCCCAACGCACTGAACAACCGCTTTACGATGGTCGAAACGATGAAAGTCTCGCAACAAGACTATCAGTTCCGCATTATGTCTACTGCTCGGATGTATCGCCTGATTGGTGATTTGCACCAGATCGGCGATGACCTACGGCCCGTCTACAACAGCTATAGGATGATGTCCTTTCGCCATGGTCGCGATGGCGACGCCGAGATTCCAGCCGCCGAAGCTGCCACGGGGTTGGTGTTTGACGACCAAGTTTGCAAGTTCCACATGGTTCTGGTCACTGCGACCGAAGCGCTTAAACAAGACCCCAATGATCCGACGCGTTGGTTGAGACATGAGTTGATTGCGCTCGAACATCAGATTGTTGTCGATGCGCTGAATCAAATCGCCGTTCAAACTGCCGATGGCCCTTGGGAGCCACATCAGCAGCTGTTGGTCTAGGGCGTATTAATGCAGGACGTTTTGATAATAGGTGCTGGCCCCTCTGGGCTGGCAGCTGGTATTGCCCTGCGCCAAGCTGGCGCGCGCGTCACCATATTGGAGCGCGCGCCCCATCCCGCTCGTGGTCCCGGCGAAACATTTCATCCAGGCATCGAAGCGATCTTTGACCAACTCGGCGTCGGCGATGCATTGCGGGCCCAGTCGCTAGGCCGCCATGCGGGCATTACGATCGACCGTATTGGGGTCAAGACCTTCCAATCATACGGCCAAGGTTGGCGCGGTTTTCAGATTCGTAAACCTCACCTAACCCAAGTGCTGTGCAACCGTTACCTTGCCCTTGACGGAGAGCTTGTCATGTCCTCCCCTGCGATCGGATATCAAAGAACCGTTGGTATTCACCGGGTGTGGACCGCTAACGCCGAAATTGACGCGCGCTGGCTGATCGATGCAACTGGCGTTGGGGGCTGGCTTGACCGCCAGCTGGCAACGCGGATGATCGACCACTCACCGCAAATCTGGTTGCATTTCGGTTATGAAGATACCGCTCCCGAAGACACTCATCCCACATTGCATGTCCGGCCGGATCAGTGGCACTGGCAAGCTCCCTTGGGCGATGGCCAAACCGCCTGGGTTGAGGGTCGCACCACCCGTATCCTCAACACGCGCACAGATGCAAAGATCATGGACGGGACATGGAAAGCCTCTGCCCAACCGGCAGGTGACCACGTCTTCCGCATCGGCGATGCGGCCTGCCGCCTCGACCCTCGCAACGGCCATGGAGTCTTGCGTGCCTTGATGTCGGGGATCATGGCAGCCCACCTGATCCGTGGAGTTGAAGACATCAAACTGCCACCGGATGTGGCTGCGGAAAGCTTTAACCGTTGGCTTCAGATCTGGTTTGAATATGATGCTGAGCAATTGCGACGACTGCAAAAAGCACCTCTTCATCTCTTGAAAACAACGGCCTAAGAGTGCCGAAGTAGCATTTTCAACGCGTTGTTGAGTGTTTTTTGCTTTCTAAAGTCTTCAAAACGCACATTGTCTTCGGATTGAATTTCAACGCTTTCAAGCGTCTCAAACCCACATGAAAGATAGAGGAGCTTGCCGATAGGCGTTGCAAACAGTTCGAGTTCAAAGTGACCCGAGAGCCGCGGACAAACTTCGCAAACAGCCAGTAATGCGTGGTCAAGACCCAGCCGCGCATACCCGAAAGAGTTGGATGGCTGTAAAGCCCGCGTTGGGTCGTAGTGGTTCTGAGTTTAGCCCATTTGCATAAGAATGAACGATTGCGTTCTGACCAAACTGCCAAGAACACCCCCTCTGTATGCCTTCCAGAACGTCAGTTCGTAGAATCGAAATTTTCAACGCCGAGGCACTTCCCGCAAGCTTCCAACCACAGGCTAGGCGGGTTCCCAAAGCTCGATTGGATTTCCTTCCGGATCATTGAGCCACGCGAACTTGCCGTTCGGATAAGGCGAATCCGGATCTCGGCGGACCTCAACACCCTTGGACTCGAGCTGTGCGATCATTTTCTCGATGTCGCGAACACGAAAATTCAGCATGAATGCCTTTTCTTGGTTCCCGAAATACTCTGTTACCTTTTCGAACGGGGCGAATACGGTCTCACCTGCTTCCTGTGTCCAGCACGGCGTTTCATAGTCATTGGGCACAAGATCAATGCCCAGGTTGTCGCAGTACCATCTCGCTAAAGCGTTAGGATCCTCTGCCCTAAAGAAAAACCCTCCAAATCCCAGTACTTTTTCCATTGTCAAATTCAAACCCGATTATACTGCAATGGAAGGCTACTTCAATCCGTGGCATTTGATAAGCTGCGGCGCTTTGTTCTCGCTCAACACGCTATCCTGATGCTGCATTGCGACCTGTCGAACAGGGCTTTCGCTGCATCGGCACGAATGACCGCTTTCAAGATGACCAAGAGTTCGGTAGCTTGCTCATTTCGAACACTGCAACTGCGGTCCGACCATGAACGACCAAAACACTGATATCTATGACCCCGAGTTCGTAGCGGATCTTTTTGACCGCTGCTCTTCAAGCTATCGAAGGTGGAGTTCCGTTAGCTCTTTTGGGTTTGTCGCGTTGTGGAGGCATCAATGCGTCGCGCGTTTGATCGCTGCGTCAAACCCCCGGCCCGTCATTGTCGATTTGATGGCTGGAACTGGCGAGGTTTGGCCGTATCTGCTACGCCGTTTCCCAGACCTGGATACGGTTTGCGCTCTAGACATCTCCCATCGTATGCATCTCGAGGCTGTTGATCGCCTGCATGGTGAGTATGCCGATCGGATCACGCATATTGAGGCCGACGCCTTACAAACCGACCTGCCAGCAAATCACGCGGACCTGCTAGTATCCACGTTCGGCCTCAAAACGTTCAACCCCGAGCAGCAGACCGAATTGGCGAAGCAGATCGCGCGGATTTTGAAACCTGGCGGCGGCTTTGCGTTGATAGAAGCGTCCGATCCAAAGGGCTGGGCATTGCGGCCGCTTTACCGCTTCTATCTGGACAAGGTGCTTCCCACAGTAGAGCGCTATTTCCTCAGAGGCGCGAATGACTTCAGCATGATCGGAACTTATACGCGCAATTTCGGTGACTGTGACGCGATGGCCGACGCTCTCAAGGCGGCAGGCCTTGAGGTGACATCAAGAAGCCATTTTTTCGGCTGCGCAACCAGTGTTGCGGGCACAAAGCCTATCGTTCAATTCTAAGATTGCGGACGTTGATGCAAATTTCAACATCGGTGCATCTCGGCTCTGAGCCGACCTCAGAGGTGGCGCGGCAGACGGAAGCACCGTATCCAGGCGTTGTATATGGAGACAACCAGGACAAAGTGCTGGTTCGCTGCAAATGGGCGTGAGTTCGCAATCCGGCGAAATTCGACCAATACATGTAAGGGTTGTTGAACCGAAGCAATCTGTCTGGTAGATTGCGGAACTGGAAACCCTGATACAGGAGATATCGGATATGATGAATCGTCAGACATCAATGCTTCGCGCGACAGGCGCAGTAGCCCGTTAAAGCGGTCTGACAGGTTTCCGATCTGAAGGCCGCCTCGTGAGCGGCCTTTTTTGTGTTTTCCTCATGTGGCGGCTTTCCATCATTCATGGAGAGAACAATGCCAAGCGTATCACTTTATATCCCCGTCAACCGATCAAGTGGCCTCTTGCTGCGGCTGGTGGCTATTTTGGCCCGGCGACCCGACGGAGAGCGGCCCGTTCTGCGCAGGATATCTGAGCTGCCGGATTACCTGAGGAAGGACGTCGGACTCCCACCAGAGATTGAGCGACCACCACCTCTGCGCCATCGGTTCCCGTTCTGAGCAGCCGACCAAGCAAGGGCAGCACGCTGCCCTTGCTCTTAACAATCGCACAATATCCGGCATGTGGACCAACCTTGCTGTTTACAGAGAACATCGAGATGTCCGTTCGATGTTCGGAGAAACTGAATTCAGCCAACGCTAAGCAATTTCCGGACTAAGGAGGTTTGAGAGTTGATGCCAGTCTTTGCATAGATTCGAGAAAGATGCGTTCTAGCGATGTTGATGCTGGGCGTTTCTGAGGCGGTAGTCAGATTATCCCCTTTTGCGATACGACGAGCCAGCAACATCTGCGCTTCGGAAACACCGAAAACCGACTTCGCAATGCTCTGACGATCCTCGGCATCGCGTCGCTTTGTGTCTTCAAAAAGATCAGCTCGTCTCTGACAAACAGAACACAGACTGCAACGCGCCATGGCGGTCATGGCGGGGTCCTCCAGAAACTCAGAACCGGCCAGGGCTGTCTTATCGAGGCGCCCATGTTCGAAGGGCTCATTTCTTTCATCATGGTAGAGCACCTTGCGGGCGAGACGTTCCGCCCGCTAAAGCGCCAATAGGATACCCGCAGATCATGCCCAAGTATCGAAAATTCTACGCCACGAAAGACGGCTACATTGCGGTCTTGCCGTATAGCGCACTCACTGGGTGCCGCAACTGGCCGATGCATAGGAAGTCCTTTCAGGCGTCGACAGGTGGCAGCGAATAAAATACTTACTCCTGAAGCCCAACCTGGGGGGATTTGAGGCGTAGCAGTCGTAATCTATGTATGAAGTCGCCATTTCGTATCCGCCTCCGAAGGCTTCTGTCAAAGAAACATCAACCGCACTGTTGAAGACAGCCTTGCGGGGTTCGAACCAGTCATTGCAGCTGACAGGAGCCTTATATGCATGTCAGGTGTTATGTGAGCTGCATTACGGATTGCGCGTTTAGGAGAAGGTATGGCGCTAAGATTGTTCATGTCGGCGAAGGTCATAAGCGCGAAAGAGCCAGGTGAAATTGGCCTTGTTGCGGAAGTAATTGATGAGGCTCGGCTTCACGTAGCCACAGAGAGTCAAGTAACCCGTTCCTTACCGCGGCAACGGGTGCGGTCGGCGAAGCGAAGACGCTAGCCCGTTTATTGGGCTCTGCGATCACGGGCGAGCTCATAGAGGACAAGATCGAGCGACTAGCGACAGTCTGGTAAACCGATGAAGCAAGAGAGAGTGGCCGCGTTCATTGAAAGGTGGCCACCACGTTGGATTTAGAAGGGCAGCAGCACTAGTGTCCGCTTTGGACTCAGAGTTGCACCAACCGTTCTTCCACTGGTGAAGACTGAACGATTGAAGAGTTCGTTGCACCAAATGGTACGATCTGGTCAATAACCGCTTCCATTTCAGCAACGTCGCGAACATGTGCGCGGGCGACAAAGCAATCTTCTCCCGACACGCGGTCACAGGCTACGATCTGGGGCGTCTTCTGAATAGCTTCGATCATGTTCTGCATTTCGCCTGGTAGGGGACGCGCACGGATTAGGATCGTCAGGCCATAACCGAGATGGGCAGGATCGATGCGTGCGCCATATCCGGTGATGATGCCGACATCTTCGAGACGCCGCACCCGGTCAGCGACGCTTGGGGCCGAGAGGCCCACACGGCGGGACAACTCGGCACGCGGGATGCGTGCATCCACGCAAAGCGCCCGGAGAATCGCAGCGTCGATATTGTCGAGGCCAGTTTCTTCAGACCGAAGGTTTTCGGTCACGATATCCTTCTTTCTTGAGCTTAATTCTTCGAAAGACATTTCTGATCTCCATATCGAGTGCCGCCCTCACCTTGCATTGTGATGTTATGCCAGATCAAGCCTCTATAAAACCGGCCCTCACCAAAGCCCCCGGAACCATGTCCCGCCTGTCCGAGGCCGTTCCCCCTCACGCATGGTTCGGCGTCTCTGCCGTTTTCCACTATCTCGGCCCTGCATTCGCGGTTCTGTTGTTCCCCCTTATCGGCGTGCTTGGCGTGGCCTGGTTCCGCATCGCGTCTGCGGCTCTGATTTTCGCCCCCATCACGAAGCCGTGGCGCACTTTCAAGAAATCAACGCCCCGTGAGTGTCTTCTTTTTCTCGCGCTTGGTGGCTGTCTTGCGGTGATGAACAGCTCTTTCTATTTGGCGCTCGACCGGCTGCCGATCTCCCTGGTTTCCGCCATCGAGTTCGTTGGCACGATCGGGATCGCCCTTTGGGGTCTGCGTACGGGGCGCAACTATCTTGCCTTTGCATTTGCCATCATCGGTGTGGCCCTCGTAATCGACGTGCCGTCTCTTCTGGCAGCAGAAGGACCAGACCTCACGTCCGACCTTCTAGGCTTGTTCTGGGCAATGCTGAATGGCTCCCTGTTCGTCCTTTACATTGTCCTTGGCCACAAGATTTCCGAAGGTGGTGCATCGGGCGGTGTGGAACGCCTGGGTGCAGCAATGACGGCGGCATTCATCTTTGTGATGCCTATCGGCTTCTTGCAGGCGCTCGACGCCTTCGGTGTCCCCTTGTTGGTCCTCGCCGGGATCGGCGTCGGTATTTGTTCGTCAGTCGTACCGTATGTTTGCGACCAACTGGCCATGGCCCGTTTGCCACGCGCCAGCTTCGCGCTTCTGCTGACCCTGTTGCCCGCGACTGCCACGATCATCGGCGTTATCGTCCTGCGTCAGATTCCAAGCGCCATCGACGTGCTTGGCGTGGCGCTTGTGATGATCGGCGTGGGCGTCCACAAGCCTGCGCCGATGCCGGTTCCCACCTCTGCTCAAGAGGATGGAGCCTAACCGGCCACGTGTCGGGCTAGCTTTTTACGTCTCAAAGGAGAACAATCATGTATTCGCTTCTGTTGTGGGTTTTGCGGCTTCCCTGCACTCTCAGCCAGCTCGATAGTGACGCGTTTCAGGTGACCCCAAGCGCCCACAAGGTCATCACGCCGGAAGGCTTTGGACATTAGCATGTCAATGCCGAACCGATCAGCCGGAGTCGTTCTTGGCATCCTAGGAATGCTGGGTTTCAGCGGCACATTGGTGGCGACCCGCGTCGCCGTCGTTGATTTCACCCCTCTCGACATCACCTGCGCCCGGATTGTCATGGCAGGCGGTCTGGGCGCGGCGTTCCTTATTCTCACAGGTCAATGCGAACCACCGGAACGCCGTTTCCTCGTGCCAATCCTCGTCATAGGATTGGGTCTGGCGATTGGGTATCCATTCTTTCTCGCGATGGCCCTTGAAAGCGTGCCAGCCGTGCACGGGGCTGTCGTCACAGGTCTTGCACCCGCTGTAACAGCGATCATCGCCGTGCTGCGCACGGGAGAGAGGCCGCCGCCCGTGTTCTGGATCGCATGTTTGACGGGGTTCTGTGCGGTTCTCTACTTCGCCTACGACGCCGGAGGCGGCCATCTGACCCTTCCCGATGGTTGGCTATTTCTGGGGATGCTGAGCTTGGGCATCGCCTATGTCGAAGGCGGGCGCGTGTCGCGCGAACTCAGCGGCAGTGTTACGCTGAGTTGGTCGATGCTTTTCCTGACCCCTTTCGCAATACTCCCACTGTTGCCACGGATCAGCCAAATCGATACCTCGACCATCTCGGCAGCAAGCTGGGTGTCACTGGCCTATCTTGGAGTGGTCAGCATGTTTCTGGCGTCGGTGCTCTGGTATGGCGGGCTTGCGCTAGGCGGCATCGCCCGCATTGGCCAAATCAATCTTCTCTTACCATTAACCGCACTCGGATGGTCCGCGCTCTTTCTCGGAGAACAGATCACGCTGACCGCCATCGTGTGTGCTGTCATTGTATTGGCGACGATGGTCATCTGTCTGAAAACCAGAAGCTGAAGTTCGTTTCGGTGCAGGACTTTTTGGCTATGGGCTTTGAGCGGACACCCGAGGCGGTGCA
Source organism: Ruegeria sp. CK2 (assembly GCF_056536585.1). Taxonomy (NCBI): domain Bacteria; kingdom Pseudomonadati; phylum Pseudomonadota; class Alphaproteobacteria; order Rhodobacterales; family Roseobacteraceae; genus Ruegeria; species Ruegeria sp. CK2. The sequence goes on from NZ_JBQFPW010000020.1 coordinate 49,677, forward strand.
GAAACCTCTTTGCTCCACTCGAAAGCTGGAATTGTGGCGGCCCAGAGCCGACCTTTAGCACTGTTTCTGAATTCCGCAATCGCAGCCCGCATTCCCGATACTAGCTGCATCAGCACAAACGGAGTATTTGGAAGGTGGGCAGAGGAAGAAGAAGTTGCCATTCCAAGTCTTGCGCGTGGCGTCTGCTGGGCACCATGGCCAAAGGCCTTCGCTGCATACTTTCTTTTCAACGCGACGGAGTTGCTTGCCGATGGTCACTAACGCTTGCGGCTGGGCGGTGCCTTGTATCCAGAGGTATGGGCAGAGGGTGTGACGCGAATCTCCAGATCTTGAAGCTGTCGCACCGTCCCGTCTTCGCGGACAAATCCGACGCGCACCGACTGTTTGGTTTCGCGGTCAAGATACTCCACCAGGCGATGCTTAGGGGCAATGAGGTGGTCGTAGCCAAACTGTCCCATCGCGACAATGACCGGGACCAGAGCAAGCCCCTTTGGCGCAATCGTTTGAAAGCCCGTTCATCGTGCTGGAGGATGCGAGACTTAACGACGACTTGATCGAACATGCTGCCATGTCTGCCTTCTGGAATGGTGGTCAGAATTGCTCTGCCAATATGCGCCAGCTGATCGCTGCACCTTTGGTTGAGGAGTTTACCGGTCGCATCATCGAGCGGGTGAAAGGTTTCACATTGGGCGATCCGCTAAACCCGGTCACTGACATCGGCTCGATGATCAGCAAGGATCACAAAGAATTGGTGATGAACTACATCCAAAGCGGCGTCGCGGATGGCGCACAGATGACGATGGGCGGGGACAGCGATCTTCCCGGTTACTTTGTCGAACCAACGGTTTTTCAGGGTGTTACTCCGGAAATGAAAATCGCGCGCGAAGAGATTTTTGGACCCGTTCTGGGCATCATGCCCATGAAAACTGCCGAGGAAGCTTTGACCGTTGCCAGTGACACAGATTATGGTTTGCACGCAACCGTCTTCACCCAAGACATCGACCGGGCCCTTCACATGGCTCGCTCGCTGCCTTGTGGCACGGTTTCGGTCAATGGGTTTTCCGAGGGCGACATCAAGACCCCGTTTGGAGGTTACAAGCAATCCGGGTCGCTCGCCCGTGACAATGGGACGGAAGCGCTTGAGCAATACCTGCAAACAAAGACCATTTGGGTGCAGACGGCGACCGGTTGACGGCCAACATATTTCACGCGGGAAGAGATCGAGCGCTGGCATCACACACTTAAGAACCGCATCTCGTTGGAGAACGGCTTCCTGACCGGCGATCCCGAAGCACATGTTGTTGCCTTCGTCGGTTACTACAACCATCAACGCCGCCATGAGAGCTTCACAAATCTGACACCCGCTGATGTCTACACAGGCCGCAGCCAAACTATACTGGTTGAACCCGACAAGACAAAAGGCAGAAACATGAAACTAGGGCGCTTGAGATCCCTATAGATATGTAAACCGCTATGTGCATTTTCCGGAGCCTTTCTCAGCCCGTATACTTGCGCAGCGCCCTTGAAACCGAAGCTACAATTGGCGAAGACTAATCATCTTCGCCGTCTACTTTCGCACCAGACGCACCCAACCTATGTGACAACTCCTTTGCAGCGCCTCGGACAATATTGCCAATCTCAGCAAGCCTTTCGTCGGGCATACGATCCGCAGGCCCCGATACAGATATGCCTCCGACCGCCTCGTCGAAAAAATCTATGATCGGGGCAGCGACACAGCGCATTCCATGAGTTCTTTCTTCATCATCCAATGCCCATCCGCGGCGGCGGCTATGGTCGAGTTCAGCCAACAGCTTTTCTTTGTCAAACAGCGTTTTCATAGTAAATTGCTCCAGTCTCGCATTGGGAAGGAGCTGGTCGATCCGCGCGCGATCATAGCAGGATAATAACGCTTTTCCGATCCCAGAAGCGTGAAGTGGCGTGCGTGTGCCAGGTTGAAAAAAGGCACGAATATTTGACTGTGTTTCAACCTGACTTAAGAAGATGATCTGGCCTTCACGTTCTATGCCGATATTAGCGGTTTCCCCGGTGGCTTCCATCAAGCCGCGCATGATCGGACGAGCGCGCTCTACGAGTGAGCTGCGATAGAGGAACGCCGAACCCAAACGAAACAGTTCTGGTCCGACATGCCACGTCTGGTTTTCTGGTTCCAGGTCTACGAGACGACGCTTTTCAAGCGTATTTAGTGTCCGGTAGGTCGTGGCAGGTGACATGTCCAAACGTTGGGCCAAATCCGACAGCGAAAGCCCTGGTTGCGAGGCAAGGGATTCAAGGATGTCTATCGCTCTATCGATTGACTGGTTCGTATTCTGTTCTGGCTTGTCGGTGAAGCTTTTCGGTCGCCCGCGTTTACGCTTTTCTGATGGCATTCCCCAGGTTTTCCTATTTTGATAATTTTTCAATAGTCGTAATGGGATTGAAAAAATATAACACATTATAAAAAAAGATAAATATACTTTCTTTCAGTTTTGAAAATATTTTTCAAAAAAATTGCCAGTTTGCGCCTCGCACACAATACTAGAGCCAGAATCATCGCAAACGAGGCACTCAATGAGTTTTCAGAATCCTGTGTTCATTCCGGGGCCGACCAACATCCCCGAAAAGCTGCGCAAAGCGTGCGACATGCCGACGATAGACCATCGGTCACCCTTGTTTGGTCAAATGCTTCACCCGGCGAGAAAGGGTGTCCAACGCGTGCTGAAAAGCCGAGACGCAGAAGTATTTTTCTTCCCGTCGTCCGGCACTGGTGGTTGGGAAACCGCGCTGACCAACACCTTGTCTGGGGGTGACAAGGTTTTAGCGGCGCGCAACGGTATGTTCTCTCATCGCTGGATCGATATGTGCAAGCGCCACGGGCTGGATGTTCAGATTGTCGAAACGCCTTGGGGAGAGGGCGTGCCTGTAGATCGCTACGAGGAGATTCTTGCCGCAGACAAAGCGCACGAAATCAAAGCAGTGCTGGCCACCCACAATGAAACCGCCACCGGTGTGAAATCTGACATCGCTGGCGTGCGTCGGTCCTTGGATGCCGCGGGTCATCCAGCCTTGCTGCTTGTCGATGGGGTGAGTTCGATCGCATCGATGGATTTTCAATTTGATGATTGGCGCGTGGACGTTGCCGTGACCGGATCACAAAAAGGTTTTATGTTGTCGGCTGGTCTGGCCATCGTCGGCTTCAGCGCCAAGGCGATGGAGGCGACAAAGTCCGCGAAGTCGCCACGCTCATTTTTCGACATCCATGATATGGCCAACGGTTATGCCGCCAGTGCCTTTCCTTACACACCGCCCGTTGGGTTAATTAATGGCCTCAATGAGGCATGCGGCATGCTCTTAGACGAGGGGTTGGATAACGTATTCGCGCGCCATCATCGTATTGCCGAAGGCGTGCGATATGCTGTGAAGGCGTGGGGCCTGGAGCTCTGTGCGACATCGCCTGATATCTATTCCGACACGGTGAGCGCGATCCTCACCCCGGACGGGTTCAACGCGACAGATATTGTGACCCATGCTGCGGATACCTATGGCGTGGCTTTCGGTGTGGGCCTCGGTGAGGTTGCAGGTAAGGTATTTCGGATCGGGCATCTGGGGAGCCTGACGGACGTGATGACCTTGAGCGGGATCGCGACCGCAGAGATGTGCATGGCGGATTTGGGACTTGATGTCCGTCTTGGATCTGGTGTGGCCGCGGCTCAAGAATACTTCCGTTCAAACCCGGCGGCAGATGTGTGCAAAGCAGCGTAGCGGAGACGAAGGTGATGTATATCCCTACCTATGAAGACATGCTTGCCGCTCATAGAAGGATCGAGCCGCATATTCGTCGCACGCCAGTACGGAGCTCAGATTATCTGAACGAGTTGACCGGGGCAGAGATTTTCTTCAAATGCGAGAACTTTCAAGAGCCGGGTGCTTTTAAGGTACGCGGTGCAACAAATGCGGTTTTCGGTTTGGACGACGAGCAGGCCGAAAAGGGTGTGGCGACGCATTCCTCGGGCAATCATGCTTCCTGTCTGAGCTATGCGGCAAAGCTGCGCGGTATTCCGTGTAATGTTGTGATGCCCCGAACTGCGCCTCAGGCCAAAAAAGATACTGTTCGCCGCTACGGTGGAAACATTACTGAATGCGAACCTTCAACTACATCGCGCGAAGAAACCTTTGCCAGGGTGCAAGCTGAAACTGGCGGTGATTTCGTGCACCCCTACAATGATCCACGTGTTATCGCCGGGCAGGGGACCTGTTCGCGAGAACTGATGGAGCAAAGCGATGGGCTCGATTTCGTTGTGGCTCCGATTGGCGGCGGAGGTATGATCTCAGGTACTTGCTTGACACTTGCGACGCTGGCGCCCGAGTGCCAGGTCATCGCGGCCGAGCCAGATCAGGCAGACGATGCTTACCGCAGTTTCAAAGCCGGTCACATCATCGCTGATGATGCACCGAAGACCATTGCTGATGGGCTTTTGGTGCCATTGAAAGATTTGACTTGGCACTTCGTATCCAACCATGTGTCCGAGATCTTCACAGCATCTGACCCTGAAATTGTCGATGCGATGAAGCTCATTTGGAAGCACCTGAGGGTGGTCATGGAGCCGTCGAGTGCCGTGCCGATGGCAACAATTCTAAAAAACCCCGACGCTTTCAAAGGTAAGCGCGTGGGAGTCATCATCACTGGCGGCAATGTCGATCTCGACAAACTTCCCTGGATCCAATGAAAGAGGCAAAACCGATGAATGTTCCTGTAAAATTTGACGATCTTGAAGTGGGTTTCGATGTTCCGGCATTACCTGGAATGGATGAGGCTGACATCCAAACACCGTGTTTGGTCCTCGACCTCGGCGCGCTGGAACGCAACATCAAGAAGATGGGTGACTATGCCAAGGCACACGGGATGCGCCATCGGGTGCATGGGAAAATGCACAAGTCGGTTGAAGTCGCCAAGCTCCAGGAAAGCCTTGGTGGTGCGATCGGCGTATGTTGCCAAAAGGTCAGCGAGGCCGAAGTCTTTGTGCGCGGCGGCATCAAGGATGTGTTGGTTTCAAATCAAGTGCGTGATCTGCAGAAAATCGACCGCCTGGCAAAACTGCCGAAACTGGGGTCGCGGATCATCGTTTGCGTTGACGATCTAGCCAACGTTGCTGACCTTTCTGCTGCAGCGAAAAAACATGGTACTGAACTGGAAATCTTCGTGGAAATCGATTGTGGCGCGGGGCGTTGCGGGGTCACTACAACGTCTGCCGTTGTCGAAATCGCCAAGGCAATAGTGGCGGCTGAAAACGTAAAGTTCACGGGTATCCAAGCCTATCAAGGCGCCATGCAGCACATGGACACATACGAAGCCCGAAAAGAGAAACTCGATTTGGCCATCGCAATGGTTCAGGACGCTGTTGATGGTTTGAAAGCCGAAGGGATTGGCTGCGAACTGGTGTCGGGTGGCGGTACTGGCTCTTATTATTTTGAAAGTAACTCAGGTGTTTACAACGAGCTGCAATGTGGCTCTTACGCTTTCATGGATGCCGATTACGGCCGAATTCTCGATAAGGACGGCAATCGGATCGACCAGAGCGAGTGGGAGAATGCGTTCTTTATCCTAACCCAAGTGATGAGCCACGCAAAAACCGATAAAGCCATTGTTGATGCTGGCCTGAAGGTGCAATCAGTTGATAGCGGTTTGCCTATTGTTTTTGGGCGCTACGATGTTGAATACATCAAATGCTCTGATGAGCATGGCGTGATTGCAGACCCGAATGCTGCCTTGGCCGTTGGTGACAAACTGCGGCTTGTTCCCGGTCACTGCGATCCGACTGCCAATGTGCATGACTGGTATGTCGGTGTGCGCGACGGAAAGGTTGAGACTCTGTGGCCGGTTTCTGCCCGCGGCAAAGCCTACTGAAGAATCTCCCTGTGACTGAGGGGCGAGCTTGCTCGCCCCATTTTTATCGAAGGCGAAAGTCATGTATGTCATTCCCGAAGCCATCATTGGTGACCACATCAGTCGAGACGATTGTTTCGAAGCAGTTGAGCAGGTCTTTGCCTCTATGGCGGCAAAAACAGCTTATAACTTCCCGGTGATCCGCGAGGCTATCGGCCATGCGGATGCGCTCTACGGGTTTAAGTCCGGCTTTGATCGCAATGCGCTGAACCTGGGCCTAAAATCTGGCGGGTATTGGCCCGATAACGCCGAAAAAGGTCTGACCAATCACCAATCAACGGTGTTTCTATTCGATGCCGATACCGGAAAATGCAGTGCCATCGTCGGGGGCAACCTCTTAACAGCATTGCGCACAGCCGCCGCTGCTGCGGTTTCGGTTGGGCATCTGGCGCGGTCGGATGCAAGAGTGTTGGGCATTTTGGGAGCTGGCCATCAGGCTGCGTTCCAACTGCGCGCGGTGGCAGAGCAAAGAAAGTTTGAAAAGATCGTGGCCTGGAACCGATCGCCCGAAAAGCTTGTTTCTCTGGAAGCAGTGTCAAATGAGCTTGGGTTGCCGTTTGAGAGCATCAGCGTCGAGGGGCTCTGCGAACAGTCCGACGTCATTGTAACGATTACCTCGAGTCATGATCCTATCGTTCCGTCGCACCTTGTGCGTCCCGGCACTCACGTCGCCTGTATGGGAACAGATACCAAGGGAAAACAAGAGGTAGATGCCGCGCTGATGGGTCGCGTCAGTGTGTTTACAGACCAGATCGCGCAATCGATCACGATCGGCGAAGCTCAGCATGCCGTAGCCGATGGCTCGCTTCGTGAAATTGACATCATTGAACTGGGAGCAGTTATCAACGGGGCGCATCCTGGACGTGTTTCAAGGGAAGAGATCACTCTTTTTGACGGAACAGGAGTTGGCCTTCAAGATCTGGCCGTTGCAGCCACGGTTGTCGAGCGCGCCTGCGCTGCCGGTACAGCGATGGACATCAAATTCTAAAGACGGGTCGAGTGAATCCATCGCAAACTTAGGCGTGGTTCGAAGCTAACGCTTTGATTGGGCCCAATTCTCCAGCGAGCGCTGCAAACTGGCGGAATCCGTTTGTCGAAGATCCGAGTTGGGCCTTGCGGATCATGTTTGCCGCTTCGATACACTGCGAGTGTCGCCGCGGGTAGGATGAAGCTTTTGAAGCCGAGCATTGGCATTCCTGAGCATTGGCGCAGTCAAACCATCACAACTCCATCGTGCGTCACTCAGGTCAAAGTTTGCGACAGATCCCCCTGGATATGCGATTCCGGGTATTGAGCTTATTCCGCTACTTCTGACTTGGCTTCGTGTTTTTTGAACTGCTGGTCGAACAAGTTGCGGAAACGGCCGTTGTTCTGCATCAACTCATCCAGATTTCCCTGTTCAACGACCGCACCATCCTGCACGACCATGATGTTGTCTGCCTCCAGGATCGTAGACAGTCGGTGCGCAATCACGATCACCGTGACATCCTGAGTCAGCGCATCAAGCGCCTGTTTGACAAGGGTTTCCGATTCGGCATCCAGCGCGCTGGTTGCCTCGTCCAACAACAGGATTTCGGCCTTGCGCAGAATGGCACGGGCGATTGCAACCCTCTGTTTTTGACCGCCGGACAGGAACGTCCCGTTCTCGCCAACTTGTGTATCATACCCGTCAGGCAAGTCAGTGATGAAGTCATGCGCATGGGCCGCTTTGGCTGCTGCGATGACCTCTTCATCGGTTGCATCCGGCGCAGAACAGCGCAAGTTCTCCATCACTGAGGTCGAAAACAAGAAAGTGTCCTGACCCACATAAGAGATCTTCCGGCGCAATGACGCGAAACTCACATCTCGCAAGTCCTGACCATCAATTTCGACGCTGCCTTCGTCAGGGTCGTAGAAACGCATCAGCAAGCCAAAGACGGTCGACTTACCACCGCCGGATTGACCAACCAGCGCAGTGGTTTTGCGTGCCTGGAAGGTCAAATTCATGTTTTCAATAACCGGGATCGCACCGTGATAACCAAAGGTGACATCGCGCAACTTGATCTCACCCGGACCGTCCAAAAGATCCTTCGCATCCGATCTTTCTTGCATCGTGTCTTCCTGATCGAGCAATCCGAATAACATGCCGACGCCGACCATACAGGCTTCTATCTGAACACGCATCCTGGACAGGCGCTTGGCAGGTTCATACGCCATCAACAATGCGGTGATGAAAGACATCAGCTGACCCGCAGAGGGCGGCTCGCTTCCTGCAAGGCCCAAAGTGCTGACGACCAAAACACCCGCTACGGCCAGTCCGGCCAGAAACTCCATGAGCGGGCTGGCGATAGACTGCAACTTGGCAATGTCGTTCGAACGCTGTTCGACCTTCCGAATGGCAGTGTCCATACGTGTGATCATCCGGTCTTCAAGCGAAAACACCTTGATTACCTTAATGCCGCTGGACGTTTCCTGAAGCACCCGAATGATTTCAGCCAGTGACTTGAACTCAGCCTGCATGATTGCGCGTACGCTTTTCAACAGATACCGCACGCCCAACAGGGCTATAGGTCCAACCACGAAAAACATCACCGAAAGAACTGGCTGTTGGTACACCATGACAACAACCAGGCCCACCAGTGTCAGCGCATCACGCACAAACCCGGTCACTAGAACATCAATCAGTTGTCGTGCCGCCTGGGCCCCGTGAGTGGTCCGCATCAGCAGATCAGAGGATTCGTTCGCGGCAAAGAAAGACACGCCGTGCCGAAGCAGCTTGCGGTAAACCCGGTCCTGCTGTGCGGCGACTATTCGGTTTCCGGCCCGGGCCAGATACATGGCCTGAACATAAGAAGCGAGCGCTTTGGCCAGAAACAGGCCAACCACACCTAACGCAATCATATGCGCCCAGCCGCGCATGTCGGGGCTGGTCATGGCGTCGACTATATACTCCATCATATAAGCCGAGCCCGCGGTCGTCACAGCGACGACAATCATCGCCACAATCGCAATACCATAGAGCCCGCCCTGAGCGTAGAAGCTCTCGCCTATAAGGCGACCCATATAACCTGATCGCCAGTTTTTCCAGGCGCGCTTTATCATTGCGTTCTCCAGATCATGAAACCATGCGCTCGCTCAGATAACCTATATTCTTTCCGGTCTAAAGGGCAGATGGTGGTGGGTGACAAGCTTGTCTGACCCCGCCTCTTGGCGATTGAGTGTGCTAGATAGTAACCGGTTCGACAAAGAGCAAGCGCGGTGAACGGATATAGGTATCTTCAGTGTCACCCGGAAGAGTGCCTTGATGCTTCGTCTAGGTCTGCGGTATCAGTAATTTGCCTTGTTCGTTTCGTGGGCTCATACGTCATTGAGTTAGGCAGTATGCAGAAGTTTTTCTCGGTGACCGAGCAAAAAACGCTTGGAACGTGGGCGACAAGCTGTGCCATGGACAAACGCATCCTGCGCGAATTGATTCCGCATTCTCATTGTGGTATTTTCTCTTAAGCTCTTCGCAATGTTCTGTTTTTTTGATCCGACAGGGTGCAAGAAGACTCGACTGTGCCGCAAGCGGAATCTTGCTAATATACCCTGATTGCAGGGGGTAAAGTTTTAGGACCTGTTTTATCAGTTGTATTTTTGGATCGTGGTCCATAGTAACGCCGCGAAGTTTTTATTGGTGATACAAGTGTCGATCAATGCCGTCATTCTCAGTCTACCAAAAGATGTAGAGCGGCGACGTTCCTGCGAACGTGAACTTGATCGCTTTAATCTTGCGCATGAGTTTTCGGATGCGATTTCCGGCGACCAACTGGAAGAATTGCACCTACTGCAAAGCTATGATGCGGGCGTTAACCGCCGCAAGTTCAAGCGCCCACTCAGCCGGAATGAAGTCGCCTGCACCTTAGGCCACCGTCAGATTTGGCAGAAGATTGCCAACTCAGAGGATCATATGTGCCTGGTGTTGGAAGACGATGCTACTTTCGTTCAGAATCCAACATCGTTTCTCGATGCGATATCTCAGTGTCCTGAGTGTTTCGAAGAGGTTATGGTCAAGCTTGACGGCCCGCCGGGAAAGAATGCGCAGATCGTTACATCTGTTGCGGACCAGAGCCTTGTACTGTCTGATCGACTGCCACCCAGAACCACGGGTTACATAATTGGGCGGCGGGCTGCGGCACGGTTGATAGCCCTCGATGCGCCAATTGCCAGGCCAATTGACATCGATCTGAAGTTTTACTGGGAACACAAAGTGCCTATTCTGACGCTTCAGCAACAGATGATCGCAGAACGCGCGGCGGTCGACAGCAACATAGAATCCACGCGGCAAGAAACCAAACCCGGCTCATCATTCAGCAGGTTTGTTCGCAATATTCTGTATCAGGCAAGCTATACATACGGGCGGCTAAGTCATCCTTTGGACCCGCACACGATTGAAGGATTGGGCCCTTTGATGCAGACCGAAAGCCGCGTTCGGACTTGCATATGAAAAAGAACCTCGTAGTTGTCCGTGCAGGTGGCAAGTCTTTGCACCATCGTTGGCAGGAAACTGCATATGAAGATCGTAGCTATGATCTTCTGATTAGCTATTTCTCGGATGATGCATTTTCAGAGTTTGTAGCTGCCCCCGGCGTCCAAGCCGTTTTGATCAAAGGTGGCAAATGGGATGGGCTATACGAGACACTTCAGGATCGGGATCTCAGCCAGTATGACTATTTCTGGCTTCCCGATGACGATCTCGACATAAGTGCGACGGATGTGAATTATCTGTTTGACGCGATGCGGTTGTATGGGCTGAAGATCGCGCAGCCTTCGCTGACCCCAGACAGTTACTTTTCTCATTTCGTGTTTAGCCAATGCCCGGGCTTTGCGCTGCGATACACAAACTACATCGAGATTATGGCGCCATGCTTGCATCGCGATATTTTGGTGAAGGCCCTGCCTTTGTTCCGTGGAACGATGAGCGGCTATGGTCTGGATTACATCTGGTGTCGTTGGGCAGAAGCGGGGGCTTTTCGCGCCGCAATCCTTGACGAAATCGCAATGCATCATACGCGGCCAGTCGGAAAGAATCTCAAGGCCGTGATGGCTGAAACCGGCAACCTCAGTTCGGAAGATGAGGAGGCCGAGTTGAAAGAAATGTTTGATTTGTCGCGCCGAACTGTACCAATGGTCTTCGCGGCGATCCTGAAGGGGGGGCAGCCGATCTCGGGCCGGATCCCGGTTGGGTGGCGTATGTGCCGGAGTTGGATGTCGATGCTGTCCAGGTTTCGTAGCGCCAGCGAGGCGCGCGCCGGGATCTTCAAGATTGCCCGACGGCAGCTGAGCAAACCATTGGATATGACAACGATATCGATGAACTCTGCAAAGGTCTTTGAATGAACAAAGGTCGGTTCTTAATGGTTGGTGCCGGGCTATCCGGCGCGGTGATTGGTCGTGAACTTGCAGAGCAGGGGCATGAAATTACCATCGTGGACAGTCGCGATCACATCGGGGGCAACTGCCACACCGAGCGTGATGCAGACACTGATGTCATGGTGCATGTCTATGGACCGCATATCTTTCATACGGATGACGAGGAAGTCTGGCAGTATGTCAACCGCTATGCCAATTTCCTTCCCTACAAGAACCGGGTCAAAACCACCTCTCAGGGACAGGTTTTTTCGCTACCGGTGAATTTGCACACCATCAATCAGTTTTTTGACAAGACTATGCGCCCAGACGAAGCGCATGACTTTATCACGCAAGAACAAGCCGATACGACGATTACCGATCCACAAAGCTTTGAAGAGCAGGCGATGCGTTTCGTAGGTCGCGATTTGTATGAGGCGTTTTTCAAAGGCTACACCATCAAACAATGGGGATGTCACCCTTCTGAGCTGCCGGCATCGATCCTCAAGCGTTTGCCCGTGCGATTCAACTACGACGACAACTATTTCTTTCACAAGTTCCAAGGCATGCCTGAAAACGGGTATACCGACATGATCGCAGGTATTCTGGATCATCCTTCGATCACCGTGAAATTGAACACCACGTTCAAGCGGGCCATGAGCGATGAGTTCGACCATGTATTCTATTCTGGTCCGCTGGATGGCTACTTCGATTACGAGCTTGGTCGTCTTGGCTATCGCACTTTGGATTTTGAACGGTTTACCTATGACGGAGATTACCAAGGTTGCGCAGTGATGAACTATGGCGAAGAAAGCGTACCCTACACGCGCATCACTGAACATAAACACTTCGCGCCATGGGAAACACACGAGGGCTCAGTCTGTTACCGCGAGTTTTCCCGAGCGGCTGGTCCAGATGACATTCCCTACTATCCCATCCGTCAGGTGAAAGAAAAAGCGTTGCTTGGTGAGTATGTTGAACTGGCCTCCAAAACACAAAAAGTGACCTTTATCGGGCGTCTTGGTACATACCGCTACTTGGATATGGACGTAACGATCCGAGAGTCTTTTGAGACTGCCAAGTCCGCGCTGGATGCGATCTCCAAAGGACAGCGGCTACGGCCTTTTTACGTGCCTGTTCTTTGAGCAGTTTGGCTTAGCTGCCATGTGGCCATGTCAAACAAAAGAATTGATAGCGGCCGCCGCACTCGCGGCCTCTGGGCGGAAACGTAGCGAGCCGCAAAAGTATGTTCTTTCACGATTGCGGGCTGCGAAAGACTACCTACCCGGTCAGGCCTTTACGAACAACTTACGCTCGACGTTGCAAACAGGTTCTGCTGGTCCGTCTTCGGTGATCAATATGGTCTCCGTCGTTTCCAAACCCCAGTCGTCCATCCAAAGCGCAGGCATGAAGTGGAACGTCATGCCCGGTTGTAAAACGGTTTCGTCCTCGCTGCGGATTGAAGCCGTTCGCTCACCCCAATCCGGTGGATAGCTGAGGCCGATGGGATATCCCATGCGTCCAGACCGTTCGATCCCATGTTTTGCCAGGACCTGCATGAACGCATTGGCGATGTCACAGGTGCGATTGCCAGCGCGCGCGACCTCCATACCCGCGGCGATCCCTTCCAATTGTGCGTCTTCCGCTCGGAGAACGTGATCCGAAGGCGTGCCGAGGAAAACGGTTCGACACAGCGGGGCGTGGTAGCGGCGATAACACCCGGACAGTTCAAAGAACGTGGCTTCGTTCGGGCGCATGGGGGATCCATCCCAGGTCAGGTGCGCAGCGGTCGCGTCCAGCCCGGACGGGGTTAGGGGCAAAATAGCAGGGTAGTCGCCCCAATCCTCCCCAACCCCGGTGACGCCTGCGTGCAAGATGTCGGCGACAAGATCGTTCTTTCTTACTCCGGGTGCCGCGCGATCAATCGCGGTCTGCATGACTTTGTCCGAAATCCGCGCCGCCTTGCGAATAAAGGCGATTTCGTCGGCTGATTTGATCAACCGCTGCCAATTTACCAATGCAGTGGCGTCAGACAGCGTGGCATCTGGCAATTCCGCCCCCAAAACGTTGTGCGCCTTGGCCGAGTAATAGTAGTTTTCCATCTCGACACCGATGCGCGCCCGATCCAACCCGCGCGCGCGCAGCTGGTCGGCCAAATCCTCCATCGGGTGACGGATGGTGGATTGCACATAGTGATCGCCATAGCCGACAATATTGTCCTGCTGCATCCAACAGGTGCGGCGCCCACCCAACATATCCATATGGCGGCCCCACCAGATTGGCTCGCCTTCTTGGGGAACAATCACGCCTTGGTGGACATAGAATGACCAGCCATCATAACCGGTCAGCCATGCTTGATTGGACGGGTCAGTCACAAAAAGCGTGTCAAGACCAGCAGCATCCATTGCGGCCCGGGTTTTGGACAAGCGGCGTTCGTATTCAGAAAGGCTGAAAGGCGCTTTTGTTGGTTGCATCAAGTCATTCCCTTCCATGTCTTAACCCAACACGGCTTTGACTGCGCGTGCCGTCGCGGCGACCACTTGATCGGCTTCGTTTCGGCTCAGACAAAAAGGTGGGGCAAAGCCAAGAATGTCTCCTTGGGGCATTGCGCGCGCGATCACATTGTCCTGGTCCAAAAGCCGCCCAGCAATTTTGGGCCCGATCTTGTCGGCGGCATCAAAGAAGCGGCGGGTGTCTTTGTCTTGAACAAATTCCACAGCACACAACATGCCCTCACCACGCACGTCGCCGACATTGGGATGATCCGCCAACGCGCCACGCATCGCTGTGTTAAGATAAGCCCCGACACTACCGGCGTTTTGGATCAGCCCAATTGCGTCGATCACCTGTAAATTCGCAACGCCAGCCGCTGCGCCAACAGGGTGGGCGGAGTAAGTCCAGCCGTGTCCTATCGGACCGTTTTCATCGGTGCCCTGTTCCAGCACAGCCCAGATTTTGCCCGAGACAATGGAGCCCGACAGAGGGGCATAGGCAGAGGTTAACCCTTTGGCGATGGTGATTAAATCCGGGCGCATTCCATAGTGATCCGAGCCGAACATCTTACCAAGGCGACCAAACCCAGTCACGACCTCATCCGCGATCAAAAGAATATCGTGCTTGTCCAAAACCGTCTGAATAGCGGGCCAATACCCCTCGGGTGGCGGTACGATGCCGCCAGTGCCTAGCACCGGTTCTCCGATGAAGGCCGCGATTGTATCCGCGCCTTCACGTGTTATCAATTCTTCCAGTTTGGCAACGCAATGGGCGACAAAATCGCCCTCACTCTGATCCGTATCCTCCCGCCGGAAGTAGTAGGGCGCCTCGGTGTGAATAACCTGAGCAAGCGGCAGGTCGAACTTCTTATGAAACAGTTCTAACCCAGTCAGTGACCCGGTCATCAACCCGGATCCGTGATACCCTCGCCACCGCGAGATGATCTTTTTCTTTTCGGGGCGCCCAAGGATGTTGTTGTAGTACCAGATCAGTTTGATGTTGGTTTCATTGGCATCAGAACCGGACAGCCCAAAATAAACCTTGGACATATGATCTGGTGCGCGATCCAACACCATCTTGGCAAGCGTGACCGAAGCTTCGGTGCCGTGCCCGACATAAGAGTGATAGTAGGCCAGTTCCTTGGCCTGATCCGCAATCGCTTCGGCGATTTCTGTACGCCCATAGCCGACGTTGACACAGTAAAGCCCCGCAAATGCGTCTAACAATCGAGTGCCGTCACGATCCAGAATATGGCATCCGGAACCGCCTGTGATCAGGCGTTGCGGAAGGTCGCCCCGCGCGAAATCGGCAAGATGGGTGGAAGGGTGGAAGAAGGTATCCCGATCCCATTGTTCAAGCTGGTCATTGTGAAGCATGGCATTTCCTATTGGCTGTGACGGCGCGCCGTCAGGTCAAAATGAAAGGAGCCGATTGCACGCCAATGACAGTCGTCTGCCATCGTTTTGAGCAGAAAGGCTCCGCTCACCCAAGCAGCAGCGCGCGATGCCTTTATTGCCAAGGTTATAGTGTGAATGAACCATGACTGGCCTATGTCAATCAATTGAAATCATAGTTGCTGCGCCATTTAGTTGAGCAGTCGTTCAGGAGCGCGCTGCAAAGCAGCTTTGGGATACTACGGATCACGGCCGCTTCGTTGCGCAGTGGCAGGCTGACCAAAGTCAGTAAAGCACCATTCGGACTACCTTCGCACCTAATTTTCCTGATAGTAAATATTCATGTTGACAGAAAAAAAATCAGAGATTGGATTTCTCCTCTTCGACGGTTTCCCGATGGCCTGTCTGACCTCTGTGATCGAGCCGCTACGTGCCGCGAACGAGATCGTAGGGCAGGCCGTGTTTTGCTGGTCACTGGTCACCGAGCGTGGACAGAAAGTCAGGTCCAGCGCCAATGTCCGTTTCGAGGCTGAGTGCGATCTGACCACCTGCCAATCGTTCGATATTTTGTTTCTTCTCAGCAGTCCAACGTCGGGGTTTTCTGATCCGAGCCAAGGCAACGGAGCACTGCGAACGCTGGCGCGTCACGGCACCATTTTGGGTGGCATCAGCGGAGGTGTGTTCCCACTGGTGCGGTCCGGTGTCATGGCTGGCCATCCTATTTCGGTGCACTGGTGTTATGAAGCCGCGTTCGAGGCCGAGTTTCCGGACATGGATGCCCGGCGTGACGTGATTGTATCCGATGCCACGCGCTATACCGCCGCTGGTGCCGCTGCTGCTTTTGATCTGGCCCTGCACCTGATCGAAGACCGTCTGGGCAGCGAAGTTGCTCATGAGGTTGCCTGTTGGTTTCAACACCCCTTAATGCGCGGTGAAGGCGTGCGGCAACAGGTGCCTAGCACCAGCAAACCGGACACGGGTGAAAAGCTGCCGCATCTTGTCGCGCAGTGCGTCGAGTTGTTCGCAGCCCATATCAGTGATCCGATTTCGATCGCCGAAGTCGCAAGT
The DNA here is from genome assembly GCF_056536585.1 of Ruegeria sp. CK2. Lineage (NCBI taxonomy): Bacteria > Pseudomonadati > Pseudomonadota > Alphaproteobacteria > Rhodobacterales > Roseobacteraceae > Ruegeria > Ruegeria sp. CK2. The sequence goes on from NZ_JBQFPW010000020.1 coordinate 65,940, forward strand.
CTTACGGGTGTGACACCCCGTCAGATTGAACGGGCCTTTAAGCAAGCCACCGGACAAAGCCCCAGCCACTATTTCCGCGCGATGCGTATGAAAGCCGCCCGTCAGATGGTGGTTTATACCAAAGACCCGATTGCCGATATTGCTGCGGCTATCGGCTATAGCTCCGTCGCGCCATTGGTGACACATTATCGGTCGGCGTTCGGGCTAAGCCCCAGCGAGGACCGGCGGCGGATCAACCGATTCCGTGTCGAGGACAACGCCCCGCTGCCCTCAAGCTGATCTTCCCTTATAGGGCAGCTTTCATGGCTGTTGTGATGGCGTGATGCAGTGATCCGGCAGAAGACCGCGGCCCATATACGCTAAACGCATCAGGCGAATGGCAAAGGACAAAACATCCAAGATGGTGGATCGCTGCGCGGGCTACATCGCCCTCAGCCATTTTGCGCGCGTTGAGAGGGCAGAGCAGTTCAAGCACTGCCAACACCCGTGCACCGTTCAGATCGAAGCGAGTCCAGGCATCTGTTTGTTCGGTCACCGACGCCGTGTCACCGACAGCGTCTTTGACCTGTTGCGCCAGATCTTCATGTGTCTCGAACGGGGCTTCCACCATCCATTGGTCAGGCCCGGTCCAGAACGCCGAAACCGGATCGCCCGCAAACCGCCCGATGTCCTGGGTTGTAACACCGATCAGCTTGGTCAGAGCCTTCTGAGCTTTGGTTTCCTGGCTTGATCGTGCTGCGACCGAGGCAAGCGCGACGTCCGGCACTTCGGTGCAGGTCACGTCTGCCACAGTGTCAACTCTCGGTTCAGATCCGCCCAGGGCGGTTATTGCGGCAAGATCATGCACGAAGCCGTTCTCCCTCGGGGTCTACGAAATGGGCCGAGACGATCTCGACCTCGACATTCTCTTCGGTTAGCGGTGAAACAAGGCGCATCCGTTCGCCTTGACGCGCACCGCCGTTTTTCAGGAAGGCCAGGCCGATATGACAATCCAATGAGGGCGAGAAAGCAGCCGATGTGACATAACCCTGATCATGTTGGGCATCGACAGGCCCGCTGGCGTCCATCAAATGCGCGCCGGCTGTGACTTTGTCATCCGCGTTCACAGGTTTGATCCCAACCATCATTGACGCGTCCGGTTCGTTCAAACCTTCGCGCTCGGACAGGGTTGAACCGATGCTGTCTTTTTTCTTGGACACCATCCGGCCCATTCCAAGGTTCAGCGCCGTGGTGGTTCCGTTCAACTCGTTACCCGCCGCGTGACCTTTTTCAATCCGCATCACCCCAAGTGCTTCGGTGCCATAGGGGACAACATCGAACTCTTCTCCGTCCCGCATCAGACGCCGCATCAGCGCATCGCCATAGCGGGACGGGACGGCGATTTCAAAGGCCAGCTCTCCCGAGAAGGAAATTCGGAACAACCGCGCCCTTAACCCACCGCAAACGGTGATGTTGCCGCACCCCATGAATGGGAAGGCATCGGTTGAGATGTCAAACTCGGGGTCCACGATCTTTTGTAGCAACTTGCGGGAATTCGGACCGGCAACCGCATATTGTGCCCAGGCTTCTGTGGTTGAGATCAGCTGAACATCCATGTCCGGGAATAGGCATTGGCGCACGAATTCCATGTGACGGTAGACATTGACGGCGTTGGCCGTTGTGGTCGTGACCACAAAGTGATCCTCGGCCAACCGAGCGGCCGTTCCGTCATCCATGGCGATACCGTCTTCGCGAAGCATCAGACCATAGCGGGTTTTGCCGACGGCTAATTTGGCAAAACCGTTGCAGTAAACTTTGTTCAGGAAAGCCGCGGCATCTGTCCCTTGTACATCGATCTTGCCAAGGGTCGTACAGTCACACACGCCGACCGACGCACGGGTTTGGCGCACCTCGCGGTCGACCGATTCACGCCAATGGGTTTCGCCCGGCAGCGGGAACCACTGCGCACGCAGCCAGTTGCCCACTTCGACAAACACTGCGCCACGCTCCTTCGCCCAATAGTGCGACGGCGTCAGGCGGGTCGGGTGGAAATCCTGCCCCTTCATCCGTCCAGCGAAAGTGGCGATAGGGACTGGGGTATAGGGCGGGCGGAAAATGGTGGTTCCGGTTTCCGGGATCGATTTGCCCGCCATTTCGGCCATGATGGCCAGCCCACCCATATTCGAGGTCTTGCCCTGATCGGTCGCCATACCCAGCGTCGTGTACCGTTTCAGATGTTCGACCGAACGGAAGCCCTCTTGATGGCTGAGCTTCACGTCCTTGACGGTCACATCGTTCTGCTGATCCAGCCAGGCCCGCGCGCAGCCCTTCACATACCAAAAGGGCGTCTGATTGATCGGGGCATCCTCGGCCTCGGGCACGTCAGGCAGGGTGCCTTTCAAGCCCAATGCCTTCGCCGCACCTTCAGCGCCCGACAGCAGGGCGCCATGTGTGGACAGGGTTCCGTTTGCGGCACCGGCCACGGTCATGCCGGGTGGCAGGTCGCCACCGGGGACAAAGGCTGCCAAGTCGTCGTTCCAGACGGGACGCCCGCGGTGATGGCACGTCAGATGCACATTCGGGTTCCACCCACCTGAAACCCCCAGCGCCCCGCATTCCAACACCCGTCGCGATCCATCTGCCAGTGCGACCTCAACAAAAGTCAGGCCAAGGCGGCCTTTGGTATCGACAACCTGCGCGCCTTTCAGAACTTCAAAGTCATAGCTGATTGGTGCATCGTCGCGCACGTCGATCACGGCAGCGATCTTCACGCCTTTCGCGCGCAGGTCTATGGCTGTGCGATGTCCATCATCATTGTTGGTGAAAATCGCAACCCGCTGCGCCGCCGTGGCGGCAAACCGGTTGGCATAGGTGCGCATTGCGCTGGCCAGCATGATGCCGGGGCGGTCGTTGTTCTCAAAGGCAATCGGGCGCTCGGTCGCGCCGGCGCAGAGCAGGGCGCGTTTGGTATAGATCCGCCACAAGATCTGACGCGGTTTGCCAGCGGGCAGGGCGGCCACGTGGTCCCCGGTCCGTTCGACCGCGCCATAGATGCCGTGATCAAATGCGCCGATCACGGTTGTGCGCGGCATCAGGCGGACATTGGGCAGCGCAGACAGTTCAGCCACGGTTGCTGCGGCCCAGTCGCTTGCGCTGTCATCGCCCAGCGAGAAACTCTCGCTGTTCAGCCGTCCACCAAGAGCGAAATCTTCATCCGCCAGAATGACCTCTGACCCGGCGCGCCCAGCTGTCAGCGCGGCCATCAGGCCCGCTGGCCCTGCACCGATGATCAGCAGGTCGCAGTGGCGAAAGCCCTTGTCATACTCATCCGGGTCGTCCTCCATCGACAAAGACCCCAAACCAGCGGCTTTGCGAATGATGGGTTCGTAAAGCTTTTCCCAGAAAGCTGCTGGCCACATGAACGTTTTGTAGTAGAACCCGGCTGTCAGAAAGTTCGAGAACCGGTCGTTGATTGCCAATGCGTCAAACTTCAGGCTGGGCCAGCGGTTTTGGGACCGTGCGTCCAAACCTTCGTAAACCTCTGCCGTTGTGGCGCGCGTATTGGGCTCTTGCCGGTTGCCCGTGCGCAATTCGATGATGCCATTGGGCTCTTCCGACCCGGCGGTCAATACGCCGCGTGGGCGGTGGTATTTGAATGATCGTCCGATCAATCGCACATCGTTCGCCAACAAGGCCGAGGCCAGCGTATCGCCTGGGTGTGCGGTGTAACTACGATTGTCAAAGCGGAAGCTCAGGGTTGAATTGCGGTCGACCAACCCGCCGCTCAGCCGGTTTACTTGAGTCATTTGGATCGCCCCTGCGCCCGGGCCACATCACGGGCCAGTTCCACCTTTGAAATCTCATGAGTCACTGTGTTGCGTGTCACTACCAGCCAGGACCTGTCGCCCCCTTCGTGATACCAAAGCTCGTGATGTTCTCCGGCTGGATTGCCGCGCAAATACGCGTAATCATAAAACGCATCTGCCGCATTTTCAGACTGCCAGTCAGGCCGGTCGATCAGCGACGCGTCCCCCAGATAGACAAATTCCGAACTGTCGCGCGGTCCCAGAAGGGGATGTGGAATGATCATGGTTCTGGTCCCCTCAATGCAGGTTGGGCTGGTTGCCTACGCCTTTTTCGTCAATCATCCGGCCCGTGCGGAACCGGTCGAGGCGATAGGCGGTTGCGGTTGGATGTGGCTCATCCTGCGCCAGCAGGTGGGCAAAGCAATAGCCCGAGGCCGGGGTCGCCTTGAACCCGCCATAACACCAGCCGCCATTGAAATAGAGCCCGTCGACAGGGGTCCGGTCGATAATAGGTGAGCCGTCCATCGACATGTCCATCACACCGCCCCACATCCGTAGCAGGCGTGCACGTCCGATCATTGGCATCAGCGCCATACCGCCTTCGCAAACATCTTCGACCACGGGCAGGTTCCCGCGTTGTGCATAGGTATTGTACCCGTCAAGATCGCCGCCAAACACCAGACCGCCCTTGTCGGACTGACTGACATAGAAATGCCCGGCACCAAAGGTGATGACGCCCGGGAGAACCGGCTTGAGCCCCTCGGAAACAAATGCTTGCAGAACATGGCTTTCGATGGGCAGTTTCATGCCTGCCATACCCAGCACCCGTCCCGAGTTTCCGGCGACCGCACAGCCGACTTTGCCCGCGCCAATAAACCCTTTCGAGGTCTCGACCCCAAGGCATTTTCCATCTTCGATGCGGAACCCGCTGACCTCGCAATTCTGGATGATGTCGACACCGTAACCATCGGCCGAGCGCGCATAGCCCCAGGCCACCGCGTCATGGCGCACTGTGCCGCCGCGTCGCTGGGCCAAACCGCCCTTGATCGGGAACCGGGCGTCGTCGAAATTCAGGAACGGGCATTCCTTGCGAACCTGTTCGGCATCCAGCAATTCAGCATCGGCGCCATTCAGTATCATTGCGTTGCCGCGGCGCGTATAGGCGTCGCGTTGCGCATCCGAATGGATCAGGTTGAGGATCCCGCGCTGGCTGACCATTGCATTGTAGTTCAGATCCTGCTCCAGCCCTTCCCACAGTTTCAGAGAGAATTCGTAAAACGGCTCGTTTCCGTCCAATAGATAGTTTGAACGGATGATGGTCGTGTTCCGGCCCACATTGCCGCCGCCGATCCAGCCTTTTTCAATCACTGCTACTTTGCGATGGCCATATACTTTGGCAAGATAATGCGCCGTTGCCAGACCATGACCGCCGCCGCCTATGATCACAATGTCATAATGTGCCTTGGGTTCAGGGTCACGCCAGGCCGGGATCCACCCCTTATGCCCGTTTACCGCCTGTTTGATGACCTGAAAGCCAGAATATCGCATGAATCGGACCTTTTTTGTTAGAATCAACAAAAAAATACCGTTTGCATACTCTCAAATCCGACATCGATGGCACAAAATCGGACGCATTTGGGCAGGTCGACTGGCCGCGCAGGTTTTGGGAACACCTCACGGCACAGCCGCATTCGGCGTAAGGCGATACCAGTCGCAACACTTTGGGCGCAGCCGTCCTGGCAATAATCAGGATGCTGCGCCCTTTCGTTGTGGTTGTTCCGCCAACAGCGGTTTTCATTTTGCCGGGAAGAGAGGTTGATGTCAGGCGGCGGCGATCTGTCGGGCTTTTTCCACCATGACTTCGGCCTGACGGATCGAGGCATAATCGATTAGGCGACCATCCAGAGACACTGCGCCCTTACCGTCGGCCTCAGCCTCGGCCATCGCTTCCAAGATACGCTGAGCCTTTGTCACTTCGGCATCACCGGGTGACATGACCTCGTTTGCCAGTGCGATCTGGCTGGGGTGAATTGCCCACTTGCCTTCGCAGCCCAACACAGCGGCCCGTTTGGCGGCGGCCTTATAACCTTCTGGGTCCTGAAAATCCCCGAACGGGCCGTCAATTGGGCGCAACCCATTGGCCCGTGCGGCAACCACCATGCGGGCCAGCGCATAGTGCCACATGTCGCCCCAATGGGTGGCGCGATTGGCGCCCGCATCCGGATCGGTCAAAACCGAATAGTCTGGATTCACGCCGCCGATGATGGTCGTGCGTGCACGGGTTGAGGCGGCGTAGTCTGCAACACCAAAATGCAGGCTCTCATTGCGTTTCGAGGCCGCAGCAATCTCGCTGACATTCTGCATGCCAAGCGCGGTTTCTATAATGTGTTCGAACCCGATCCGTTTTTTGTACCCTTTGGCGTCTTCAATCTGCGTGACCATCATATCGACCGCATAAACATCTGCCGCGGTGCCAACCTTTGGAATCATGATCAGATCCAACCGTTCGCCCGCCTGTTCGACCACATCGACCACGTCGCGGTACATGTAGTGCGTATCCAGACCGTTGATGCGCACCGACATGGTCTTGCTGCCCCAATCGATGTCGTTCAGGGCCTGAATGATATTCTTGCGCGCCTGTTCCTTCTCATCGGGTGCAACCGCATCTTCCAGATCGAGGAAGATCACGTCCACGTCAGACTGCGCGGCTTTTTCGAACATGCTGGGTTGGCTGCCGGGGACAGCCAACTCGCTGCGGTTCAGGCGGGCAGGGGCCTGTTCAATGGAATGAAAGCTCATGGGTTTGGGTCCTTCGTCTTACAAGTTAGGATATAGGGGAAATTTGGCGCATAGGTTGGCGACTTCGGCTTTGACCTTGGCTTCGACGGCGGCGTTGCCGTCTTCGCCAT
>NZ_JBQFPW010000021.1:0-67446 GCF_056536585.1 Ruegeria sp. CK2
GCAGCAAGAAGATGAGGTTGGCCCGCCTTTGTCACTGACCATGGCAAAGAGGTCATCTATACACCTCGCAGCATTCGGAACTATGGGCTCGCTGCTGCCGTTCTCTGCGACATGCCCCAACAGATCGAATGAGCCCATAGCCGACTTTGCTATTTGCCCTGGCTACCGCAGTTGCATTGGACTGCTTTCTGCCGAAAGCAGACAATGACTGCACAATGTGGGCCGAACATTCCCAAGCGATTTGGATGTTGAGGATGCAGTCGGCAGCAAAGCAGACCTATGCTCAGGGTGAAGCCAAAGTTCTATTTTGAGCTTTGGCGGTCCATTGAGTGCCCTAGCTGTCTGTTTGGTCTGGCCATCTAAGATTGGCGGTAGCCATGATACGCCCTCCCGTACGAAACTTGTTCATTCGGCCTTGCAGCGGTTGGGTTAGTTTCCGACCAGGCGGTAGAAAGCCCACGGGGCTTACATAAACTTGGCTCTTATGAACCATAAGACCGCGTAACGGAAGCCAACCCGCTTCTCTCAAATTCCCGACAAGACCACGACGTAGCGCGTTCGTAACAATATCTACCAATTCCAGCCCGGGCTCTGGCTCACTCGAAAATCTGAAGCTCTCACGATACATCTTCTGGAGATCGACGCCCGCACCGTATTTTCGATCAACAGGAGGCGCGACATCTCGGAGATATTCAGGGATGTCATCAATGATAAAACGGCCAAAATGGCGATAGTCGCCGCCTGGAAGCAATGCTCCGGGCTTGTTCAGTGACATCGATTGAAGCCATACGACGAGCGTCTTTGACCACCAGTCTTCCCAATCTGTAATCCCCGTTGTGCCTTTCGCATCCACAACCCAATGGAATTTTTCCAGTTCCTTGGGGAAGCGTTGGCAGTGATAGACAATCATATCTTGCATAACTTGATTGAGCAGATCGATTGTAACAGCTCCCTGAACGTATAATTGATCAGAAAACCCTTTCATTCTTTCTTGCAGCTCAGCAATGCCATCTCTGAGCTCTTGCGTGTGCCCGTTGCTGAGGTTTGCAGCAAGGCTGGCAATCTGGTTCGTTCGATGTTGCGCAATATCTTCGGCCGCATGCACTGACATATCGATCATTGAAGCACAGAACAAAGCACCGTTTTTCCACAGTATGTCGATGACCGATGCAACTTGCGATTCATTGAGAAGGCTTCCTTTGACTTCTCCCTTGCGCTGCGGAAGATTTGCGCGGAGCCGCTTATATTTTCTAACTAGTTTGGGTAAACGGTGTGAGGCGATAATTAGAGCGCCCAGCGTGGAAACGGCTGGTTTGCTTGCGCCGTAACCAGTGAATGTCCCAGACTCGTCAATGAATATATGCAAAGCAGTACTCCTCGATGGAACTTCTTCAACTCTGCTTTCGGTTATCGTCAAACCCAAAAAGAACGGAAACCGATCTGCCAGCCAATTGTGAACGGTTTCTATCGGTAGTTTAATGCTCTCTAACTGTTCTGCGCGGTTTTCGTTCACGCAAGATGCGCCAGCCGCCGGGACACGTACGACCGCGTTACAACGCAGTCACGTCATCTTAGCCGACCAATCGACATGGCGAGTGTTGAGACACTACAAGTGGAATCTAAAGTCCTTAGGAGGCGCGTAGAGCAGCGATCTTTTGATCGCGCCGTTAAAACCGAGAGCTTGTAGTTCCCTTTTCAATTCCTTGTATTCAGCGACAGAAACCTGTGGATGGATCATGATTTGGTCAATCAAATCATTTGGCTCAATAGAATAGCTAAACAGTTTATCTTCCTGGTCCGCTCGGGTCCTATAGTAAACAAGCCGAACTTCTTTCTCGTGCTTGAAGGCTTTGCGCTTAACCATATAAGAGGCTGCCGTAGCCTCATGTAAACTTTGGCCTGGGGATCTGAAGTGTCTGCGCCCCCAATCAACTAGCTCTCTATCATTCAAGTATTTTACTTTCCCAATGTGGCAAGTTACCGCCGGGAAATCGACTTTCAATTTCAGAGACTTGACCAGCTTGCCAACGTTTGTGCGTATTCTAAACCCATCATTTCCCTTTGAGTAAATTTGCCAAATTGCATCCGATGCGGTGTGTAAAGTCCAGCACTGACCGAAAAACCTATGTGCATTTCCGAGTTTACCTATCAGTCTCGTGTGATTGTAAAATGTGGATTGACCTAACAAGTCCTCGAATGTGTCGGGCCATATTGAAGGGTGAACAAGTGTGTTTCTCTTTTCAACTAGAATCTCCTCAAGTCTTTTAAACGACACGGTTCTGTAAATTCTTGTGCTTGAACGAAGGCCTTCTCCAATGATGCCTTCACCATCTACATTTTCGTCCAATGGCCACTCGCTCCATCGTTTAACCTTCATGCGTAGCCGATATTGTCTTCGCAGGCTGCCAAGGTCTAGACCGCGATTGGGCTATCTTTGAAAAAGGTCTATAGACGAAAGATGCCGTTAGGTATGATTGATCATGCAACCGCAGCGAAGGTCCGCTTGGTGGCCTTTCTGTCGAATACTCTATGTCACCTGTACCCGTGCCGGGGAGAGTCTAGCGTTGGTTATCTACTCTGACGATCCGAATGCGGTTGCAGCGACGATGATAGGCAAAGAGTGGGTTTCCGAAGACGAGGTTCTGGTTTCCTAGTTGTTTGTGATAACTCACTCGATGAGGTCATGCTTAGTTGCCGGTTGTGCTTTCGACAAACGTTTCTCCGCAGTGGAAAACAGTTACAACTCTGTTGGCCCGCTTAGGTCTCACTCAAAACCACGTCCTCTACCTGGAACCCGGAACATATCCCGCTTGATGGCATCCTGATGGTCCCCCCAGGGGGCTGCGTTGATTTTGTCCTGCTGGAAGAGTAACCGCAGCGCACCTTTGAACCCTGACGAACCCTGCGGCGCGACATCAATCCCGCGTGGTGGTACAGTGTTGTGTTTGACCAGCTGATCGATTTCCCGGATTGTAAACACCTTGTAGAGTTTTTCAGCCAGGGCGTTCCTGCGATTTTCCGGCGGCTCAGCGCCACTGGACAGCTCTTCCAGAACAGACAGGCGATCCTTGCGCAACTCATCCGGATCGGGCAGGGGCTCGATTACGGTCGCGCGCACGACCGCTTTGGCCAGATCTCGTGTGTTTTCGGGAAGGTCTTTTGGCAGGAAAGCCGTGGCACGGGCGATCGCGCGGTCTGTATTGGTTGCCTCATAATCTGACGGGACCATGTCTTGCAGGCGAGCCTGCAAGACTTTGTCGTACCTGGCGGCGTTTTTGGAGTTGAGAAAATCAAACGGGTTTTTGCCTCGGTGGACCGCCTTGACAGTATAGTGGTCATCCCGTTTTTCTCTGGATCCGCTTTCCTTCAGAACCATATCGATGACGTCCAGCTTGACGGCATTGATATGCCGACGGCGCGCGATTTCATGCGCGGCCGCTTCGACCTTCTCTGGATCGTCCGGGGCAAAGCGAGCACCGTCGGCCAGCAAACTGCGGAGATCGCCACGCAGGTTGGCGCGCTGATGCACGGGATTTTTGCCGTCGATATGCTGCGTGACAGCAGAAGCCAACGAGCGAGCCAGGTGCCCAAGCCGCGGCGGGGCAGGGCGAGCGGGCGCGGTTGACTGTGGGATCTCCCGCACGGGTGCAGGCTCCTCAATCAATGGCTGGCCGGTATCGATCACCAGTGTGCCGTCAGCGCTGCGTGTCAGCGTGGCCCGGTCGTCAACCGTCATCCGGGGACTGTTTTCCTTGTAGGCCTTGAGAAAACTTTCGACAAAGCCGGGCCCCCGGGATCTGTACGGCACGAACGCCTTAAGCACGGCCCGCGCTGCGGCGGCTTCGCTGTTCGGGATGAGATTGGAGAGCCGTCGGGGTGACGGAAGCCGGATAGGTGACCCGCCGCGTCGGGCATAGGGAGGCAATGTTCGCGTCTGTGCCGGGGCCTCGGGGGCGTTCGGAATCTGCTCGACCACCTGAGCCTCGAGCGTTTCAATGCCGGGGCCAGCGCGGACAATGTGCGCCTGCTTGGCATAGAGAGCGAGACCGCGGCGGAAGTGAGAGGCAAGATCAGCCTCGCCCCGGGTCTCTGCCAGTTCCGCCCCCCGGGCCAGCACCAGGGCCGCAGGCATGGCCTTGCCATCACGCCCCGGTCCGGCTGTGGCCAGCGCCAGACGCTCCGCGCGCGCCAGAATGTCTTTTGTACCGCGCTGTCGAAGGCTGGATTTTCCCTGCAGCCGAATGGCATGCCTGACAAAACCGTCGAGCCTGTGCCGCACGTCCGGAGCCGGAGCTGTACCGGTCTCGCGGATCGCACCCGCCATCACCTCACCGATTGCTTCCGCACCGATGCCTGCTGGCAGTCCATCAGACCCTTTCAACCGCAGGGCTTCACCGCGCGCAGCCTGCCGCATCGCAAGCGCAGGATCAAAGCTGTAATCCAGCGCCCCCCGCGCCCGTCCGTCTGTCTGAAGGATCTTACGAACAACGGAGATGCGCCGGTCTTCGCTGGCTGGCACCACCACGTTGAGCCGGTCCTTATGCAACGCCATTCCCGAGTTCAGAACTTCACGGCTCATGGCCGGGTTGACCAGCAGATGCACGGACCCATGGCCCTGACACCGCGCCCCGTTCACGGTGCTTGCGAAGGCAAAGCGGTACCGGAACGCCTCATCCTCACCCTTGAACACAACTTCCTTTTCGGCGCCGCCAGGTCTGCGCAGCCGGATCCGAACACTCTCCGCATCCCGCGATACCACATCGCCGATGCTGCCGGGCCCCAGTGCCGCAGCATCGTAATATTCCGTCAGGGTAATCCGGTCCCCAACCTGCAAGGCCGCAACCGATCCTGTATGCTGCGCCGTGTTTTTGAATGCCGCCCGCTCCGGCATGATCTCGTCCAGCTCCGCGCGGATTGCCGTGTTGAGCTTTTGTACCTCGGCACCCGACCAGGCCAGTGCGATCTTTGTTTCGGAGCCATCTGTCACATAGTTCCGCGCAAGGGTCTCGATCGTCGCGTGTGAGGTGCCACCAGCCTGGAATACACCTGCTGCTTCCAACGCTTTGAGTCCTTGCGCCGCCCGCTCGCCCTGCTCCGGTGCTGCCAGATCCGCCAGTGCCTTCGCGAGCCCCGGATCGCTCTGCCGGTGGCTCTCCCCGAGCGCGATCGATCCCATGCGCGCCTCCAGCATCTGCCAGACCGGCCCTGACCCAAACGGACCGGGTTGTTCCGGATCCGCCAGCATCACCATCTGCGCACCGCTCTTCTCTACCAGGTCAAAAAGACGTTTGCCGGTTTCCGCATCGAGCTGGCCCGCGTCATCGAGTACGATCATGCTGCCCGCTGTGAGCGACAGCATAGGATCAGCCCCCTCGGAACCTGCCGATGCCAGTTCCGTAAAGTGACGCGCACTGAACACCCGCCGCTCTCCGGCCTCCCGCAAGGCCCCAAGCCCCGCTCCGGTGGGGGCGAGCGTATAGACATGATCGGACCCGGCCTCGCGATACCCTTTGGCCAGCATGCTTGCCAGCCTTGTCTTACCGGAGCCGGACCCGCCCCGAACAAGGCTGAGTCGGGACCCGTTTGCAACATCGCGCAGCGCCTTCGCCTGCTGCTCGTCCAGTCCTTGCCGGCGGCCAAGCTGGTCAAGTAGAGCACCATCCGGGCGAGGAGCCTTAACATCCCGCCCCGGTAGATGGGTACTGAGCCCCAGCCGCAGGCCCTGATCGACAACACCCGCCTCGAAGGCAACCTGTGATTTTGTGCTGTAGATCCGACCCTCACCACCGATTCCCTCATCACTCATAATGATCAGATCCGGATGCTGCATCGCCTCGCGGAAGAGGCGCAGGAAGGTGGCGGGATGTTGGGTGACACGGGTCAGCGCACCTGCCACATCCGCCGCGCGCAGGTCTGATTGCTGTTTCAGAAGATCATCCACCACTTTTGCAGGGCTGGACGTATAGCCCCATGGATCTTCACCGACCAACTCCTGCCCCTGTGTGAACTCCGCCTTCAGCAGCCCGCTGATCCGGTTGGCAACCCCCGACAGATGCGCATCCGCTTCGAAGGCCACAACGGGAGCCGGAGTGTCTTCCGGCAGCAGATCGGCACGGGGCTCAACCACCCCTGGGGTGGCCAGCCCGGGTGAAGACCGGCGAGGTGACAGGGAAGTGCTGGTCGGATCCGCATCGGGATCGTCCAACCGCAGATATGCGCTGCGCAGCATTGCGGCCTCCAGCGCAGCCATGTCCTCCAGCCGGTCTTTCGGAGCATACAGCTCGAACGCCTGGTGATGCCGGGTCGCCATTACGGTGAGCACATGCCGGTTCATATAGCCGTGGCCAAGCCCATAGACATAGTCTTTGGACATGCCCTGGGACTTGTGAGCCGTGGTGGCATAGCCATAGTCGAAGCTGCTGAACTCCTTCAGATCGACCGTAACCGGCCGGGTATGCTTATCGATCAGTATGTCCACCTGCTGCGCCCGGATCGCCTGGACCGTGCCAAAGCTCGACTTCGGGATCCGCAGCCCGCGATGGCTCGCCGTGAACATGATGCGATCGCCCGTGCGCAGCTTCAGCGGCAGGTGGATTTTCCGCTCCCGCTCTCCGTCCCGCAGGATCCGCACGATCTCGCCGCAGTCCCGCTCCGGACCCTGCAACTCACCGCGCTGACCCGCCTCCGATCGCAACGCCGCGTTCAGGGCCCAGACATCCCTGTTTGTATAGGCCAGCGCAATCCGCTTGCCAGGTGCGCCACGCTCGAAATATCTCTCAGCGATCTGTGCGATGGCTCCAGACACATCTTCGGTAAAGCGGATATCGCCCTTATCATGGTAAAACCGCAGCGCGCTGATCGCCTCGCTGCCGCCTTCTTCCAGCTGTTTCGAGGCATGGCGTTCGAGATGGTTCTCCTGCCGGATCACCTCATACATCGCGGTGAACCCGATCTGCTCCTGATCCATCAGAACCAACTGTGCGCTACTTTCGCTGGTCGGCTGCAGCTGCCCCGGGCCACCCACGGCGACCAGCTTACCGCCAAGCGCATCAATCCGCTTTTGGACCCGCGCCCAGGTGTCGCCACCCACCATACCGGCCTCATCCATGAAGAAGACAAACCGGCCCGATGCCGGCCGCCAGCCCCGCTCCCAGCGCGACTCCCAGGCCGCCAGCGTCGCAACATCCAGATGTCTTACATCCGTGGCCAGCTGTTGGGTCATCGGGCCGGATGACGCGCCGCCGATCACCTCGTAGCCGCGCGCCTGCCAGACTTTGGCCGCCTCGCCGATCACGTAGCTCTTGCCCGCTCCGGGATCGCCTGTCACCAGGGTCAGCCGCTTTGCGTCCAGCATCGCCAGCGCTCCCGGGCGCTGCCCTTTTGTCAGGCTGGGGGACAACAGATCGAGATGGGCCTGTTCATCCACATCAAACCTGTCTGTCGCCATGGCCACACCCCGGGAGATCAGGTCCATCTCCACCGCCGAGCGCGCGCCGGTGCTGTATTGCGCCTGTCCACCGGGTCCTGTCTGCGCGATCTGCACCACTTCTGGCATGTCGAGCACCAGCTCAGCCAGGTCCCGCGCCTCTCCGCGACCCGCTTCGAGATAAGAACGGGCGGAACGGACAATCTCCTCCTCCGTAAAGATCGCCCGTTCCGCCGCAACGAGGCTCAGCATGTGTTCGGGATGTGCCCGCAGGAACGCCGCGTTCGCCGCGCGGATCTCCGCACTGGCAGGGCTCTCCAACACTGGGGCAGGGGCCTGAGACCACGGATCTGGCAGGTCATCCACCAGGCGCGGCTCAAGCCCTTCGATACCCGGTCCCCACCGGGCTTCTTCGGCACGCGCCCCATAGAGATCCAGACCACGCTGGAACCGCTCTGCCAGGTCATCTTCCCCAAGAGCTTCCGCGGCAACCGCCCCGCGCGCAAGGACCAGCGCTGCCGGCAGACTGCGTCCGTCGCTGCCCGAACCGGCCCGGTCCAGCGCCAGCTGGTCGGCGCGCGCTTCCGCCCCGGGCGGCAGGCGTCTGCGCAGGATTTGCCAGCCATCTTCTTCGGCGACATGGCGCACCATATCGGTCAGTGCGCTGCGCGTTGCATTTGTCGGCCCGGCCCCTGTTTCAAGAATCTGCGCGCCGATCAGCTCCGCCATTGCTTCGCCGCCAATGCCATGGGGCAGGGCGCGGACAGGGGGCACGTCTGTCAGCCCGATCATATCCGGAGTCGATATTTCCGGAACACCTGTCTCGGTTCTGACCGTCTCCGGCCCCATCCAGAGCGCCAGCCGTTCCGCGCCCTCAACGATCGCATCCTCGCGCAGCTCCACCGCCTGGCCCCGCAGTGCTTCCCTCGCCGCCAGCGACACATCGAACCCGTAATCCAGCGCACCCCGGCCGGTCCCGTCCTTCCGCTGGATGGCCCGCACCGCACGCCCCAGGTTGTCCTCCGGCACCGGCAGAACCACGTTCAGCGCGGTCTGGTGCAACGACATCGCCGCATCCAGCACATGACGGGTCATGCCCGGGGTGGCCAGTACATGCACCGACCCGTGGCTCCTGCCAGCAGCCCCATGCACCGTGCAGGCAAAGCCGAAGCGATAGCGGAAATCCCGATCCTCCACCGAGAAGGTCAGATGCCGCTCCGTCCCGTCGGGCGCGGCCATCAGCAGCGCAACTCCGTTGTCATCATGGCGCAGGACCTCGCCCTCGCTGCCGGCGGGCAGATTGGCCCCGAAGTACCCGCCCGCGAGCAGGATCCGATCCCCCGGGCGCAGAGCCGCGATCGAGCCGATCGGGGCCTCGGCAAGCTCCTTACTATTTCCGAACGGGCTGGCCGTTATCGTTCGCTCGGGATAACGCGCATCCATGTTCTCACGGATCAGCCTGTTGAGCTCATTCACATCCGCCCGGGCCTGGGCAACCACGAGTTTCGAGGACACCGCGTCGCGCACATAATCCTTCGCTATTCGGGCCAGCGCCAGGACTCTTGTCTCTCCCGCCTGGAACACACTTTCTGTCATGAGCCCGGAAAGACCCCGTTCCGCCGGACCTTCCCCTTGCGGATCGCCGGGAACGCCCGTCGGGGCCTGCCGGAACGCTTCCAGCAACTGTTTGCGCACCGGATCGACCTGACGCAGGCTGTCCCCGAGACGGTGCCCACCAACCCGATCCTCCAACATCCGGAAGACCGGGCTGGCCTCCAGGGCAGCAAACTGGTGCGTATCCCGCAGCGCCACGATCTTGGAGCCATGAGTTTCTGCAAGGCCGATCAGGCGATCCGCTGTTTCCGCTCCTACGAGACCGGCATCGTCGAGCACGATCACGCTGCGCGGCATCAACGCAATCCGCCCGTCTGCGACCCGCTCCTCGAACTGGCGGATGCTCATCGCCCCACTTTCTCCGGCCCGTCGTAACCGGTCGACGCCGGCGCTCGTGGGTGCGATCGCATTGACCTCTTTCACTCCCGCCGCGCGGTAGGCCCGCGCCAGCGCCCCTGCAACCCGGGTCTTGCCGGATCCCGATGGGCCGCTGACAAGACTCAGCCCCGGCTGATCGATCGCGGACCGGAATGCGGCCTCCTGTTCCCGAGTCAGACCGGAGCTTTGGATTTCGGCTGACAGGAGCGCTTCTTCCCCAATTCCGTGCAGGGATTGGCCGAAGGCCTTCGACCGGGCTTTTCCTGCATGAGGCAGATGTTCCAGCAGCGACAACCGTACACCACGATCCAGGACATTCATTTCCTGGGCCACCTGCGTCCGCGTACTGTAGATTCGTCCTTCACCATTGCGGCCACCCTCATCGAGGATGACCAGGTCAGGATGTTCCATCGCCTGCTTGAAGAGCCGCAAGAAGGTCTCCGGGTCCTTGGTGATCTGCGACAGCACATCTGCAATATCCGACGCCCGGAACACCGCCTGCCGTTCCATCATCTCGTCGATGACGCGCCAGGGATCCTGCGCATAACCTTGCGGGTCCTCTTCCAGGATCGGGTCCCCGTCCACGAATTCCGCCGAAAGCAGGCCGCCCACGCGCGAGGCTATACCTGACAGATGTGGATCGCCAATGAACCTTTCCCGAACCAGCTTCTGCACGGTCTCGCTGACGGGTATGAGATCCAGTCGGTCCTTCGCAAGCCCACTTTCCACCAACCCGGTACCTGCACGCCGGATCTCGTCTGGTTCCTCGGACCCGTCGATCCACAGGTGGCTTTTGGTACCGAACAGATCCTTCAGGTCTTCGAGTGTCTCGATCCGGGCCTCCGATACGTAGAGATCCACCCCCTCTTCATGCCGTGTCATCGCCACGTTGCCCAGGTAGCGATTCATCCGGGGATGCGCCAAGATATGTACTCGTCCTTTCGACATGCCCTGCATTTTATGGATCGTTGCCGCGTAGGCGTAATCGAATCTGTTGAACGCCTCCAGGTGCACCCGCACCGGGGTATCGGCGCCATCAAGCAGGATATCCAGCGCCTTGTAGGGCATTGCCACCACCGTACCCATGCTGGACTTCGGGATGCCCAGTTCGCGATGGGAGGCTGTGAAGATCAGCCGCTCGCCCTCCCGCACCAAAAGGGGGTGGGTCAGGCGCACATCGCGAAGACCCCGGTGATCGATCCGAATGATCTCTCCCAGTTCCTGTTCCCGCTCCCCCAGCACGCCGCGATTGATTGCCTCGGCGCGCAGCAAATCCTGCAGCGCCCATACGTCGCGGTTCGACACCGCACCTGCTATCCGCTCATTGCTATGACTGACAGGTGCATCGAAATACCCCTGGACCAGCTTTGCAAAGGTTTCCTCGTTGTTTTCCAGGAAGTGGATATGGCCCGCGCCATGGTAATGATCGAGCGCTTGATCTATATGTTTCCCGCCCTGTGCCAACTGCCAGGACGCTTTCAGATCGTCTTCGTTGTTCTGCCGCACGATCTGGTCCATCAGCACCGGGTCTTTTACTTCCAGCAGAGCATCCACGATGCTTGAATCCATGACCGGCTGCAGCTGCTCGCCGTCACCCGAAACGATCAGCTTGCCTCCCATGTCCGAGACCCGCTTGAGCACCCGCACCAGCGTATCACCCCCGACCATGCCAATTTCGTCGAGGAAGAAGACAAACTTGCCTTGTACGGGCAGAGCGCCCCGGGCCCAGCGAGCCTCCCAGGCCGCGAGGCTGGCGATCGCCATCTCCGGTATTGTGGAGAGTTCCTGTGTGGCCTTACCCGAGATTGCCCCACCCAGGACCTCATACCCGCGGGCTTTCCAGACCTTTGCGGCCTCCCCGATGGTGTAAGTCTTTCCCACGCCACCGTAGCCAGTAACCAGCGACAACCGATCCGGGCTGACCATCTCCAGCGCCGCATTGCGCTGCGTCTCCCGGAGACCCTCGGACAGCAGATCCAGCCGGTCGGACCCATCCACATCGAGCGACTGACGCGACAGAACCTTTGCATCGAGAACGAGATTGCGCTCCCTGTAGGCCCGAGCCCGTGTGGTCAGGCCGGGCCATTCTTCACCCTTCCTATCCTCAATCGTGCAGTCCAGTTCCACCAGTTCCCGCGACGCCATCGCAGTATTCACCAATGACCTGACCTCATCTTGACCGGCATCATCGAGCCGCCTTTTGAACTCGTTTTCAATATCCTGCTCGGAGAAGATCGTGGCCTTCGCCGAAACCACGGTAAGCACATGCTCGGGATTGGCACGAAGGTAGGCCGCATTGTCGCGCCGCACCTGGGTGATACGGTCCTTCTCCCGGGCCAGATCGCCGGACTGTTCTGCATGCTCGGCGACATGCGGATTGTAGCTGTCGGGCTTCAGCTCAATGCCCTGTTCTTCCAGCGTACGGTGATCGATCCGCTGGTGCAGGCCCGCCCGTTCCAGGGCTGTATTGGCCACATTTGCCCATTCCATCCGCCAGCTGCGGAGCAGGGATTTATTGTCCCATGCCATATTCTTTTTGCCCCACGCATCGGGTCCGAGATCCCGCATACTGGCCATTACGTGGATATGCGGGTTGTCCTTGAGATCGTGGAACGTGCAATCTGCGATCATGCCGCGCTCTGCAAAACTGCGCTCCACGAACTCCCGGCTCAGCCTTACTTTCTCTTCAAAACTCAGCTCCAACGGCAGCGCAAAAGTTACGCTACGGGAAAGCCGGGCTCTGTCACGACGGGAGTGTTTGCTGTGAACCTCGATGAGGGTCAGGTCTTCCCACAGCCTTGTCGAGACCTTGGCTACTTCGGCACGGGCTTCCGGGCTGTCACCGAGAAATGTCAGGTAGCGCTGTTTTGCCCAGTCGGGTGCATCCTCTGGAACTGCGATCCAGGTATGAGCTATTTCGTCTTTCCCGGTGTAATCAAAGGTTTTGCCTGTCGTGACGTCTTTGACCTTGATGCCATGCCGATAGGCGGCGGCGGCAATGGCTCCGTTTCCGCTGCCGCGGGATAAAATGCTGACGTTGAAATAATAGACCGCCATGGGGGGATTGGAGCACCGCCTGTATGAGATGTCAATCTCATACGTAAACGTGCTTATGTTGATTTCTCACAAAATCATTTCGGATAGCTTCCTTCAACTGGCTGCGGCCCTTTTCAGAGCCCTGTTCCAGCGGTGAGCCCCAGATTTGCCACGAAGTGCCAAAGGCGAAGTTGACACCGACCCTCTCAGATCGACCGACATCGCGAGGTGCTAGCTGTGCGGCGCTGGTGCCAGACAGGACGGGCAGGGCATTGATCTGCCCCGCTGCACTGGCAGCCTTCCGACTGCAGGGCTTTCAGCGCTCGCGCGCTGGCTGTCCTGGCCGGAACGACAGCCACATACCCGGAACGCCGGCGCCTATGGCAAACATGGCCGTCTGGGGCGGCCTGCAGAAATCGCCAAAGGCGCGATATCCGGGCCACTGAGCGCGGTTTCTTTATTTTGGCAGGGAGCAGGGAGCCACGGACCCCCGTTAAGCCCGCTCTACGGCGCGCTCAGGGGCTCACCTGAGCCCCATCACACGTGCAAAACACCTTCTGGCCCCTCAACCAGAAGGGCATAAGAACTGGCATTACCAGTCTTTATGCCCAGTTGTTTATCTGGGCTATAACTTGATAGTTGCTGGCTATTGCGATTGCTATTGCCCGGTATTTTGCCAGTTGGTTACATTGGCAAACGTAGTGCAACTAGCCCTGATGTTATCTGGATGATCAACAGGCAATTGCCTTTGCACTTTACCGGAACGAAGGGAAACGCTCATGGCCGGACAACCGGGCGCGTTCGAAAACGCCCTCCAAAATATTAGAGACGCCGCCAGATCAGAAGAGGGGCCTGCCAAAGAGGACCCCGCACTCGGCCCGGGCGCCAAGCCGAAGACCGCCACAGCCAATCCGAAGCCGAAGTCCTCACCGGTTCGCTCACTAAAGGGGCGGAGAAAACCCGGGACCGAACCCTTCAATCACCGCATCGATGTCGAAATCAAAGCCTACCTCTACGACATAGCGCTCGCCAACGACTGGACCATGAACCGCACCTTGCGCGAAGCAGCCAAAGCTTTGGCAACAGCACGGGGCGATAAGAAAGGGGCAGGGCTGTGACAGCGCGACCGCTTTCCGACGTTTCTCAGCAATTGGGGCCGCCTGAGCGGCCCCTGCACCCAACCTATGAAAGTCTGGCCCGAAATCTTCCGGAGGAAATTTCGGCTCTCCAATATCCCCGAACCGGGGGGTTCGAAGGGGGTGCAATCGCACCGCACATCAACCCGCTGATGCGTTGACCACGACGCAGGGCGATAACAAAGGAAGCGAACTTTGAGCGCACATGTCTGGGCCACTGCCAGCACCAAGGGCGGTGCAGGGAAAACAACACTCATCGCAATCCTCGCCGGGGAGATTGTGCGGCTTGGCGGAACCGTCGCGCTCATCGATGGCGATCCAAACACACCGTTGCTGAACTGGGTGAACCGCTCGGACCTGGCGAAGCGGATTCCCGTCATCGTTGACACCGATCCGGAAGGCTCCGAATTGGAGAGCAATATCGAGAAGGCATCCGGGCAGGCGGAGTTCATTTTGCTGGATACGGAAGGCACAGAAAACGCGCGATCGGCGCTGGCCGTTCAGCTAGCCGATCTGGTTCTAATCCCGATGCAATATTCCGCCCTCGATCACGATGAGGCGACCAAGGTTCGGACCTTTCTCACCAAGCTGGAAACCCGTACCGGCCGGGCTCGACCAAACGTGATTGTTCCAACGCGGGTTCCGGCCGCGATCAAGTCGCGAACCCAAAAAGGCATTGGCGATCAGCTGACGGATCAAGGCTTCCCGGTGCTGGATCCACCCGTTCTGGAAAAAGACGCCTACCGCCAGATATTCAGCGAAGGATGTCTGTTGCAGGATTTGCCACCTGCGCCCGCACTAACGTCGGCGCATCAAAATGCGCAGGCGCTTCTGCAAGGGCTGGCCGCGATCTACGGCACAGCACATGCGGCATGAAGGACCTGCTCTCCGCGATACTGCGCCCCGCGATCCTCTGGATGGTCGCGATCTCCGCAGTCACCGCGGTCGAGACCCGGTTCGGGCTACCTCAACTGACCTATCTTCTTGTGATCATCTTCGCTCTTTTCTGGGGCGTTGAAGCAATAACCTGTTGCCTCGTCTGGTCGCCGTCCGAAGGAACCCGCGATGCTTTGGGCTTGCTCACCGCTTTTGTGTTGTTCCGATACTGGCCGAACATCGAGGGCGGTCTCACGGTGCAGGCCACCGGGCCACAATACAAGTTTCTAACAGAATCCGATCTGACAACGTGGTTAATTGCGGGCGTGGCGATCTCCGATTGGCTGTTGCCATGGGTGTTGATCGTCTCGACCGGGATACTTGCGCTTGGCAATGTCATCCGCCTGTTGCGACCAAAGCCATCAAACAAGCCAACCACAGATGCGGCGGGGGCAGGTCCGGTTTCAGCCGCTCCCCGTCAAAGCGGCTACGTAGCATCTGAAGAAAATCCTCTCGACACATTCCGACGTTTCTAGGCATTGTTAACAGGGAGACGGCTGTCGGTCTTTGCTTTTGCCCGTCAAGATGACCGGCGTCTGCTTCGTGCTTCCACAGGAACGGATAACGCCAAACCTGCCCGATCTTCGGCGCGCCGTTGTCAGTCATTGCTTATGCTGGCCTCTAACTCGGCCACAAGACGCGCAGCCTCGTCATCATCCAGGTCATCAACATGATGTGCGGAGCGGCTGTCTTTGCCAAGACGCAGAGTTTCGAACTCCTCGGTTGACAGAACCACAAAGCGGCGCTTTCCGTGGCGAGCAATGGCGACGGGCTGCCGCGCAGCGATAGCCAGAACATCACCCGTCTTATTGGCGAGGTCTGTTGCAGAAAACTGTCGCATCGTATTCCTTTCTTGGTTTCAGCTAATTTAGCTAATATACACAATACGCCGAGCGGCTTAACAATGGGTATTTTAGCTAAGTTATATAAAAATTTAGGAGCAGCAGGTCCGGTTTCAGCTGCTCCCCGTCAAAGCGGCTACGTAGCATCTGAAGAAAATCCTCTCGACACATTCCGGCGTTTCTAAGCAATTGGAGCCGCCTGGGCGGCCCCGGCACCCAACCTCTGAAAGTCTGGCCCGAAATCTTCCGGAGGAAATTTCGGCTCTAGGATGTCTCCGAACCGGGGGGTATCGAAGGGGGGCACCCCCTCGACGACTGCGCAGCCATTAGCTGCGCACCGGTCGCGCGGTGCAATCGCACAGCAGGTCTTTTCAATTGTTATGAAACAGGCGATCTGCCCAACATCGTGCGGAAACGCAGAAAAGCGGCCCCGAGGGGCCGCAAACTCTCACAGAAAAAGCTTGGTGAACGCTGCAGCACCGGCGAAGAACGCGGCACCAACAATCAAGAGATACCAACGGTTCTCAGTATTGATCTTGGCCGTTTCCGCGACAAGCTTTGCGATCTCGGCGCGCATCTTATCGTCCTGGAGTCTGACTTCAGCTTCGGTCATGTCGTTCATGCTCATGATGATTTCCTTTGAATATAGGTTGAAAACCGTTTGAAAGCAAAGCGAACTCGCCCGCCCTGCACGGTCGCGGGCATTTGGACACGCCGAGTCAAGGACCGCTGAAGGCGGCGTGCGAGCGCCGCGCCTGCGCGGCGTGAAGTCCTTTACCGGTGTGGGATAATGACAAGACCGTGTGGGGGTGGGCCGCCCGGCCCTGGGCCGCGCCCGGCGCGGGCCAGGTTAACAGCCGGGCACGAATGGCACGGAATCCGACTGGCGCAACGTGCAAATGATGCGACTGGCCGGACCTGCAACGGTTGTGGGTTCAAATTGAAACAGGCGATCGCCCAACATCATGCGAAAACGCAGAAAAGCGGCCCCGAGGGGCCGCAAACTGTCAGGTTCCGATGAAGTTCAATATTGCTGCCGTGATTGCCGTCGTGGCACCGATCAGCGCAGCTGCAGCCAGAAACGGTGCTAAGAAGGTATTGACGCCGATCTGTTTTGTTTCAGCAATCAGCTTCGCCACTTCAGCGCGTAGTTTCTCATCTGTCAGTTTGACTTCGGCTTCGGTCATGTCGTTCATGCTCATTGATGATCTCCTTTGAATATAGGTTGAAAACCGTCTGAAAGCAAAGCGAACTCGCCCGCCCTGCACGGTCGCGGACATTTGGACACGCCGAGTCGAGGACCGCTGAAGGCGGCGTGCGAGCGACGCGCTTGCGCGGCGCGAAGTCCTTTACCCGTGTGGGATAATGACAAGACCGTGTGGGGGTGGGCCGCCCGGCCCTGGGCCGCGCCCGGCGCGGGCCAGGTTAACAGCCGGGCACGAATGGCACGGGATCCGCCAGGCGCAACGTGCAAATGATGCGACTGGCCTGACCTGCAACAGTTGCGGGTTGTAATTGAAAAGTGCGATCTGACCAGCAAAAAAAGCTGACCGCAGCCTTATTCTCTTTCGACGGTGGTCACCCGACCTGCTTTCAATTCCTCACCCAGTTTTGCAATCAGCTTCTTGTAGAAGATGCGGCTAAAACTATGACCCGTTCCGATCTCAGAGATGTAGAAAGATGTTTCAAAAATCTCGCGGTTCCATTCAGAGAGAATGACCCACTGCGATAGGTTCCGGCTAAGGCCCGCACGTTGCACCTCGGTACGCGGAACTTCCACAGCCACCTGATCCGCAGTCGGCTCCTTAGTGGTGATCGGCAGCATGTAGACACGATGGCGGCCGGATCGTAGCGGGACAACCAGTGCGACACAACTTGGCCGCTCTTTGCATCCCTCTGACTCGCCGCGGTTAGCCTGCCAAGACCATAGATATGGGTAGTCAAAAGCCTCGCCAGACTTCGGAAGATCAATCACGGCTCAACTCAGCATCAATAGCAGTCAGCATTTCTTCACGCACACCGTCTGGTACGGTGTCCAACTCAAACACCTCACGGCCATCTCTGCCTTTGGTCAGCCTTTCGTAATGCTCAGCGCTCATCAGGACATATTTTGCGCGACGATACTTCGTGATAGCGACAGGGCCGCGTAATGCAGTTTCGAGGATCTCTCCGGATTTGCGCGTGATATCTGTAGATGGGAATTGTTTCATCGCGACCTTCAATAATACGTAATATACAAAACTTTTGTATATTAGACAAGATCAAACCATCTTCGGCAAGATCACAAAATCATCCCCAAAGGTGGCATGTAAGTCAGTTGATCGCCCGTCCATTTGCGGATTTCAGCCAGATGGCTGACCTCAGTTTCACCACCCGTTGTCAGCTGTTGAATGGTTTTCGGGTCGTTGGGATTTCCAGTTTTTTAACATAATTTCTATTACACCGCTTATTGGTTACGCCATACTCGCTCACTCCGTCTGCCAGTCATCATCGAGCGAGGATTGCACTCCGCTCTCTGTGATCGAAGCATTGTGCGTGGCGGTTTCGGTGCCCACTTCTGTACCGTCACCCGACATGTAGGCCTGTGCGAACTCAGTGCGCTTGAACACGGATCCATCTAGTTCGATTGTGGTGCGGTCCTCCGCCGTCGCGCGTGTAACAGATCCATCGTACCAAACCTTGATCCGTGTCCGGTCTGCAATCTGTACCACAACGGCCATGGGTTCGATCTGCACACCCAGCCAACCTTCATCGGTATCTCGCCGCGCGATAATCTTGTCAGACAGAAACTTGACCTGGACATCACCTGACAAACTGTTGCCGGTTGATTTCAGAACAACAAAAGCCTCCTGTTCGGCCGGGTTTGGATGGATGGTTGCACTTGCATTCTTAGGCGGCCAGACTTTGGCAGAGTCGCGCTTATTACCCTTCTTGTCGCGATGAAACCCGACATAAAGCTGGGCTGATCTCCAGATGCGCGTGGCCTTCCGTGTAAGTGCCGTGGATTTTGCAGTCATGTGATTGGGCCTTTTGGAACGGATATCTCGAACTGGTGCTTACGGACGCCATGCGGATCTGACGGGTTAAGGTCGAAGGGCAAGGTATCAAGTGTGAACCGCCCGATAGAATACCCATGAAGAAAATCCAGCAGGTAGACTGGATCAGCTGGGTACGGCGCACAGTTCCACGCCTGGCGCAGGGCGGCGGCTTCGTTGGAAGAATGGGCCGCCATCCGGCACCGGGCCTCACGCCATTTATCGGCGCGTTGTTTTCGGCTGCTTTTCTCCTGACGTTCCCAATCCACTGCGCGTTTGCGCATGACCTCATCTTCGCCTGGTTGTTGCTCAGAGATCTGATCCGCCAATAATGGAAGAGCCTCGCGTTCCTTCTGTTGTTTGCGACGCAGGGCGGCGCGCTTGCGCGGTGTATCTTCGAAGGCAAAACGGGACCACATCTTGAACCTCATGGCGTTTCCTCCAAACGGTGCGCATGGGCATCCAGCCGCCCGATGAGCGAAGCCATCAGTTCTCTCAGCGATGCCTGATCGGCGAGGATAAGTGCGGCGCGTTGACCCGCTGCCTGGGCGGCGACCTTGGGCGGCTGCGATTCTGTCATCTGGACTGCAGGTGGCAGAACGCCCAGTCCGGCCAGCTCGTCGGTAAGGGGACTCAACATATCTGCCAGTGCGTCAGTATCGGCGCTGTTCGAGGTGGCGGATTTCACGATGAGCCGCAGGGTGTCCACCATCTTTTTGACGCGGCCTGTGTTTGTGTCGTTTTGGAATGCCATGTCGTTACCCTTTCGTGTCTTCCACGGCGCAGTCGCCTTTCCTCTTTGTCGTGATGCGGTTGCTGCTGTCGCCCGGCCTGGCCGCTTGCGTTTCGTTATGAGCACAGCAGGCCAAGGTAACGGCCTGCTGGCCTGTCCTCTCCCCCTGCCCCATCCGCGTTTTTCCCGGACGGGAGTGGGGGGCGATGGAAGAGGTCCGAAACGGATTCCGCCGGGTTGGTCAGGCTAAAAAACGGAAAGTTTGGCCCAAGGGGCTAAAAGCCGTTTTTTTGCTTGAGGCGTACAAGAAAGAAGATGTGATCCGCGTTTTCGCGGATCTCCAATTGCGCCCTCCAGCCCGCCGGGATCGGTTACGAGACCTGTTCGCCCCCCCGAACCGTCGGGGAAACAAGCGCCGCAGCCCGCGTCTGGCGGGCTGCTCAGCCAATCATGATAATGTCGGGGCTGGGGTGAGTGCGCCCTGGCGCGTTGAGCCCCTGCCCCGTCCATTGGATATCTGCGAGCCGCGCGCCTGGCGCGCGGATCTCCAAAGTCGATTGCGAAAGGCCGAGAGAAACGAGGGAATCGCGTTACCTTTTATGGGCCGAAACAACCTGATGCAGGCGACTTGCGGCCGCGGTTAAAGCTGGCTCGAATGAGACAGATTTCACCGCTCCCGGGCCGCAGGGAGATCGCGTCTGGTTGGTTCGGGTCGGATGCCGGTGCAACCGGCATCCGAGTAGCGACCGGTCCCGCTGCCTGTGGCGGCGGGATTTGCGCATATTACCCCCAACCTCATAAGACAAGAAAACGCCACCATCAGTCACAAAATTCCTGTTGAATTGTAATCCGCTAATGGAACCAAACTGGCGCAATATTGGAGAAAGTTTCCCACCACCGACACGAAGGATGCGCGGCAGCGCCAGTCCTGCGGCGATGCGGACCCGAAGGGGCCGGGTTGGCGCGGGACACCCCTACCCGGCCGGGATTTGGTACAGGTATGATCTGTTGGGGGACGCGTCTTCGTTTGCGCAGGCCGCGAGTTATCCAGTTGTTGGGATTTCGACCCTGGGAGAAAGTGCTTTCGGCAGTCTTGCCGAAAGCGGTGTAATCTCGACGACCGGATAACTCGCGGCCGCGTGCGCTTTGCGGGCGCTCAGAGCGAAGCGACCCGTCCTGTTGGCTGCGCGGGGCGCTCTGTCCCGCTCAGCTACAGGACTACCAGACCCGCCGCCCGGCCTGCGATACGCCAAAAAAAACCCTGCGCAATGCAGGGCTAGTCACGGGGGAGTTCAGGGTTATGCGCCGAAAAACAGCTTTGCCATTGCGACGCCAGCAGTTAGCAGCACACCGGCAAAGCCAGTGCCCACCGCAATAGGATACCAGCGGGATTCCGTGTAAATTCTTGAGGTTTCAGCATTCAACTTTGAAGCCTCAGAAATCAGCTTTGCGATTTCAGCGCGCATTCTGTCGTCTGCAAGTGCCTGTTCCGCTGCTGTCATATCAAGGTCGCTCATGGGTCTATTCTCTCAATCAAACATAAGGTGTATTGGGATGGATTGCCAGATTTTGCTTTAGCGCGGGCGGGGCGATTGCCCCGCCCGGTAAGTTTGAGGCTTTCTCTTCCAAGTAGTCCAGCTGGGTAGCTCCAATATCGACCCGCGCCCGGAATCCAG
Source organism: Ruegeria sp. CK2 (assembly GCF_056536585.1). NCBI lineage: Bacteria > Pseudomonadati > Pseudomonadota > Alphaproteobacteria > Rhodobacterales > Roseobacteraceae > Ruegeria > Ruegeria sp. CK2. Next base: position 20,813 of record NZ_JBQFPW010000021.1, read on the forward strand.
AGATTGCTTCGTCTAGTGTCACCGGTTCGGTAACACTCGCTGTGCAGTTTTCGACGCGTCGACCGGACAACAGGTGAGAAATCGCGTATCCGCCGGCTATGGCGTGGGCAACAAATGGAAACGCTCGCGCCTCGTGATAGATAAGAAACAAATGTCCGTCTGTTGGTTCTGTTTTCCCGTCCATCATCGAGCGATTGAAAGTGATTTGCATGGGTTTCTCCCGTTGTTTCGACCCCAATCGGGTCACAACACAGCAAAAGACCCCCCTTCTCCTCTCGGAGTTGGGGGCAAGGTCAGAAATCGGCCGCGACGGTCTACGCGCTTCGGAACAAGGCCACGGCTTCATCCAGTGGCAGCGTGTTCAGGATCCGGATTCCGGGGTGCTGCGCTTGGAGTTTTTCAACAACCCGCTCAGCCTGGCCTCGGTGTTTGATCTCATAAACGCCGGGCTTGTCGGGAAAGATGAAAAGAACCTTGATCTTGATCAGCCGTTTGTAGTCCTTCGTGTATTGCCATGTTTCCAGAAGACTGCCGCAGTGATGCTCAAGATCTGTTTCGTGCTCTTCGTCGGAAAACTCGGGCAGTGACCATTTGGGCAAGTTCTGTCGGCACCAGGTATCAGCCTCCTTGTAGGCGGCATGATCGCCCCTGAAGAGATCGCACCCGCCCTTACCGTCGTTGGAGACTTCTCCGATTTTTTTGCCATCAACATACAAGCTGGCGGTGTAGCAGCTGGTCTCTTCTGAGGCGAAGGCCCCGAATTTGATGTTTTTCAGTTCGATTTTCATGGGAGTATCCTCGCTGGTTGTCTTTGTCCCCGGATTAGGGACACAGCAAAAGAAGCCTCCTCTCACTTTCACCCAGCAATACCATATGTGGTACGACGGAATCCTATAGACACTATATGATTGCCTTTGAACCCGGTTTGTTCTACAATGAAGCAATGCTGCTGAAGGAGAAATACCGATGTCTGCACCTGCCATTTCGGAATCTCAAACCGCGCTGCCAGCCACGGCTAAGCAACTCGCCTATGCACGTAAACTCGCGGAGCAACAGAATGTGGTTCTGCCTTGGGAAATCCAGCAGGATCGCCAAGCGCTCAGCCAGTGGATCGATACGCAACGTACAACGCCCCGCGTACACGATACCCGGCCGAGCTCAAAGCAGGTGGCCTTTGCCGAGCGCATCGCCCGGATCAAGCGCAGCGCCATTCCAGACGAGTGCTTTCGCGATCGCAATCTGATGTCCCGTTGGATCGACAGCAACAAGCCGAGGTAACGCGCGCGCCATGGCTGCTCAGCTTGCTGTTCATCTTCGGGCACGAAAAAACCTTCGAACGCCCTTTTAAATTCTGCGAGCGGATCATCGGGGTCCTCGGGAAGATCGATTCCTTCAGCAGTCAGAAACTGCATGCTCATCTCCATCAACATTTCGCTGCTGTGGTGCGTGCCACGGATGAGCCGCTGCATTGATGGCATCGAGACGTCGCGCTTCTTGGGATCGGCTTTGAGAACACGATCCCACAAGGTCGGCACGCCGATGCGATGGGACTTCATATAGGCCTTTAGCGCGGCCCTGATTTTCGCGCGCGTTTTGGTATCGAACGCTGATGCAATGCTATTTTCCGCCATGAACGCCCCACACAAAATTCTCAAGCTGAATGGGGCCGATGATCAACATCTGACCATCCTGCGTCAACCGGTCAGGCCAAGTAGCGCCGCCCGTGACCAGCCTGTGACCAACGCAAAGGCGACGTGACCAGTCCGTGTTCTTCAACGCTGCCATCAGAATGAAGAGCTTGTGTCCGCACGCCCGCGTCCTGCGCGCAACTAAGGAGACAAGCAAATGGAATGGTCATGGGAAGTTTGGGCAGGTGTCGGCATCGCGATCTTCGCGCTGCTGATTCTGCTCGCCTGGCGGTTTGAAGAAGAGCAAAAGACGACCTACGGCTCGGCCATGTGGTGCCAGGTTTGGGATATGTTCCGCTCGCGCTTGTTTCGTCGCGGCGGTCTTTACGTCGGGGATTGGACCGGCAGGCTCGGCGTTTATTACAAAGGCGCACATGCCATCACCTTCGGGGTGACGGGTTCGGGCAAAGGTACGAGCGCGATCCTGCCAAACTTACTGCAACAGCGCTTTGCGTTCGTGGTTGATCCTGGCGGCGAGAATACAGCGATTGCTTCCAAGGCCTGGCGCAGTGCTGGCATGGAGATGCGTTGCATCAACCCGTTTGCGATGTTCACGGGCAAGCCGTGGAACCTACCGACTGACGGTTTCAACCCGCTCGATCTGCTGGATGCGGCAAGCCCGACCTTTGCCGCAGACACGCTGCTCTTCGCTGAAATGCTCACCCCGCGCGCGGGCAATGAGGGCGGCAATACAAGCTATTTCAAGGATGCGGCAACAAGTGCCAAGCGCGCGATGATCGGCCACATCAAAACGGCAGAACCGGAAGCGCGCCGGAATATCGGCACGCTCTATGAATATGCGTATGCGGACGCTGATAGCTGGGAAGCGCTGATTTCTGCGATGAAGGCGAACCCTGCTTGCGGGCACTTGGCGGCGCACGAAGCCTCCAAGCTGGAGCGCATCGAGGCGCAGGCACAGGAAGAATTCTCTGCTGTGATGTCTACAATCCAGCAAGACTTGTCCTTTCTGGCGGATCAACTGGTGCGCGATGCGCTCAGCCGCAGTGATGTGTCTTTTGATCTACTCAAGGGGCGCACTAACCGGAAAGGCGGTGTCATCAGCATCGTCATGCCGCTCGAATATATAGAGAGCCATGCCGCGATCACGCGGCTGGCGATGGCCTGCGCCATACTGGAACTGCAGCGCGAGCCTTATGCGAGATCGCGGGTCACCTTCCTGATCGATGAGGTGGCAGCGCTCGGCAAGATCATCCGTTTGCCGAACTGGCTCGCGACCCTGCGCAAATACAATGTCGGTATCTGGACGATCTGGCAGAATATCGGTCAGGTCGCTGATCTTTACGGCACGAACTGGCAAACGCTCGTGAGCAATTGCGGGCTGATGCAAATCCTCGGTGTCGGCGATCTGCAGACAGCGCAATATACGCAGGCGCTCATGGGTCAGTGTACGGTCGCAACCGCGTCCACGAATGCGCGCGGTGAGCGCACGATCTCGCACACAGCGCGCCCGCTGCTGATGGCAGAAGAGCTGATGCGCACAAGCGGGCGTTACCAAATCGTGCTGATGGGGCGCTTGTGGCCAATGATGCTCAAGAAGACGCCCTATTGGAAGCAGCCGAGCCTGATGGGCCGGTTTCATCCAAACCCGTACCGTAATGGTAAAACAAGCGAACCCGGTTTGCTGGATGATTGGGCCGGATATTGGGGCAGCTTTTATTACATGCTGGTCTGGTGGATGGCACCGCATCCCATTGCGGCCTGCATCATGGCAACGCCTATCGTCCTGTGGCTACTGAAGCTCTTTGGCGTGGGGGCAGTGTGATGGATGCGCTTTTTATCATCTTCGTACTTTGGGTACTGTTCATGCTGTTCTTCGAGAGCATTGTCCTGCCGCTTTCCGAACTGCTTGTCATGTTGCTTTGGTTCATAGGGATCGTCCTGGTCACGGCCATCACTTATGTCGGCTATCACAGCGGGACCGCGCTTCTTGTCGCGGTGGGTTGGACAGGCAAAACGCTGTGGCGGCTCATCACGGCCCCCTTCCGCTCGCGAGCAATGGGGCAGTGGGAAGAACCGGAGCCCGAACCGGAACCTGAACATCTATGGCGCGGCCTCACGCGCTATGAGGTGTCCTGCAAAATTCTTCAGCTGGAGCCCGGCACCTTTGATCGCGCCGCGCTCAAGGCCGCGTACCGTGCCACAATGCGCCACGTGCATCCTGATCAGGGTGGTGATGCGGAAGACGCAAAAGTCGTGAACCGCGCGCACGAGATCATCTGCAATGCGCATGGATGGCGCTAAGCGCAATGCACCATGACCAGTCCGTGCTCACGCGCAGCGGGCTGGTCATCGCCATCTTGGTTTCCATCAACACGTCACAATGATGGAGGCAAACATGCCAAGACTTTCAATTGATCTGAGCAGCGAAGACCTCGTGTTCTTGCGCGATATGGCGCGTGCCGAGGGCTACCGCGATGCCGAAACCTATCTCGATGAGCTCTTCAGCAGATTCCTGGCCGAAGAGTATTTTCAATACTATGAGATCGGGCCACGTTGCTGGATCGATGATCCGGATTGGGAAGATGAAGAATTGTTTGAGCGCATCGGCGACGAGCTTTATCTCGATCCTGGTGGCGGCGTCCGGCACGAAGACGAGATCAAACCGCAAGGTGGTGACATGGATGACGGCTTCCCATTTTGAAGGAAGCCGTCATCACGGTGAGAGATGGGAGAGCGCCTAAGCGGCGCTCTCTTCTTCTTCGATCATCTTGGGATCAAATTCCCGCAGAACGACACGTCCTGCTGCGACGGGAACCAGATCGAGCTGGAGTGTGAAGCCGCGTTCGTCTTTGTGATCCCAGGCGGCCCCGATGCGGGTCCAGGGTGCGTTCTCGCGATCAGGGACATGATAGGCGATCAGGGCCGGTGCTTTTGCTTCCTGGGCTTTTTGTTTTTGGTTTGTGCGTTTCATAGGTCTTCTCCTTTTCAAGGTTTCTTCGTTTCAAGATGAACCTGCACGACTACTCAGGGCGGCAGAGGCGGCATGCACCGCGATAGCGGGAAACCGGCAACACGGGAGCGCAGCGAATGGAGCGGGCAGCGGGTTGCATGCCGCCGCGCCCTGCGTAAGCGTCATGGGTCGTTGAAACGAAACTTTGGAAAGAGCGGAGAGACCGCGCGCACGAACCAAACAGACATTTACAGGGAAGCCCACCGGCTCGCGCCATAAAATCAAAATCGCTGAATACGCGATACACCTGATCCGCCGATCTTCGGGTCCGCTGGATTACAAATACGCGCCAAAAAATTACTCACAGCAACAAAGCCTCGCCGCACGGATCGGCTGTGATTAAAAGGGAATATATAGATGATCAAAGAAAGAGTGTTTGCTGCGCTCTCCTATTATCGACGAGCAGAACTGCGAATATTGGATTGGATTGTGAATTGGCCAAAGCGCGAGGGATCGACGCCGGATGGCCAAGACCGCGCAAAAAAGAGCGCGGGCTTGGTTCACGAGAGCCCGGTCCTGACTTGCAGGACGCGCCGGAATTCATACTAAGGACAATGATTTACTCTCATGGTATAGTTGCAAAAAGCAGCGCATCTTGGATTTCTAGTGCGTGCTGGAGAAGAGATTAATAAGCAGGATATTTTCGAACGGTCCGAACAAGGATTTCGTCATCAATCCGTTTTCGCAGTCGATCGAAGGGTCATCGCGCATGCACTTGGCAGCGCCCTATTTCACGCAGGCGGAGCCATTGCTCAAAGCAGCGCAGAGGGGCAAGACTATTCAGCTTTTGATCGGGCTCAACGAAGCCACCAGTCCCCAAGCGCTTAGAAAAATCCACGAGATACCGGGCATCGCGATCCGTTATCTGACCAGCCGTTTCCACGCCAAAATCTTTATATTCGATAAGGCTGCGTTACTTGGTTCATCAAACCTGACTGACGGCGGGCTACGTGCCAACCGCGAAGCTGTGATCCGGCTCGATCGTGAGGAAGATGCAGATGAACTCGAAGACATACGAGCGTTATTCGTTGAGCTTTGGGACGCCGGGCAGGTTCTGACCAGCGAGAAACTTGACCTGTTTGAGAAAACGCACACGGATCTCAGAAGACGAACACCCGATGCCGAGAAAGAGATCGAAGCGGCACTAGGGCAAGCCCAACCACTCAATATCAACGTGGCAAGCCACGAGAAATCGAGCGAACGCGTCTTTCTCGAAACACTCCGGCAGGAGGTTTACGAACAATATCGCCCAGCTTTCAGCGAAGTTACCGCAATACTGGACGAACACGATTTTCGCCGCCCTGATCTTGCAGATGTCGGGATTGCAAACGAAACCAACCGCTTTTTTAACTATGTCCGCCTCACCCATGTCATCGGCGATGAAGCTTGGCAGGCCGCACCGCTCCGTAGCCCGGATGAACGGCGCAAAGAGATCATGCAATACGCGCAGGAATGGGTCACGGCGGCAAACAACAAAGTTCCCGAGGATTATGCCTCGTGGTTGCGGACCGTGAAACAGGCATTCGGGACCCGTGAAGCCATCAAGGCTGCCGACAAAGAGCAGATCACCCAAGGGCTGATGTCACTCCATGCCTTCACGGAACAGCTGCGGTTTGTCAAAGGTGGTCTGAAAAACCTTCCGGCGGAATTTTGGAAGGCAAATGACGAAGATGTTGATCGAGTCCGCACGACACTGACCTACCTGTTGCACGGGCCGGGAGATTTCATCCAGCGCTTCCATGACGTGCTGTATGACCTTTCGGTAAAGCCCAAGCGCTTTGGATATTTCTGCGCACTCAAACTTTACGGCACAATCAATCCAGAAGAATGCCCGCCGATGAATGGGCGCATGGCCAAGGTGATGCGTTTTCTCGGCTTCGATGTGAAAGGAGCATAAATGAATTCCAAAGGCACGATCATTGGAAAGATCACCAGGAGAACAAAAATCTACCGGGTCTTCCCGCGCGACCGGTTCTTTCAACTGTTTGAAGAGGCCAATAACGCCCTCGTCCGGCCCACAATGTGGGACGATCCGTTCGAGAATTTCATTCTCAGATCACCAGTTCGCACAGCGAGCGGCGAGAAGGGTGAATTCGCATTCCACAAGCACCTCTACGGGCAATGCTGGACGCTGCACACCGCTTCTGACGCGATGTGGCGCATTTACTCACCAGAGAAAGATGCAGTGCGGGTCAGGACAACGGTTGGCAGATTGCTGGACAGCCTTTGTGCCGCCAACAAGGGAACCGAGAACGACAGCTGTTACATCGGCAAGGTTGATTACCCGACCGAAGCAAAGCTCAAGACATTTGCTCGCACAATCTTCAAGGATGGATTGACTGCCCGGGCAGTCGCTAACTCTTTGCTGGCCAAGCGGAAAGCCTTTGAGCATGAGAAGGAGGTGCGCATCATTTTCTTCGAGGGCGGTCAGACTGTCCATGAGAACGGCGTCTATAAGTACCCCCTTGATCCCCATGCCGTCTTTGATCAAGTGATGCTCGACCCAAGGATGTCGACCGAGGAGTACGCCAGATTTAAGGAAGACATTGTCAAGAAAACGGGATTCGATAAAACACGAATCAAGCGCTCGTTGATCTACAAGCCCCCTGAGGGCTTCGTCATTGAAATCCCGTGAGAAAAAAGGGCTGCCTAAGCAGCAGCCCGATCACGAACCTGAAATCCATGAAGGTAATCTGCAGCACGTTGCGCATGCGCAGCGGCGCTGAAGATAGCGCGTTTGTCGTTCTTCAGCACTTTGAGCCATGAGCCGATATAGGCGGCGTGATCATCACGATCACACAGCTCAAGACCAAGATCGGCACAGAGAAACGCTGCCCCAAGCTCTGCGACGAGCTCTTCACGGGCATAGCCTTGATCACCGAAGCGCTTGCGGCCAAAACTACGATCAAGACGATCTGCATGCCGCGTCCAATGCACGCTCTCATGAGCCAATGTCGCATAGTAACGCTGCGCACCAAGAAAGCTCTCAAAGGCAGGCATCTGGATGTGATCGGTATCAATCCGGTAGTATGCAGAATTGCCGCCAGTCACCACATTTGCGCCTACAGAAGCAAAGAAAGCCTCAGCCTTCGCGTCACGTTCATCAGGATTCTCAGAACCCGAGGCAACTGCATAGTAGTGCGTTGGCAGACCTTCAATCTGATCGACATTGAAGACGGTGTAGCCCTTCATGAATGGAATGGTGCGATCAACATCATCGCCGGATGCTTCATCGGTCTCTGTCTTGACGATGGTATTGGCATAAACGACGGGCGAGCCCTTCTCGCCCTTGCGGACATGGCCACCGAGCTCACGTGCTTGCTTGAAAGTCATCCAGATCGGACCTGCAAAACTGCGCTCCATCGCGGATGCCCAAAGGGTCAGGACGTTGATCCCGCTATAGCCTTCGCCGTTAAATCGAAGTGGCCGTGAGACAGGCCCTGCGGCATGGGCGGCATTCCAGGGCTGTGTCCAGGGTTTCACACCTGTTTCCAGAGCACCGATGATCTGATCGGTGATGCGGCTATAGATGTCCTGCCGTGGTGTTTTGGTCGTGGTCATGATGGTCTCCTTTCGTTTTAAGTCCCTGTGGACGCGAAAGAAGATGGCCGGTTGTAACAGCCGGACGGTCACCGCCGTAAGGCGGGGTACGGGCAACACGGGAATGAAATGAACGGAGCGGGCAGCCCGTTGACCGGACTGCGCAACCGGCCAGACAAAGCGTCAAACCACAAGGACAAAAGCGTCAAGGAGAAGCGATCGAGCACCGCAAACAGTCGGCTTGACTCATTATAGCACTATCTGCTATTAAATAGATAATTGCAGAATTAAGGAGAATAGATATGACCCGCACCATCCCCGTGTCGACCGATGTCTTCGCCGCTATATGGGCACAACGCCAAGACGGCGAAGAAAGTGAAGACAGAATCCTACGCCGTATACTTGGCTGTGCAATTCCGCAGGCGGACGCAGCTCCCAGCCCAGGACCGCAAGAGAGCGGCGGATACCATGACCGGCGCAACGACGTGCACTTTCCGCAGGGCTTTGAGATTTTCCGGACCTATAAACGCAAGGACTACCGCGCGGTGGCTCAGGATGGGCGCTGGCTTCGCCTTGACACAGAAGAGTTTTACCAGACGCTGAATCAGCTCAACGCATCAATTGCGGCGGGCTCTGAGAATGTCTGGAATGGCAATTGGAAGTTCAAGGATGCAGACGGAACGATCCGCTCAATTGACGCACTCCGGCACTGAATTGGTGCCAATTTTGCAGTAGAGCTACCTACAGAGTTTTTTTTCTGTTGACTCACCCCAGAGCTTATCTTTATCCTCTGTTGCATGAATTACAGCGTAAAAAATATGAAGCTTTCGGCAATTTGCGATGTCCAGAGCGGCTATACTGCCCGGTCACGGCTCAATCCGACCAGTAAGGGCGGAGTTCCCGCAGTCCAGCTTCGCGACCTTCAGGGCGAAGATGATTTCGATCCTGCAGAAGCTTCGCAGTACGCCCTTGGGCCGTCGTTCGAGCGTTATTGGGCTGGCGCTGGCGATGTCCTGTTCCGCTCTAGAGGTGAGCGAAACACGGCTGTATCAGTGGCACCAGATTCAAATGGCGCGGCGGTGGCAATCCTGCCCCTGATCGTTTTGCGGCCCGACCCCTCACTTGCGGACGGTAGATATATCGCTTGGTACATCAATCAGCGCCCGGCACAGCTTCACTTTGATAAACACGCCCGGGGAACGCGCCTGCGCATGATCCCCAAGGGCTGCCTAGATAATCTAGAGGTTCCGTTGCCGGACCTTGCAACGCAGCAGCGGATCGTCGAGGTCGACGCGCTTGCGAAGCGCGAAGACGCGCTGATGATCGATCTCGCTCAGAAGAAAAAGCTATTCACGAGTTTCGTCCTGCTAGAGCAGGTACGAAAAGCCCAGCCCCACGGCAATGGAGCTGGGCAATCAGCCGCCCGTCAGATCAAAAATCCGGCGGGCAAGTCGAAACGGACAAACCTATGAGGTGCAACATGTCCATTCAAGTTGGAAACTACCATGCCGATGGTCCCTTCGGCAATGCAGATGATCTGCAGGCGCGGTCGGGGGTCTATGTGATCCTCGGGCGCGGCAATGGGGTCACTACCTGGAACGTCGTCGATGTCGGCGAATCCGCAAATATCAGGGAGCGCGTAGCTAACCACGATCGTGCGCCCTGCTGGCGCGGCCAAAGTCACTCCGAACTCACCGTCGCAGGAATCTATGCGGATCAGCACAACAGGATGCTGATCGAGAAAGAACTGCGCGGCACGTTCAATCCCCCCTGTGGAACGATCTGAAAAACAATTTGGGGCGGGCACATAGCCCGCCCCAATATAGAAGACGAAGAGGACATTGAGATGAGCAATAAATTAACCCAACAGGAAGTTAACCAAACAGCCTGGGCTGCTTGCGATACGTTCCGTGGCGTCGTGGATGCAGGACAATACAAAGACTACATCCTTGTGATGCTTTTTCTTAAGTACATTTCCGATCTTTGGAATGATCACTTTGAGACTTACAAAAAGCAATTCAGCGGTGATGAGACTCGCATACGTCGCCGCATGGAACGCGAGCGGTTCAACCTGCCGGACGGTGCGAGTTTTTATGACCTTTATGAGCAGCGCGATGAGCCGAATATCGGTGAGTTGATCAATATCGCGTTGGAGAAAATCGAAGATGCCAACCGGACAAAACTCGAAGGCGTGTTCCGTAACATCGACTTCAATTCTGAATCCAATCTGGGGCGAACCAAGGACCGTAACCGTCGCCTGAAGCACATGCTGGACGACTTTAACAAACCAGCACTGGACCTTAGCCCCTCGCGCGTGACCGAGGACATCATCGGCGAGTGCTATATCTATCTAATATCCCGTTTCGCCTCCGACGCCGGTAAAAAAGCAGGTGAGTTCTACACCCCAAGTGCCGTTTCTGGATTACTGGCCAAGCTTGCTACACCGAAGCCAGGCGACACAATCTGCGATCCGGCCTGCGGCTCGGGTTCGTTGCTGATCCGCGCCGCCGAAGAAGTCGGCTCTGACAACTATGCGCTATACGGCCAGGAAGTGAACGGTGCGACCTGGGCGCTGGCCCGCATGAACATGTTCTTGCACTCCAAAGACGCGGCGAAGATCGAGTGGTGCGATACATTAAACAGCCCGGCCTTGGTCGAGGGGGATCATCTCCAGCGCTACGACGTTGTTGTCGCCAATCCGCCCTTCTCGCTCGACAAGTGGGGCGCAGACAACGCCGAACACGATCAATTCAATCGTTTCTGGCGCGGCATACCGCCCAAATCCAAAGGCGACTATGCCTTCATCACGCACATGATCGAGATCGCTAAGCGCCAGTCAGGCCGTGTCGCAGTGATTGTTCCACACGGCGTTCTGTTTCGTGGCGGCGCTGAAGGCAAAATCCGCCAGCAACTGATTGAAGAAAATCTGCTCGATGCTGTCATTGGCTTACCTGCCAATTTGTTTACCACCACCGGTATCCCGGTCGCTATCCTGATCTTCGATCGCTCACGCGAAGAGGGTGGAGAAAATGAAGACCGCAAAGATGTGCTGTTCATCGACGCGAGCAAAGAATTTACGCCCGGCAAGACCGTGAACGTGATGGACGAGGACAGCCACATCAAGAAAGTCCTTGAGCACCACAGAGAGCGCAAAGTCACCGAAAAGTATTCTCACCTCGCGACGCCTGAAGAGATCGCCGAGAACGACTTCAATCTCAACATCCCCCGCTACGTCGACACATTCGAACCCGAAGAAGAAATCGACGTCGCCGAAGTCCAGAAAGACATCGTCCGTATTGAAGCCGAACTCGCCGACGTCCGCACCAAGATGGCCAGTTACCTGAAGGAGCTTGGGATCAATGCTTAATACTGCTCTGGATGTACCAGAAAATTGGCGTGCTGGCACCTTGGCTGATGTCATTGCTGGGGTTTCTGGTGGGTTCAGTGTGAAATGCGAGGAGCGTGAGGTTGTTCAAAGTGAACTTGGAGTGCTAAAAACAGGCGCTGTGCTTTCCAGCGTATTTGAGCCGAGGCGAAACAAGTATGTTCCGCCGGAACAACACAATCGTCTAAGAACACCGGTCCGCAAGGACACTTTCATTTTCTGTCGGAAGAATTCCGAAGACGTGATTGGATCTTGCGCACGTATTAAAGATGATGCCCCTGAACTCTATCTTTCTGATTTGCTATGGGAACTTGACCCGTCCCCATCCGTGGACCTCGGCTGGCTTGATGCAGTCTTACAATCGGAGAACTTTAAGCGCCACGTGAGGTACCGTGCGACCGGAACGCAAAGCACCATGAAAAATATCTCGCAGGACAGACTCTGTGAGATTCCAGTGGCGATTCCTCCGCTCCCAGAACAACGAAAGATTGCCGCGATCCTGGGGGCTTGGGACGAGGCGCTCGAAAAACTCAACGCACTACGAGCGCTCAATATCCGTCGTCGAGTTTGGTTTCGGACGCATCTCTTTACCGGAAAGGTTCGCTTGCCAGGCTTCGCGGATGAATGGCGCAAGGTGCCCCTGAGTAACGTTCTGCAAGAACATGGCTTAAAGCCTACGGGCACTGAAGAGGTTTATTCGGTGTCGGTGCACAAGGGGTTGGTTAACCAAGTCGAACATCTCGGGCGATCGTTCTCGGCGGCGAACACCGACCACTACAACCGTGTGCAGCCCGGCGATATCGTCTACACCAAGAGCCCCACGGGCCACTTCCCGCTCGGCATCATCAAACAGAGCAAGATCGACAGCGAGGTGATCGTCTCTCCGCTCTACGGTGTCTTCACGCCTCGGAGCTATGCACTTGGTGTGATCCTCGACGCCCTTTTCGAGTCCGCTTTGGCCGCGCGTAATTATCTTCACCCCCTCGTACAAAAGGGTGCCAAGAACACGATTGCCGTCACGAACAAACAGTTCCTCGAAGGAAAGCTTAATCTGCCAATGGACCCGGACGAGCAGACTGCAATCGCCGATGTAGTGAACGCCTCACACGCCGAGTTGGCCTGTCTGGATGCTGAGATCAAAGCTCTGACGGAACAAAAGCGCGGCCTAATGCAGAAACTTCTGACCGGCGAGTGGCGCATCGAGGCCTCGGGCGACGAAGAGGTTGCCGCATGAAGTTCATCTATGTCGATGAGAGCGGTGCACGAGACCAAGGTGACGTCTTCGCGATGTGCGGCCTGATGGTTGATGCATACAAGCTCCGCAAGAAAACTGCTGACTTCGACGAAAAGCTCGAAGGACTGTTCGCGCGTCACCCCGGTTCGCGAACGGAGCTGAAAACCAAGCGGTTTATCAACGGATCAGGTGCTTGGCGGCATATCGATGCTGAAGAGCGAAAACAGTTTCTTACTGAAATCTGTAAGCTTGCTGTAGCGAACGGCGGGAAGATTTTCGGGATCGGCTTGTCGTTCCAGGAATTCGACGCTGCGGTCGCAGCCGGTCACGGACATCCCTTCAACAACAGCTACTGGATAGGCTCTGCAATTTTCACGAGTGGCCTCGTGCAAAAAAGGATGCAGGGTGTTAAAAACAGCAAGGGGCTCACCGTTGTCATTATGGACGACAATAAAGTCGACATGCCCCAATATTCCGACGCACTCTATGACTGCGATCCTTGGTATGACGGCTTGTACCAGGTTCAGGTGCGGAGGCGCGGGAAGCTCACGTGGGTTGGAAGAACGGCCAAGAACCGTTTCGATCAAATCGTCAACACGTCATTCGCAATAAAGTCAAACCACTCGTCTCTTGTTCAGGTTGCTGATGCGATCTCGTATGTCTACCGACGCCATCTTGAGTTGACCACCGAGGCAGAAGCTTGGGTCGGAGAGCAAACCTATTATGCAGGCCTGGTGGCGACACTTGACGGAGCGCGAGAGAGAATTGGCCGGTGCCCCGACGCTCCCTGCGTGCAGTTTTTTGGGCAAGCGAAACATGCGGGGTGGCAATTGTGACCTTCGACCCCGCAGAAAAGTACCAGTCACAAATCCCTGCGCTGCAGACGCTGATCGCACTCGGTTTTCAGCCGCTCTCACAGGCTGAGGCCAATCAGTTGCGCGGCAGAAAACGCAACGTCGTGCTTGATGACATCATTATCGAGCAGTTGCTCAAGTTGAACGCTTTCACCTACCGCGGGAAAGAATACTCATTCGATCTCGAAGACGCCCACGAGGCACTGCGCCGCCTGAAGCCAACACCAGACAAACTTAAAGGCCTTCTGGGAACTAATCAGGACATTTACGACCAGCTTGTGCTCGGGACCACAATCACCAAGGCGATCCAGGGCGACAGCAAGAGCTACTCGCTCCGCTACATCGACTGGCAGAACCCGGAGAACAATATCTATCACGTGACAGCCGAGATGTCGGTCGAACGAACGGCAAGCACGCAAACGCGGCGCTGTGACATTGTCTGTTTTGTGAACGGCATCCCTTTCGTTGTGATTGAGAACAAGCGACCGACGGAGTCGCTCAAAAAGGCAGACAGTCAGCTCCTACGTTATCAATTCGAAGACAACATCCCTCAACTCTTTCACTACACGCAGCTGCTAATGAGCATGAAACGCCAGGAGGCGCGCTATGCGACGGTTGGTACACCGCGCAAGTTCTGGCAAGTCTGGCGGGACGACGAGGATCGTGACGAAAACATCCTGCCGGTCATTAATCGCCCACTGTCCGGTGATGAGAAAGACGTTCTATTCACCGATGAATTGTCAGATGCGCGTCCATTCTTTGATGAGCTGGCTGCAGCGGGCGAGCGGGCAGTTTCCGAGCAGGACCGTCTCATCTATGCACTTTGCCGTCCCGATCGCCTGCTAGACTTGATCCGGCGCTTTACCGTGTTTGATGCCGGTGTGCGAAAGATCGCCCGCCATCAGCAGTTCTTCGGCATTCGGAAGGCGGTCCAACGAGTCAAAGATACCGACAAAGACGGCAGACGCAAAAGCGGTGTGATTTGGCATACACAAGGCTCGGGTAAATCTCTGACCATGGTCATGCTGGGCCGGGCGCTCGCTCTTGATAAAGATATCAAGAATCCGCGCCTGATAATCGTCACTGACCGGGACGATTTGGACAAGCAAATTAAGGGTACCTTCAAGTCTTGCGAGATGGAACCGGTTCGCGCTGCAACCGGCTCGAACCTTATCGATCTGATCGCAAACAAGACACCGCTGATAACGACGATCATCAACAAATTTGACACGGCGCTGAAGGCAAGAGAGTTCCAGGACGAGAGCGCGGATATCTTTGTACTCATCGATGAAAGCCATCGTTCACAGACCGGTCGCTATGGCGGGCACAGCAAATTCAATCTGAAGATGCGACGCGCTCTACCAATGGCTTGCTATCTCGGCTTTACTGGTACGCCGCTGCTAAAGAAGGACAGGAACACGCTTCATGCCTTTGGTGGTCTGATCCATAAATACACAATTGATGAAGCCGTCGCCGATGAGGCCGTCGTTCCCCTACTCTATGAAGGACGCATGGTCGAACAGCAGGTAAGCGGCAACGTGGTCGATAGCTGGTTCGATAAGATCAGCGAAGGGCTAACCGTTGAGCAAAAAGCCGACCTAAAACGGAAGTTCACAGCGATGAAAGCGTTGTCGAAGACCAGCCAGACTATTCAAGCAAAAGCCTTTGATATTTCCGAACACTATCGGCAATTCTGGCAGGGAACCGGCTTCAAGGCGCAGCTTGTAGCTCCTTCGAAAGCGGCGGCTGTGCGTTTCAAGGAAGTACTCGACGGTATCGGCCACGTTTCCAGTGCCATCATCGTATCACCGCCAGATGACAAGGAAGGGAATGAGGAAGTCGATAAAGAGTCGAAAGACCTCGTCCGAAAGTTCTGGGACGGAATGATGGCGACCTACAAAACAGAAGCAGAATATAATCGTCAGATTATCGACGCTTTCAAGGGACCTAACGGACCCGAAATCCTAATCGTTGTTTCTAAGCTGTTGACTGGTTTCGATGCGCCACGGAACACGGTACTTTATGTGTGCAAACAGCTTGCTGACCATAACCTGCTTCAGGCAATTGCGCGCGTGAACCGCCTCTTCGAAGATGAAGGTAAGGAAAAGCAATTCGGCTTTATCATCGACTATGAAGGCCTGCTCGGAGAGCTGGACCGCGCGCTGACTACTTACAGCGCTTTCGAAGGTTTCGATCAGAATGATCTGGTCGGCACACTGCATGACATTCGCGAAGAAATCCGCAAGCTACCGCAGCTACATGATCAACTCTGGGATATCTTCAAGGAGATCAAGAACAAGAAAGACATGGAGCAGTTTGAACAGTTTCTTGCAGACGAGTCCAAGCGCCACGAATTCTATGCGCGACTTCGCGCATACGCGCGCTGCCTTCACATCTCAATGTCATCCGAGAAGCTTTACGACGTTTTCCCCGAAGACAAGATTGAGGCCTATAAGAAGGACTGGAAGGCATTTGCGGAACTGAAACGATCGGTCCAGCTCCGCTATCAAGAGACGGTTGACGTCAAAGAGTTCGAACCGAAAATCCAGAAACTTCTCGACGATCACGTGACGGCCAAACCGGCAGAAGTGATCATCGAAGCGGTAAACATCAACGATCCAGACGCACTAAAGGCGGTTATCGAAGAGGAAGGAACTACTGCTGCCTCAAAGGCCGACAGGATCGCGAGCGCTACGAAACGCACCATCAATTTAAAGATGGAGGAAGACCCTTCCTTCTATAAGAAGTTCTCAACTATGCTTGAGGATACGATCCGCGATTACCGTGAGAAGCGCATCTCCGAAAAGGAATACCTTAACAATGTCATTGACCTAGCAAGCCGAATGGCCCGGAAGGACCACGGCAGAACAGTGCCTGACAGCATTAAAGCTGACGATGACGCGCAGGCGATTTTCGGAGTTATCGAGCCCGTTTTGAAAGCGATCGGCAGCCACGCAAACGACAAGACAGCCGCCGATATCGCCAGCTCACTTGTTGCTATCATCAAGGAACATCATATCGTCGACATTTGGTCGAACGAAGTTGCACAGAACAACATGCGCAACGCGATTGACGATTTCTTCTTTGATGTCGTTCGAGATGAGAAAGGCATCGACATGCCTTTGGACAAGCTGGATGAAATCGAGCTTGAGATCATGCGCATCGCCCGAGCGAGGTTCCCGGGATGAACGCGGAAACTCTTGAGTTATCATACGGAGAGACGCGTATCGGATTCATCTTACTACGGAGCGAGCGAAAAACTCTCTCGATCAGCGTAAGGCCCGACCTCGTCGTGGAAGTCGTCGCCCCGATCGACGCCTCGCTCGAACGTGTTTTTGAGAAGGTCCGAAAGCGCGCGCCCTGGATAATGCGACAGCTTCAATTCTTCGGGCAGTTTCAGCCGCGAACCACTGAAAGACGCTACGTTTCGGGTGAGACCCATCTTTACCTCGGGCGTCAATACAAACTCAGGGTCGTTCCGCACGTCCAACAGCAAGTGAAGCTCTATCGCGGAATACTGGTAGTGCAGAGCCACAAAGTTCAGGAAAATTCTCGAACCAAGCATCTCTTGGATAACTGGTACAAGACACGAGCAAACCTCAAATTCTCTGAGCGTTTGGAACTTTGCCGAAAGCGCTTTCCCGATCCAGAAGAAGTTAATCCAAAGAGCATCGTAGTGCGACGCCTTCAACAGCGCTGGGGATCAATGACACCAACCGGAAAATTGATCCTGAACCGGTCGCTAATCAAAGCCTCCGTCGATGCGCTCGACTACGTCATAACGCATGAGCTGTGTCATATTCGGCATCCACATCATGGGTCGGCATTCTTCGATTTTCTGGATCGCGTTATGCCTGATTGGGAGCACCGGAAGCTCAAGCTGGAGCGCCAGCTCGCTTGACCGAGCCACTTTCCGCTTGCCGCATAGCTAATTTAAAGGCGAGCACGCTTGCCACAAACTCGCCACAAGGAAATTCAGAGCGATTCAGAGAACGGTGGATTTCTGAGGGATACGCAAGAGTTGCATCCCGATAGCCGCCTACAAAAGGGACGGGGCTCGGTTTCTTTCCGTGATATCGGAAAGGATCAGGCATTTTCTCTGACTATGGAAATTTTACCGCCTATCGAACCTGGACCTGATCCGGCGAACTCAAGATGATTTGCGGCTTACCTTTGTACAGCTTGATAGTCCCCGTGATAGCAATGGTCCTGCCTTCATACCCGTAGACGCTTGGGAACTTATGGCCATGCTTCTTGAAGATGACGGCGTAGAAGGTGTGATTTGGATATCGACCGCCAAAGTTGATGAAGGTCGTTCCTTTGCCGCTGTTTGCTACTTGGCTGACTACGCCAACAACAGTTGAAAGCTCTCCGACATGCTGGGCTGCGTCTCGTGGCGTGATTTCGCCAGCGTGCGCTGAGACGGCCAGAACGATTGACAGGAAGACGACAGAAAGAAGCTTGTACAGAATGCGCATGAATCCACTCAAATAGAATTAACCGATTGTTAAACTCTATGTGATTGTGCGGGCGGAATTATGACCGCTGGGCTGCTATTCCCGCTATTTTCGCTATTCTTGCTATTCTTGCTATTCGGGCCAGGGGCGTTTGGGAGTGATGGGGACCACTATGCAAACCGGAACTCTGCTTCGAACCATCGCCAACCACCGTCAGAACGGTTTGGAACCGCGGCTGCCTTGTCTATGTCCACAGCAGCGGAGAGGCTGGCAGCCCGCTTTATCGCAAGGGTGACGATCTGGCCGGGTTGCTTGAACAGTTTCAGCGCGACTATAACGCGATTGCTATGCGGCTTGCTCGCGCAAGAGGGAGGCCGCAACCTAAGAAGTGATGCGGGCGATGAGGAGCAGATTCCCCAATGGAAGAGCTGCACAAGACATTTGAGGATTTCGACCCTCGAAATGAGGAATCCCTTAAGGAAGCGCTTGAGCTAATTCGGAAAGTGCCTGAGCCGTGGTTGAGGCTTTGGATTGAGGCGGAGGGGCCGGGAGTGCCTCCAGGGCAGGCAGCTCTTGTGAAAACTGAGTTGGCACGGCGTGATCAACTTGCAACTGAAAAGCTAACAATGCGCGTAACGGTTTGGGCGGCTAGCGCCGGGATCTTGGGTGCGCTTTTGGGTGGTGTCTGCGGTGCGTTCCTCACTTACCTGTTGTCCAGATAAGGAAAAAACTAGTGCAACTGCCCCCACTATATAAATTCATGGATCGCCGCGGTGCGCGCCTTACGCTAGGCAGTGGAAAGTTTCAGCACGCTAAGCCATCTTCATTCAATGATTTGCAGGACCTATCCTTGAAGAACCGCTCATTCGAATAGTGCACGGACAAAAAAAGGGCAAACCCGAACATGCCAGACAGTCAACACGTATCAGATACAAACCGGCAAAACTCAAACAAGTTTGCCATTCTTCTGGAAAAGTCATGGGAACTAAGCTGGGTTCTCCGGGTGCTATGTGCGGGGGTGTTTCTGGATTCATTTATGATCTTGTCTGCATCCATCGGAATCTATGATTGGGCATTTGGGACAATCCCGCCACTTAATCTCGGATGGGTGATCCTAACTGGACTTTCGTTTTGTGTGACTGTTGGTTTGGTTCTACCGTTTGTCCTTTGGCTATTGAGACTCATTACAATTGCAATTCCCAGTATTGGTCGATCGGAACAGTTCAATTGGAGCGACAGTAACTATATTTACGAAGGTCGCGTTCTCGATGACGCACTTAAGCGAGAGAGTCAGTTTTCACTGGATTGGTATCAAAACAGACAGCAGAAAAATTTGAACCAAGCCAGGGATCGAGATGAGTTGAGCGATCTCCTGGCCAGTTTAATACTGCTGGGAGCAGTAAACTATTTTTCTGGCCACTATGTCCCAAACGCAAATTCACTTGTTCTGACCGTTTGGGGCCTACCATCCGATGTTGGTCGCTTTCTGTTGGGCGGATTTGCATTTTCTTCCATCTTGTTGATTGTCCAGACTTGGCGTGAACCGTCGTTTCACCGAATTTATTATCCTGAACTGGCTGCTCGGGAACGTGAGAACCGGCGAAAGTGAAACGATCTTTCGAGCATGCAGGCCCTCGGCGAGTTTCCAAGAGTGAGAGGGAGGCCTAAAGGGGACTGATCCTGCCGAGTGAGAGCGCGGCGTGGATCGCAACATTCTTCATTCCCGAAAGGTAACACCACGATCTAAATGGTTTCCTCTGCCGCCGGCGCGTCGGCGGTTGAACCATGCACACGAATAAGACACTTCCATAGAGTCAAAATAAGGTGTGGTGACGCAATGCTCTATGTCCGGGCAAGGCGAGGCTGGGTTTCGTTTCATCGAACCAAGTGTGAATCGACAGATAATCGTTAGTAACACCACCGAACTTGCGCGCAGAGCTTTCCGCGTGATGCCAGGAATGGGCCATATCAGACATCCTCGTGGTTATAGTGATCGGTATCAACAAAACGGTCACTGTGGCTGACATCGATCTTGTCTTCCAGCACATCCCATACCACCTCACCATAACCGCCTTCGTTGATCTCGAATCCGGGATGTAGGCTGTACGGAATACCCCAGAGGAAGTCCTCTAGATTTTTGTCTTGTTCCGCACCCAGCTTGGTACCTTTTGGTTCAATTATCACATCATTGACATTACCGCTGTCGCCATAGCCGTCATACGATGCCTCAATCTGCGTTACACCAGCCTCGCGCAGAACGCCCAGCATCGTTGTTCGCTCAGCTTGCAGTTGCTCCTTCCGTTCGCGCGCCATTTGCTCCATGCGAGTGTTGATTTCAGACAAATCCATTGGGTTTTCCTTTCCTGATTAAATATGGAACACCCAAGCGAAAGGTCTCTCTTTCTCTGTTGAGCCGACACTTACCGCAGGGGCAACAGCGGGTTTCTTCCGACACGGAAATGCCAGTCTTGCATTGCTTCTTCCCAAGGTTATATGCAGCGCTCAAAACAAGAGCAGGACCGGAACATCCGATATGACCAACTGGCCCGAGACCATCCCTCATGATCTGCATATTGCACTTGAAGCCGCCCGGACGGACAACTGGCAGATGGCTTTTCGACGCTGGTCCAAAGGGCACGGTCTGAAGCTGAAGATCCAGTGGTATCGAGGCTTGCACGTGAACATGGCAGAACTGCATGAACGGCGAGCGGATGCGACGCCACATGACCACTGGGTGGTGCTACGGGACTGGTTATGCCGCCACGACGTCCCCGTTTCGAAACATCTTGCAGAGTTTTCGCAATCGGAGTGATAGAACAGAGCAGATCCAAAACGAAAACAACGGGAAGGAAAAGCTGTGAGGCCATGTGTCCCGTCATCGAGCGACAGACGGTAGAATTCCTTCCCGCCAAACTTTTTGTACCACAGCGCTAGACAAGGCTTAAACCGGCAATTGTCGAGATTTATCAGCGACCCAGGTCAGCCACCAACCCTGATTGCGCTCTTACTCAGCCGCAATCTTGGTAAACTCGCTAACCGGCCAGATTCTTATTCCTACACGTTTAGGACAATAGAAGAGCGTTGGGAACTAAGGCACACCCTTGCGATAATACTGCCTGATACCAACCGGCCGTCTACCACACGAAGAGCACCGCATACGTTTCAAAGCATCGTGATACGTCGCGCTCGTCATCCCTAGCCGCTCAAGCAAATCGCTCGGCGCAAAGGTCTGTCCGTGACTACAGCGCGCATCCTCACAGCAGACATAAAGGCCGAAGTCGTCACTCACCTGGGCTATGGGAAGAGGGAGAATCGGATCAGGGATGGCTACGGCACCAGTATCGGGTCGCTTGTCAGGCTCAGGCCCGACTGAACAGGACACAACCGCTCAGGCGGGACATCAAACAGTTGCCCCATGGCTTCCTGAGTCGTCGTATTCGCATAGAGGTTACACATAGCGAGGCAGGCTAGGGCCGAGAATCGATTTGGACAAGCCGCAAATGTTCTCTACATGTTCTCACTATGCCAACCGCGATTCCACCAGTGCGTCTGCATCCGGGAAAGCCATTCCGCAACATGAAGGATGCAGCACGGGGCCATCAGATTGTCGCGCAGCAGTGTAACTTGTGCCGACGCAAGATCAACTTACTCGCCTCGGACCTCGTAAGCATCGTAGGACCTGACTGGATGATAGGATGCGTGACCGAGGATGTGTCGATCTCGTGGCTCTCGTACCAGATCAGGTTCTCCGGGTCTTTGCCCTGGTAGGCCTTGAGCGCCTCGATGACATCCGCTGGCATAGGACCATCATCAAGCCGCCAATTCCTCTTAACGAAGTCCATGGCGGCGTTATCTGCTGTGGCTTCATCGGTAAATACAGCAACGTTGGGGCCATTCTCATCGTCTGTTGTTACCGTGTAGATTTTCATTTGCAGACCTCTCTTGTGATGGTTGAAACACCCAACCCAAAGCCTGCTTTTCCTTTTGGAAGTATTGGGGTGCGTGACGCGGTCAGAGCTAAACCCCCGTTCATACCGCGCCACGCTGTAACCAAGGGGGTATGGTTAGATTTCGGCCATATGGGGATCGAAAGCCAATACTGATGCACTATTGTGGAATAGCCGATAACTATGGCTGATAGGCAAACCGAAAGCCTGCCTGAACGTGTGGTGACCGGATATCATGAACCGGAGGATTTGTTGACCCGGAGGCAGTAACAAATGCCACCTCCGGGTCTCTTGGGCCTCATTCGGCTGCAATCACGCCTGGCTCGTCCACAGCGTGGCCTGATTGGATTGCAGTGAGAACGCGCAGCGCCTGGTCTTCTGGCTCTGCTGGCACGAACACCCGGAGCTGGTACTGGTGGATCTCGGTGAAGCAACCCAACGACTTGAGCCAGGGTAGGCTGTCTTTCGAAACTCCGGTGAGTTCCAACCGCTGATGCCCGGCCACGCGGCGGCGTTTCTGGCTGAACCCATTGCCCAGTTCGACGGCCCGATCCGTATCCAACAGGATCCGGAGCATGTCCGTTGGTGTAGCCGCATCAAGGTCCATAAACTTGCCGCGCAGAACTGATGCCTGGGTCTCATCGAGCGCGCGGCCGAGCAAGGCAGGCCCCTCCTCCGGCTGCACCCGATAAATGCGAGTATTGTCACCCGGAATCTCCGTCCAGATCGGCAGGATCAACCCGGTCAGCAGATGAAGTTGGCGTGTCTCCGTAGCGGGCAGCTCGGCAACCTCTGCATCCCAAAGAGCCCGAAACGTGGTAGTATTTACGGGCTCCCAGTTTGACCGCTCAAACGCCTCTTCGGTCAGGAAGCTTTTCTTCGCTGGACGCACCATCCGCCGCTCAAGAACCAACTCACCCTCCCCGCCGTAGACCTGCTTCGGCCGGGTAGCGATCAATGCGACCGAACCGGAGGTTGCATTGCGCATGGGCGCGAGACGAGGGTAATCTTCGATCACGGTGTCAGCACTGCGATAGAACAGGCGGTTCTCGATCGTCAGCGGAACCAATGAGGTGACCGCGCCCGTTTTATCGCACTTGTGCAATTCCTGCGGTGTGCCGGCCGCTTCGTCTTGAAAGGCGGTATGCTTGTGACCCTTTGGACCAAGGACAGAGGCCGGTTTACCAGGAACGTAGATTTCCTGTCGTTCGGTGCTGAGGACGAGGAAACCCTTAAGGCGGCCATTGCCGAGATTCTGGCAATCGACACAGATGACGGCCTGATCTTTGACGACGCCAACCTTACAGCAGCACCGATCAGGGACGATCAGGTCTACGGCGGCATGCGCCTGAAGACGACTGCCTTTCTCGAAAAGACGCGGATTCCGATCACGATCGATGTCGGGTTCGGAGACGCGCTTGGAAAGCTCGACTACGGCTCACTGCTCGACTTTCCCTCGGCAGCGGTGCGCGCCTACTCCCCCGAAACGGTCATCGCTGAGAAATTCCAGGCCATCGTGACACTCGGTATCATCAATGGTCGGATGAAGGATTACTACGACTTATGGGCGCTGCCGAAGGCCGTCGATCTCAATATGGACGAATTGCAGGCCAGCATTGAGAAAACCTTTGAGCGACGTCAAACGGAAGTGCCGAAAGAACGACCGCCAGGCTTGTCCGAGGCATTTGCCAGCGACGCGACAAAGTCTGCCCAGTGGCGCACCTACTCCGAAGCCACCGAGATCGAAGACATGAGCCTCGCGGACGTCGTCGACGATATCTGGGCGATGCTTGAACCTATCTGCGCGCGCGTCGGTCGTGCAACGTTAATTCGAACTGCACGACAGGTGGGCTTGCGCCAACGTCTCCTCGATTTCAAAGATGTGTTTTTCCCGTTCTTTGCGTGCTGCGCACTCAGCCATCCACTTTTCTCTCTCAGCGGCCCAGAGCGCATCGGCTTTAGCCCTGGGAATGTACTTAAACGAGCTCTGGGGGTTCGTGAAGCTCTTCACCAGTGTCGATGTTAAAATGTGCAGTAGAATAGTCTGCACCATCGCATTTGTCGCTATTGCACCATGAATGATCGTAGGTGTCGACGAGTACCCAACGTGTCGTAAAGCTCGGCTGCACTCTCAAAAATCTCAATACGAGGCGTGTGGTAATTAAGACCGGGGGTCGGCTGAATGCTCTATCGGCCCACCCAGAAACGCAAACCAGTCATCCCGCGCCGGAATGTTCTACGTTCCAAATGTTTTGGGGGCGGTGGTGCCGTCAGACAAATTCGAACCAGTCCCAAACAAGCCGGCAGAGCAATCCTCCAATCGCCTATCGATAGCTTTTGGATATACTAAAATAGCGCTTCAGTATTGGTTCCCGGGCGCAATATAGCCGATAAGTATCGACACTCCCTGAGGCGCTAGCGTGACGCGGCGGTGTGGATGGGATTTTTGCCTAACCGCGTCACGCATCGTCTGAATTTTCGGTTCCAGGTCAGTGACTAAAGGGAAGCGAGACGTAAACAGTTAATGTTCCCCTGCTAAACGCATAAACAAAAGGTTACGAAATGCGCATTTTGAAGACCGCTTATTGCGGAGCGGTGTCTGTATCTCTCGCGTGCGTTGCTCTTGCGGACGTTCCAGCGGGCATAGTTGCCCTTGAAGCTGGCGATGTTTCCGGCGCTGTCGAGGAGTTTCAGGCCGGCTTTGACGACGGTGACGCGGACGGCGCGTTCTTCATCGGGCGTCTGTTTGAGATGGGCCTGGGAACTGAGCGTGACATGCGCAGCGCTGTCGAGCTCTATAGCGCGGCGGCCGATCAGGGGAGCGCGCTCGCGCAGAACCGGCTCGGCTTGATGTATCTGAATGGCGAATTGGTTCTTCAAGACTACCAGCGCGCAGCGAAATTGATTTGTGCGGCGGCCGAGTCCGGCGATGCCAACAGCGCGTTTAACTGCGGGCTGCTTTTAGCAGATGGGCAAGGAATTGACGAAGATACTGCCAAGGCCGTGACCTACTGGAAGCGAGCCGCTGAGCAGAACCACGTGGCGGCAATCAACTACCTGGGTCAGGCCTATCGCGATGGCGAAGGTGTTGAACAGAGTTATGAGACTGCTGTCGAAAACTTTTCGCGCACGGGAGGAGCTGGCAATCCGTTGGGCCTCTTCGAGCTGGCTAAAGCCTATCAATCAGGAAACGGCGTGAACGGGATCTCATCAAAGCGCATGGCTATGCAAACCTGGCGTCTGCACGGGGTATGGATGAGGCCCACCGGTTGACTTTAGCAGGTTCCTAGTAGCACGGCGATGTTTGGCGTTTATCCTGAAATACAATGCAAATGGTAACTTACGCACACGTTTGGCCAATCGAACCGTGTAGTCGTTTTCTTCTCTCCACTGCTCCAGCAAAGGCACCAATTCCGAAGCCTCGGAATAAACCTTGTTTTGCAACGCCAACAATTTGTTCTTGTTGCTTAGTACTTTTTGTTCGAGATCCGTTACAAGGGCGTCCCGTTTAATTATCTTTTGTTTGAGGTCCTGTTCTCGGCGACGCGCATTCAAAACGCACATTGGGAACTTCCAGGATGGAAGCCGCGCTTTGGTTTGAAAGCGTTGTTTGGCAATACTGAGGCTGTTGCAGTAGTAACAACACTAGGTCATCCAGTGTTTTGATCTCAGGTAAGAGGTGCTTCTCTATAGGTCCTGAAAACACTTCTAACTTCTCTGCTGGCAGAAAAAGCAGACCGCACTCGGCACCATCAGAAAAAATATTCTCTTCCGATTTGTTGAAGTTTTCAGATCGAAACGCCAGCGTGATCAGACCGTAGCTAATATACCCTCGCTCGGACATATACTTGTATATCTGCGCCCCGCCGGACAGATCTAATACCTCACAAAACACAACAGGTCGGTCCTGAGAAAGAATTCTGTTCGCGCCTTGCAATGCTTCCAGTTCAGACCCTTCAAGATCAAGCTTAATAAAGGAGACTTGTCCAAGAACCTCGTCATCGAGGCGCACCACTGTAACTGTACCACCTGTTTCGCAAGCCGCTATTCTGGTGCCCCCCGCATTGTCTTCAAAAGCCTGGGAAACTTGGCCTGTACCTGGTTGTGCTCCCAAAGCGGCTGCCCTCACATCGATGTTGGCGGCCGGGGAGGCGTTTGCATTTAGTTGTAAGAACTGGCGGTTCTTGGTAATGGGTTCAAAGCTGATGACTTGGCCGTTCGAACCAACGGCGTGCGAAAACGCGCGTGAGTGCGTTCCAAAACAAGCTCCGCCATCAACGACTGTATCTCCATCTTTTAGAAAATCGCAAAGAATATTAAGCTCGGATTGAGCCCACTCACCATACTTGCGTAACGATTCCGATATAAGGTCGTTCCCGTTTGGGATAAAAAACGGGCCATATCGGGTTTGGATCGACGAACCCAATTGCTCGGGCACCTCCCGAGTGATTTCTCGCATTGTTCTCTCCTTGGCGCGCTTAAACAATTGCCTTCTCAATTATCCCAACCATGTTTCATGAATTAGAATTGCAGGGAATTTGACCCTTAACCCATCACTTCAGAAGGCGTGCTCATGTTCCACACGACCGAGAAATGTCATGCGGTTGAACGCCCTTGATGCGATCTGGGCTTCAACCCGAGATCGCTGGTTGTCTTCCGTCTCAGCTTGCCACCTCATTCTGCCACGCTCAGCGATGGAATCGATATGTTGAGTGCGTTGTGCATTTTCACCATGAGTTGCGTTCTTTAGCGGAAGGATAATGATCTCTATCCCGGACCCGAATTTGTTCTCCAAGCAGTCTACGACGCAGATGCCCCATCAATGAGCATCAACGCATCTCAAGGTTTGGAGCCAGCAAGGTTGCTGTGTTTGTGCGTTTGACAGGGGAACCACTAGCTTAGGTGCGTCTTTTTCCTTCCGTCACTGACCCGAAATAATAAGTTCCAGAGTTGCGTGACGCGGTTAGATAAAGCTTCACCTAACTCCAGGTCACGCTGTACCCGAGGGGATTTCTATACATATCGGTCATACTACCCTCGGGGACCAATACCGAAGTGCTATCTTAGAATAGCCAATAACTATAGAAATGCGGCGATCCCTTGCTGATGGTATGGCGTCCCTCGAACATGATCCATCTGCTGATCTTCCAGCCAGTCGGCCAACTCGCTGGAGATGTAACTGGACCCGTTGTCGCTGAGCAGCCGTGGCTTGTGAACGACTGTCGCACGGTCACAACCCGAAGCCTGCAACGCGAGATCCAGCGTGTCGGTCACATCGCCCACCTTCATCGTCCTGCAGAGTTTCCAGGCGATGATGTAGCGGCTGTAATCATCGAGGATGGTCGACAGATAGAAGCAACCCCAGCCGATCACCTTCAGATAGGAAAAGTCGCCCCAGTTTGGACGGAGAAGGCCATGAGCGCGCGACACGACGGCAATGCCGTGCTTTGGCCGACCCTCTGGCTAAAATTTTCGACCGGCTTTCAACGGCTGGATTTTTCAACGCCTTCCGTCAAAAATGGAGTTTTTCAACACTATCAGCCTAGAGTGACCGATGCTG
Source organism: Ruegeria sp. CK2 (assembly GCF_056536585.1). Lineage (NCBI taxonomy): Bacteria > Pseudomonadati > Pseudomonadota > Alphaproteobacteria > Rhodobacterales > Roseobacteraceae > Ruegeria > Ruegeria sp. CK2. The sequence goes on from NZ_JBQFPW010000021.1 coordinate 48,449, forward strand.
CAAGATTCATGAATGGCCGCTTTCGCTGAAGCAAGGCGTGAGGTTCCATATTCAACATTGTCTTGACGCCGTTGGAGGTAGAGCGGCTAGTGTTGGATGTAATGCCAGTCAGCCCTGAGTTAATTAGGGTACAGTGACAACGGTGGTGCACTGATCAACATCATCCCAACCGCGGGCAGGAAATGAGTTTCCTGATCGCGACTGGTATGGCCGGAAACCGGGTTTATGCATGTGCGATTATGATGACGTTGGTATTTCCGAGGTACCCGTACTGGCGTGACCAGTATGTCACGACTTCAGCCTTGGAAAACCCCACCTCTTTAAGGTCTTCTAGTACGTTCCACCCAAAGTAGCGGAAACACAGGCCCCCCCCGTCTGGGTCGATTGGGTTCCCGTGGTATTCCGGTTCCATAAGGTGTTCAATTTCGCCTTCATCCGTGAGGTGCGCCCGGATCTCGTCTTCATTTGCCCCCTGTTTGAAAGGGGCGGTCAAAAGAGCTCGCCCGCCCGGCTTCATGCACCGGCGCAATTCTCGAAAAGCTCGGTCAGGGAAGGGGACGTGTTCTAGAACTTCCAGCGAAATTATTAGGCTGAAACTTTCGTCATCAAAGCTCAGGTTCTGGATATCTTCGTTCCGGAGCCCGTCAATCAAATCTCCCCCCTTATGAGGAGGACCAAAATATTCGCTACCGCTTACATGTGGGTACCGTTCCTTGAACCATTCAAACAAGGGGGTTTTTTGTTCGGTAAGGTATATATGGTCATCGGCATTGGGTGCAAGTTCTTGGTAAAGAACCTGCAATGTCGCCCGAAGGCGATTTGTGAACCCGCATTTTTCGCAATTCACATGTTCGCGCCAATTTGGAATAGGCCGACCATCGCTGAATTTTCCAGAGGAGTACATGGACGAAACAGTCATCGAATGAGGTTCGCCGCAAACGACACAGTACCCATCGATCCTGAAGACATCATCGGCCGGGACGAGGTTGTCTTCGATTGCTCGACGTTCACCTTCTATCAATTCGATGGTTTCCGACTTTTTCTCAAACTCTTGCAATGAAGATGCGCGTAACAGAGGCAGGTTGGGAAAAGTGGCATCAGGGTCTGCGATCCGAAAAGCGGTGCCGCCCCCTTCCGACCCGCTGACCATCGCTTGAGGTGTATGTTCGTTATTCCCCAGCGGATTGTTCCAGTTGTATGAGAACGGGTATCTTTTCTGATAGTAGGCCAACCCATTATTCTGAACTGTTTGGCAATAGTCGGCAAACAGGTCGTCCAAATCCCTCAGACCGTTTTTTACATAAAAACCGCTATGACGGGAGAATGTGGTGGGTTCAGAGACCACCGAGCCGCTAAAGTGGAAGAACCGCAGCCGCTTTCCATTCACGGACCAATGTCCATCTTCATTCGTAACGCGGCGATGCGACATGTTCCAATACGCGACGTTGTAACCCGGATGCCGCAAAATTGTGGTGCATTCGATAAAGCAAGGAAGCAGGCCTGCCCACTTCTGGTCAACAAACAATCCTTGCTCAAGATCGATGACACATTCGGTTTCCAACCGTCTAGCCCACCAGCGACAGACTTGCACAACTTCATCTGTGCCGCGCAGTCCAAGGAATCCCAAATTATAAGCGCCAAATTGCAGGATTTGTCTCTCATTCATTTCAGCCCATTCGCAGGGTTCTGTCATGTGAGGCGTCAAAATACAGTCTGCGCCTTGCTCGAAGGCTTCCTGCAACTCCAAAAGAGGGCTGACAACCAGAATATCAGGGTCAAGGTAAACAACTTCCGCTCTTGGTTCCCGCTGGAACAGGTAATCGAAAACAAATGGCTTGATCGCTGTATTCAATTCCGTGATGTTGTACTGCTTGATCATTTGATCAAGAGCGGAAATTTGCAAATCTTCCAATGCTATGACTTCGAAGGGAAAGCCGTTGGTAGCCAAGCTCCCGATTTCATCACACAGCGCAACAGAAAACCCCGCGTGCGGGTGGTGTCGCGAAATACTCTCGTAGAGAGTAATCGCCTGCGCCAAGAAGTTTCGCGAACAAATAGTAAAGAACCGCATCTCTTGATCCTAAAGTAGCGCTTGTGACGATCTCAAGCGGACGTTTTTGAATACCTGCTCCAACCTTATCTGGCCAGATTCCACGCTTAGATTGGCTTGGCCAAAACTTTTTGCTTTCTGAGACATGGTTTCCCAACGTGCCTGATCTTCAAGCAGATGAACGATTGCACTTGCGAAATCTGCTGGATCATCAGTGGCTATGACTGCATCATCTACGAGCCCCATTCCCTCGAAGGAAATTTTTGTTCCAACAACTGGGACACCATGCGAGATGCTGGACGCGACTTTACCCTTGGCTCCGGCGCCATATCGCAACGGAGCGACTGTCATTTTCAGGCCATTAAGCCACTCCGTGAGATCTTCGACATGCCCGATGTAGGAAACACCTTCAGGCAGAGTGTTTGCGATGTCTTCCGGCAAATCGCTACCAGCAATCGAAAACGTTGCGTTTGGTGCTTTGTCTCTGACCAGCGGCCACATTTCCTTCAGAAAGTATTTTATGGCATCAATATTTGGGACATGTTTGAAGCCACCAACAAAGCCAATTCCATTTCGGCTCTCGAAACCGGAGACTCTGCTGGGCAATTCACGATATAGAGGCATGACCGAAACACGTGCGCCTGGGACAAATTTATCCAGAAGGTCTTTTTCAAATTCGGATACAACAATTGTCAGATCAGCTTGCCGTATTAGATATAGTTCTCGATCGCGTGTATTTTGTGCCGCATATGCGCCAGAGAGGCTATTCGCAATCTGCGCTTCGCGCATTTCGCGAATGTGGTGAAGATCGACGGTATTGAAAACCACTGCCGCAACCGGGTTGGCAATACGGCATTCTTCAAAGAAGGCACCACCACAAGAAACTCGAGACAGAAAGAAGAGGTTATAGTTCTTCCCGTTTTGACGGATATGTTTGTTTATTTCTTCCTTGCTGGAAAAGCGAAGCTGCGACGCTTTGGTCGCCCGTATTGCGCTGTCATCGTAATTCTCGACGTCAGGCGCAAGGGCTATGAAGTCAACCTCAAAACCCAAAGACAAGAGCCAGTTGACGTAGTTAACAGCATCAACGGATCCACTGTCCCGCGTTGGGTTTGGAAACGAGGCATCAATGATCAAAGCACGTTTGGGCAAGTCGGAAAACGAAGGCGAGTCATCGTTGAAAATGGCGGGCGCGGGCGCCTCCTGCGTTTTGACCACCTTCTGGGGTTGGCAAAGATCCCGTTGCGCCAAGTACTCCACTGAGGTCATCCAGTCATGGAAAAACGAGTGCGGAACGCCATCTTCAGAAATCAGATATTTTCTGAATATTCCCCGCGGGCGACCAGACGTATGAAACAACAGGCGGCGAAGAGCCTTTTTGGGGCGTCCATTTTTGCGCAGCAAGGCTCGCTGCAAGATGGATCGTTGTGCTATTTTCAGTTCATTTTCCAAGTGTGTGACGCAGTTTGTTAGGTTCGAGAACTCTGCGGCCCTCAAGTTCAGGTTTTCTTGGAGGCGAGCCATATTTTGTCCCACTGTGACCAGTTCATCTTCTAGAGCCTCCTTTTCAGCCAGAACCAAAGCGAGTGTTTCTTCTGAGCGCGCAGCTTTGTTTTTTTCTTCAGCTAATTGAGGCAAAAGGCTGCGTTTTTTCCCTCCATCCTGAGACGCTCTAGCAGAGTTGCGATCTGCATCTGTCGGAAGCAGCAAGTAGTTCAGAATTGAAGCATGATATTCCAGAGCGGCCTCGACACGATAAGCGCATCTTTGGAGCCAATCCGTAAATTGCGGTACATCTACCAAGTCTATTTCGACGTAGATGACAGGCTTAGCCTCATTGATCAGTGAAGCTCCTCCAGCCAGCACCTGCATTGCGCTTCCTTCAACGTCAATCTTGAGAAGATCAACCTCACCCAACTGTAGGTCATCAAGCCTTTTGATCGGTATGGTTCCGTCTGCGTCTGACTGGACGATCTGAGCCCCGCCCCGATTTCGGATGGCGACATCGCTGGAACTAATTTCAAGTCGCCCCTTGCCAGTGAATTCTCCAACGGCAAAACCACTTGTAGAGAAATCCAGTGCCTTACACTGGTTTGCCTTCGCGTTGACTTGCAATTCGGTTAGAACGTCGTTGTTGGGTTCAATAACAAAGACCTTTTCGGCCTTGGCGATCCGATCAAAGAAGATGGCGTGATTTCCGATATTTGCTCCGACATCAACAATGCGCGCTCCTTCAGGGATGGAGGCGCGCATCAGTTCGAGCGCATCAGCTTCATAAAAGTCAGCGTTTTGAGAAATCCAACTCTGAATCGTGTCAGGGGAATCGTCGACCCAGAATTGAAACCGTTCACCCATCTTTTCGAATTCGAACCAGTGCCCATTCTTTTGAGCCAAGCGATTTTCCAACTTCATGGTTAACTTAGATCACCGCATTTCGGGTTTATATCGCAACCAATAATGGCCTCAGCATTGGGAAGGTACTTCGACCAATCTTCGAGCGAGCCACCATTCTGCACTCCGATTTCTAGCAACCTAATCGGGTCGTTCTGATGAGGAGTTAATAATTTTTGGTAGAACGGAAGGTATGAAGACCATTTATCCCAAACCTTTTCATGGTCAATTTCGGCTATTTCCGTCAATAGTTTATTCATAGTTAGGGAGAGCTCCGACTTGGCAATACCCCGCCATCTATGGTTGAATGAATGGCGCAGGAGTTTGGTGAGGTTAGCAAATCGAATTAATCAGGGTTGATTGCCAAAATAAAATACATATAAACAATGGTTAAATAGTCATATCCTATTCTTCTTCGCCCCCATGGGAACGGCGTTGTTGCGCAACTCATGCTTCAGACGGACTTCCCCTTACCCCAGTCTGCTTATACGACACATTTGATCTCGGCTTGGCCGAGAGATGAGAAGTGGTTCATGAGGGCGATGCGGATGTGGACTTCAGCGGTCTGGCGGTCGGTGTCTCTTGCGGCGATGCGCTCTCCGAATGACTTGAGACTACGCATTTTTGCTTCGACGCTGGATCGGGCATGGTAGCCGCTCCAGCGTTTACAGAAGTCTCGTCCGTAGCGTTTTGTGGCACGAAGTATTTCGTTCCAGAACCGGGCCAATGCACCGCCATCTTTCCACATCCGTCCGTTCTTTCGGATCGGTATGATCGGGGTGGCATCCCGCGCGAGGATCGCGGTGTGGCAGGACGGGGCTGTCGCCCGCTGACTACAGTTGTTTGATTCAATTAGGAAGGTCTGGAATGACCAAGATCATTTGGATGTCGGATCCTCATTTTCAGAGTGAGGGCACAATCGATGGGCTCGACCCCCCGCGCACGGCTCACCACCGCCATCAATCACGCAAACACTCATCACGCGGACGCCGATTTCGCCATACTGTCCGGAGACTTGGTTGGGGATGATATCGAGGGTGACTATACCGCATTGGCAGGATACCTCGCCAAGTCTGAGCTGCATATCTATCCGATGATGGGGAACAACGACGATAGGGGTGGGCTTCGATCCCGTCTTCCATTGCCCGATGATACCATGCCGGATTTTATCCAATTCGCGCTTGAGGCTGCGGACGGCACAGTGATTTGTCTGGACACGCACAAAGTTGGCTCGAACGCAGGTCAATTTTGTGAACTGCGACGAGACTGGTTGGACACCCTATTGAGCAAGAACGGAGATCGCCCTGTATACATCTTCATGCATCATCCACCGCTGGCGCTCGGGTTGCCTAAACAAGATGAAATCATGCTTGAGGATGGCGATTCATTTTTGGAAATCATTTGTCGTCATGCGAACGTCAAGCACTTGTTCATGGGCCACGTTCATAGGCCAACCTGTGGGGCAATTCGTGGGGTTCCATTCGCGACGTTAGGTACGCTGTCGTTTCAAGCACCCGCGCCACGCCCCGCTTGGGATTGGGATAGCTTCAAGCCTCCTAGAGAAGCACCGCAGTACGGAGTGCTTGAGATATCGAACGGCAATGCGACACTACAATACACTCAGTTTTGCGATTTCGCTCTCGGTATGGACGGCTAAGCGGTGCTGGCAGCCATTGGCGTAGTTGCAGCAAATTACCGCCTGCTGTAAGAGCAAAATATTACATACCGATTAAGGACTGAAGTGGGCTCAAAAACTTGTTCAGACCAGCGCGGATAATGACGGCAGTTAGGCCCAAAGTTACTGATCCTGTGGCTACAAATTTCTTGAAATAGCCTGTTTTTCTGCCAACGGTCAGTTATGAATATCTTGATCGTCTATCTCCAGTGGCCGTGCCACGCAACTCTTTTGAGGGGTTTGCATCGGTGATCGCATAGCGATCCGATTGCCCCCTCACTTTTGACTTTTTGTGGAGGTGAAAGATGACCATTCCGAATGGTTTATGGCATCTCGTCATCGAAGTGCCTGACTTCGTAGACCGAGAATTCTGCCAACACATGAAGGCGCGGGCCACTGCACTTGGATTTCAAGCGGCTATGATGCTGCGGGCAATATGCGCTCGAACAGCCATCTGGGCACTTATGATTACCTGCCCGGAACCCACCGTCCGACCAGCGTGGCGCAGAGCTTTAGTGATCCCAACGGCCACATGACGCTCGGCCTGCATGGCAAGGGTAGGTCCTCTGCCTTTCAGGTGCGCATCTTCGGCAATATAGCAGTTCCATAGGCTGAAAGCATCGGTTCTGGCGTGGCGGCATGAGACAGCGGAGAGTTGATAGCGGCGGGGACAAAACACAGTGTTAATCTGATCGTGCGCGGTGATCTGCAGCGGTCGATGGATTGGTCAGTGTTGTCTGAGCAGTTGAACCCCCACTTTGAGTATTGAAGATCGGATCGCCGTTGCTGTTTGTGCGGATGTTTCCATCGGCACTTTTGAGTGGCGTGTAAACTTGCCCATCAGCTGAAGTAACGGTCCCATCTGCATTTGGTGCAATATCGCGGATCGGCTTTAAATTGCTTCGCAACTTATCTGTGATTATGACACGGGGTTCGCCGAATTGCTAAATCAACCGCTGCAGAAATCGCTTGACTGCCTTGGCGTTCCGCCGGGACTGGATGATAATGTCTACGCAATTGATTAAGCCGCGCAAGCGATAGGCTTCGCCTATCAAAAATAGAAATCCAGTATTTTCCAAAAATAGCAAACCAGACCTAAAATTTAAGTGTTATCAAGCTTTGAAGGCTCAGAACCAAGTTATCAGGTGACAAAATTTGGGGTGGTGCCGGTCTTATGAAAGCAGGCATGCTTTATGCACTGTTATCTCTGGAACAAGGCCGTAAGGCAAGTTTGTTCGAGATGAGGGAAATTCGTCCACAACTCGAGTTGCGTGATGAAACAATCTCTTAACTTTGACGAATTTTCAAGATGGACTCGGTCTTTAGTCAGAATACATCAAATTCTGGTCCTTAAACGTCTCCGGATCGCCTTCTTAAACTCTGCCTCTGGCGGTTGTTGGAGGTCAGGCTTTGTCTGCCCCGTTGATCCATGCCCGGACTGGCAGTCTTAAATGTGGACAAACCCAAGAGCTGGGCGCTACTGCGTCAGCACCACCGAAACAGTCTTTCGAGAGGGCTATTGCTCAAGGGGGCGCGCTAGAGGCCAAGCAAGGTTTGACGGGAAAATCTTCGACCAACGTCGCGGGCGCAATGCAGAAAAAGCTTGCTCCTCTTCAAAAACAAAAAACGTGAAATATTAGGGGTAAGTAGTTGTTTAAAGCATTTTGGGGCGCGTGTTTCAGCGTCTTTGGTCTGATCGCCGCAGGAACGGCTCAGGCTCAGGCTGATAACGGTGTTTTGGCGACACCAGAAATCAAAATCTCCAATAGAGTTCTTTCGGATGGGGGCTTCAGGTATTCGATTCCGATTGAGGTTCCGGAGTTTCGGGGCTTGGAGCCCAATCTGGACCTGAAGTACAGTTCCAGTTTTAGCGGGCATGGCACGCCGGATGCGGTTATGGGGGCCGGGTGGCGGCTAAGTGCGCTTTCCTCTATCGAACGTGTTTCACTCGGCGGTGGTATCCCGATCTATCACAGCGACAAGGACATCTACCGGCTGAATGGGCAGGATCTTTTGCTGTGCAACGATATTGCTGCGACTGATAAATTGACGAGATCGTACCCTTCGCAGCGCAAGACAGATCAAGCGAGCGCCAGTTGCACTGCAGGGGGTCATTTTGTGACCCAGGTCGAGAACTATTTGAAGATCCGCAGGGACGGAAACTGGTTTCAGGTCACGCGTAAGGACGGGACGAAGCTTGACTACCGAAGCATGGGGGCCATCCGGGGGCTCAATTCGACCCCGGGAACCACGGCGCACAGGATTCTTGAGCACAGCAGATACTTGTTAGCTCAGGTTCAGGATACGTCGGGGAACGTTGTTCGATACCACTATAACCTGAACCATCACGCTGAAGCTTACGCACCGCGTCTATATAAGATCACTTATGAGTTGCCGGATGGCACAATCGTATATTCTGTGCGGCTCATCTACGAAATTCTTGAAGATCATGTCGCTCGCCCGACCTACGCCACAGGGACGCCGCTGATAGGAAACCAAAAGCTTCGCCTGTCAAGCATTCTTGTGCTTGAGGGGGACATGGAAACGCAGATCCGGGCCTACCAGCTTGACTACACGATATCCGAGCAGTCGAAGATCAGCCTATTGCGCACGGTCAAAAGATATGGATCGGACTTCGTGTTTAGTGGGGGCCGGATCACCGGTGGAACGCAGCTTGGTAAGCCGTATCGTTGACCTATACGGCCGACAAAATGTGGTTCAAGCGTGTCGGTGGTGGTCCCAATGTGTTTGAGACGCCGATCACGGTTCTCGACTTGAACCAGGATGGACGTCAAGAAGTTCTGGTGACAACCGGCAATCCCAAGCTTATTCGAGCCTATCAATTCAACAATAGTCGCGTTGCCTCGATCAGGCCGCTACCGCCGGGTTTGGGAGATCTCTACAAAAACAACTATGGAAGCCAGTCTAGTCAGTCGGGGAACTGGAATACTATTCAGGGGTTTTCCGGGTTTGATCCGGTGACTGGGCAGACCTTCTACCAGTATCATCGCTTTAATCGAGACCAGCGCGACCCTGGCGATCCGTACATTACAACAACTACCAAGCGAGCGATCCGAGGGATTACCCCGGGAACGGCAGATTCGCTCAACAACATCGACCACCCTACCTTCGGAAATTTCGATGCAGAACCAGGCTTGGAGATTTACACTGGATCGAATACTCGCAACATGAACGCCAACGGTAGCCTGCGAGAAGCCCAAATCCTGATCGAAGAATGGAGGAAACACTACAACACCAAACGACCCCATAGTGCTCTGGGATATCGCCCTCCGGCTCCGGAAACCATCGTCCAGATGGACCAGAGACCGGTCATGCATTAACTTTCAAATTGGACCACTCAAGTGGGGCTGATCAATAGAACCAGGCTGTTGAATTGAGAAATTCCCAAATCCTATATTTGGATAGGTATCCGCTATCGTTAGCGCTGCGCCTGTCAGGCTTTCATTTTGCCACCACGACTTGATGAAAAGGCGCACTATCGTCCAGTACTCTGTTTTGGGCAAACCAGATGGTCACGATGAACTGCTTAGTCGCTTAAAAATGATAAGAGTACCTAATCGCCAAGACATCAGTGTCGATGTATCCAAAGGTGCCGTCAACACTAATTATTGAGCACCTTAAACCCACAGAGTGCTCAGGTGTGATGTCGTACCCTACGCCCAAACCCAAAATTATTCCGTCGTCTTCTCGCGATCCAAAATCAACGTCTTCAGAGTTGATATTCGCAATGCCGGCAAAAAACAGTCCATAGAAATTATTTAACAGGTAAGCCCCCGCACCAATGGTCATGCCGTAGTAATTCTCAAAATCTATGGATCCATCATTGGTCCCACCATTGATTGTCGCTGCAAAACCTTCTCCCTCAATAAAGACGGAGCTATCGATGACATATCTATACCCCGCGTGAATACCAAGAGCTGTACCATCACCCTCTATGGTCAAATTTTCATATCTGGTCTCAAAGACGGAAACATCGCCACCAAGGTAAAACCCACTATGGTCTTGTGACCATGCGGGGCTTGCAAGGGTGACACTCATTAAGAAAACAAGTTTGCTCATAGGTTTTCTTTTAAACTCACGTGATTCTCGGTTCGGCTCTGGGTTTGGAAATTTTCGGTTGCGTGATGCGGTCAGAGTTAAATCCCCATTCACACCGCGCCACGCTGTAACCAAGGGGGGTATAGTTAGGTTTCGGTCATATTGGGATCGAAAGCCAATACTGATGCACTATTGTGGAATAGCCTATTACTATCGCTGATCGGCAAACCGAAGGCCTGCCTGAACGTAAGGTGTCCGGACATCATGAGCCGGGGGATTTGTTGGGCAGGAGGCAGTAACAAAAATTGCCACCTCCGGGTCTCTTGGGCCTCATTCGGCTGCAATCACGTCTGGCTCGCCCACAGTGTGGCCTGATTGGATCGCAGTGAGAACGCGCAGCACCTAGTCTCTTGGCTCTGCGGTCAGGAACACCAGAGCTGGTACTGGTGGATCTCGGTGAAACAACCCAGTGACTTGAGCCAAGGCAGGCTGTCTTTCGAAACTCCGGTGAGTTCCAATCGTTGATGCGCAGCCACGCGTCGGCGCTTCAGGTTGAACCCATTGCCCAGATCGACCACGCGATCCGTATCCAGTGCGATCCGCAGCATGTCCGAAGAACTCGTAGCAGCCCAACATGTCCATCGGCAGGTGCTTCGCGGTACGCGATCTTCATTGTCTTGGTAAAGCCTTTCGCACTCTTGCCCGCGGCCAGCATAATCATCGCAGCGCACCGACGCCTGCCACCCACAACACCATAAGCGCCCATCTTCAAGCTGTTGAATGATCATCGAGGCAAATTCCTTGCTCCCTGGGATTGCCGTCTCAGGCGGGATCACAAACCCCCTCCCCAACCGCACCTAGGCGGACATAGAGGACCTTGGAGAAGGTACTCAATGGGCTGCATTCTTTCCAGACGATTGGTTGACAACCAATCACCTATAATTTAATTTTATCTATACTGTTTAGGAAAAAATAAATTATGTCGAATGTTGACACAGTATTTTCCTCGTTAGCGCACCCCGTCAGGCGCCAGATTTTAGAACGGCTTTTGGATGGGCCAAATACTGTAAACCAATTGGGCGCAGATCATGACGTATCGCCAGGGGCCATCTCCCAGCACTTGAAGGTTCTTGAGCAGGCGGGAATGATCCGTAGAACACTGCGCGGCCGGCAACACCTCATCGAACTTGAAAAGAGAGGTTTTCAACCCGTTGTATCTTGGGTCGAGAGGTATGCGACATTCTGGAACAGCAACTTTGTATCCCTTGGAGCGTTCATAAATCGCGAAGACTCCGATGAACCGTAACATTGCATCAGGCATCAACGAGGTAAGAGTTTCAGAGTGGTTTGCGGTGAACCTTCATCAGGCGTATCGCGCTTGGACTGATCCGGCCAACATCGAGCAGTGGTTTGGCCCGGTCGGGTATATCGCCGAAGTGCTTGAAATGGAGGTCAGAGTCGGCGGGCGGTGGCGCTTCAAAATGAGTTCCCAATCAGGCGCATCTTCGCATCACAAAGGGCGCTATGTGTCTGTTGTTCCGAATGAATTTCTCTCATTCACATGGGAAAGTGAAGAAGACAAGGAGCTGACTGGTGACAAGGAAACACTGGTAAGTGTCTGGTTTGAACCCGTACGCGGTGGCGTCCAGATCACGCTGGTCCACCAGAAACTCCCGAACCGAAGTGCTGCTATATCTCTTCACCACGGCTGGTCAAGCGGCTTCAGAAAATTGGACGAGGCTCTACAAATAGCAGACGAGAAACAGGAGATAGTTTGTGTCAAGGCTAATTGAGGGGAGATGCGCGTGCGGTGCAATCAATTATCAGATTGATGCAAAGATTGAGTTTGCCTTCAAATGCCATTGCAGGAAGTGTCAGAGAGCAACGGGGGGCGGTCACTCATCGGCTTTCGCCGTGCCGGTCAACAAATTCAAGTCAATCGGTAGGATCAAGGAATTTCGTTTGTCGAGCGACAATGGGGCGGCAACTTATTCAGGGTTTTGTTCTGAGTGCGGGTCCCCGATGACAAGCCGAACCGAAAGATTTCCCGAACGCATTTACATCCATGCAGCAACTTTGAACGATCCTTCGGTGTTCCATCCGGAATTCGTTGTTTTCTCTGAGATGGCCCAACCATGGGATACACCCTGCGAGCAGTTGGTCAAGGCTCCACGTTGATTCACGGACAACGCCGGCATTCATTTAGCGCGCTGCATTTGGTAGTCTGGGCTCTTCGCGGGCCTTCGCCTCAAGAACCCCAGATAGCCACATCGCGAGACGAAACTGCCGTTCCTACCGATTGCCTGAACGTCGGCTAGCGTAAATACTCTGCAAATTCAGGATAGATCGTGTTGGTAAGATGAGAGGTTCGAATGAGTAGTTGGAATCTAGACGAAACCTATAAGACAACGGCAGGCTCAGTCGCTGCTGGACGCGCCGGTACTGGCCCGGATCTTATGCTAGCGCATGGATGGCCTTGGTCGTCCTTTTCCTGGCATCGTGTCATTCCTGAACTGGCGAAATTCTTTACCGTTCATTGGTACGACATGCCTGGATACGGCCAGTCAGATAAGTTGGAGGACCAACGCACTTCGCTAGATGTGCAGGGTGAAGTCTTCGCAGAAATGATGACACACTGGGGTTTGTCAAAGCCAAGCGTCATCGCCCACGATTTTGGCGGAGCAACAACGCTGCGAGCGCATCTGCTGCATGGGTGTGATTTCGAGAAGTATCTGCTTATGAACGTGGTGGCGATGCGTCCATGGGGATCGGACTTCTTTGATCACGTGGGACGGCACGTCGACGCCTTTCAGGGTTTACCACCACACATCCACAAGGCGATCGTCGCAGCCTATATCACGGGAGCTCTGGTCAATGACATTGCTGTTGCGGACCACGATGCTTTGGTTGCTCCGTGGATCACAGAGGATGGTGCCCTGAGTTTCTATCGCCAATTCGCTCAAGCAGACGAGCGATACACGGCGGAAGTCGAACCTCACTTTGGCGAAGTTCGCTGCCTTGTGAAAATCGTTTGGGGAGAAGACGATCCATGGGTACCTCTCGATAGAGGCAAAGCGTTGCACAAACTCATGCCAAAAGCGGAGTTCGCAACGATCCCTGGCGTGGGTCACATGCCGCAGCTGGAAAAGTCAGGTGCCGTTCTCAAGGAAACGCTTAGCTTCCTCAAATAGGCGACTCATCTACAAAAACGCCATTCGACATCGGTGTAGCATCAGTCAAACTGGCTCTAAGCAGTCATCTCGCAGTTTCAGTAGGTCATTTTCATTGTAGTCCGCAGCGACATGTGGGTTCCAGTGGCTTGTGTCCTGATCAAGCTTTTCATCAAGGTAGATTGTTCTCATCTGCAGTCTCCTAGTTCCATCATATCATCGGGTTGTCGGTGCCCACATGAGACAGTGGGCTGCTAGAAGGCTGTTTCTGGGCATGCAAAACGCGGAGCCGACCACTGAACCTAGTTGGTCTCATTAGACTCCTGTAGTTGAACTCAGGTCCCGTTTTCGGTGAGGTAGCGTTAGATGGTAACCTTGGAGAGATGGTATTCAGCCAAGGGTTCTTTGATCAGAAAGCCCTGGTTGCGTTTGTCGCGCAGTTCTACGATCTGACAGCCGGTAAGCGCGGGGCGCTTTCCGAATTGAACATCTGGATGCTTAGCCTCGTTGTTCCCGCCCTTCTGCCGTGCAGCCCGAATTGGCAAATGAGCCCAAACTCACCGTCGAGCAAGCTTCGGTCCTTCGGTCGTGCGGCAAGTTGCATACCGCGAGAAGTGGACATTCAACACCAGGTGGCAAGTGGCGGCTGAGCGGGACCTCATGAGCTTTCGCAACGACTGATCGGCTGTATGGTTTGCCTGTGTTGACAAGATGCGAGCCTGACGGCGGATGTTACGATAGCCGATGTCTATTCAAAAATAGAATCCCGGTATTTTCCAATTCGGTGATCTGGTTCCAGTGTTGGATGCGAGACGAATTGGCTGGACCTATTTGCGGGCAATCAGACAGCAAAAATCACAACAGCAAAACGCGGGAACGCTGGCCAGGAACGTAGAGCCAGGTCCCCGCGCACCATCGGCGCGTTCAGCATGCAAACGAGATCACCGCAATTGCTCACCAGATTGAATTGGAGAATTTAATGGCCGTCACGAACAATGCACCCGTTCTGGCAATTGCATTGCCTCATCAGTCTTCAGCAGAAGATCAATCCGTGAGCTTTGTATTGCCAGCGAATGCGTTCACGGATGTGGATGGCGATGCGCTGACCTTGAGCGCAACGCTGACGGATGGGACGGCCCTGCCGGGCTGGTTGGAGTTTGATGCGGTTGCAGGGAGCTTCTCGGGCACACCGCCCCAGAACTTCCATGGCATCGTCAATGTAATGGTGACGGCCAGCGACGGGTCTCTGTCAGCAAGCGATGCCTTTGCGCTTGATATTACATCTGTCAACGATGCACCTGTCACGATGAATGATATTGTCGGCACGGGTGAATTCCGCGTCAATGAATTCACCAACAGTTCGCAAGCCTACCCGAGCGTTACAGCCCTCGCCAATGGCAATTTCGTTGTTACCTGGCAGTCTGATGATGGACAGCAGGGCGATACGTCCGGTTCTGCCATCAAGGCCCGTATTCTCAATGAGAATGGCGATGAGATTGTCAGTGAATTCCTCGTCAATGAGTTTACCAATGGCGTGCAAAGCTGGCCAAGCGTTACAGCGCTCACCAATGGTCATTTCGTTGTCACTTGGCAGTCTGATGACGGGCAGCAGGGCGATACGTCAAGTACCGCCATCAAGGCCCGTATTTTTGATGAGACCGGCGTTGAGATCGTCAGCGAGTTTGTCGTCAACGAGTTCACCGATGGCCCTCAAAGGCTTCCGAGTGTAACGGCGCTCGCTGATGGCCATTTCGCTGTTACCTGGGAGTCTCTTGATCAGCAGCAAGGCGATACGTCTGATTTTGCCATCAAGGCCAGTATCTTTGATGCGACTGGCGCTGAGATCGTCAGTGAACTCCTGGTCAATGAATTTACCAATAACGCTCAACATGACCCGAGTATTACGGCCCTCACCAATGGCCATTTTGTCGTCACCTGGCATTCTAATGATGGGCAGCATGGCGATACCGATTCACATGCCATCAAGGCCCGGATTTTTGATGCAAATGGAAATGAGATCGTCAGTGAATTCCTGGTCAATGAATTTACCGATGACACTCAATGGTCTCCAAGCGTCACAGCCCTCGCCAATGGTGACTTCGTCGTGACCTGGCAGGCTTGGGACGGGCTGCAGGGCGAAACGTCTCCAAATGAAGATATCAAGGCGCGTATTTTTGATGCGAACGGTGTTGCTCGAAATTCTGACATCATCACAGAAGATGTTGTGACCTTGATTGATACAGCCACCCTTCTTGCCAACGACAGCGATGTCGAGGAGAATGTGCTCGCGATGACAGCTGTTTCTGCCACGAGTGCGCATGGAGCCGTCCTGACGCTGAACACCGACGGGACGATCAGCTATGATCCAACCGGCGCAGACGCTGTTCAGGCTCTGGTAGTAGGCCAGACACTGACGGATACATTCACCTATACGGTCGAGGACGGCAATGGCGGGGAGAGCACCGCAACGGTTTCAGTTGTTGTGCACGGAAGAAACGAAACGATTTTTGGCACCGTTGGCAATGACACACTATACGGTGGCGAAGGCAATGACACACTATACGGCGGGGCTGGCAACGACACCCTTTATGGCGGCGGTGGCGATGACTATCTGTATGGCGGTACTGGGAGCGACGAATTTGTTTTTAATGACAGTTTTGGACACGACACGATAAGAGGCTTCCAAGATGGCAGTGACCTTATCAGAATTGATATTGCAGGTATCTCCTACTCTGATCTGGCCATCATATCGAGCGGTTCAGACACAGAAGTCTCTGTATCCGGGCACGGTACGATTACCTTAAGCAGCGTTGTTGTGCCAAACCTGACTGAAGACGACTTCCTCTTCGGGTAGGTTGGCTCCTCTCAAAGACAGACTTGGACACCTTCATATGGTGCATTGCGACGCCGATGGGAGCAGGAGCCACCCACCCCATCGGTCTGGTAGCGGTTGTGCCTAGCTTTTAAGTCCGGCATCTGGTGGATCGGATCCAGGCTGAATCTGTCTGGCTCTGATGTCCAGATTTTGCAGATGTATTCGTAGGGCGTGAGACCAGAGAGCCTCTTGTGGCAGCGAGCAAAGTTCTAAGCATCAAGGAAGTCGCCCAGATGTGTGCAAAGCTGGTCGTGGCTGTCATAGTGGTATCGTTTAATGGTCGCGTCCTTGATTATGCAGCTCATGCACTCAACCTGACCGTTGGTCCGCAGATGGTTTGGCTTGGTCAGCCGATGCTCAAAGACCTCCCACGCCGCCTTGCGATTATCCTTCTCCACCGGCTGCGCGATGGCGTCCGATCAATGGCTACAAAGAGAAAAGCTTGCCTTCTTCGGTTCTGACTTCGGCGATGTCGATATGAAAGTAACCAATGGGGTATCGTTCACAACTTCAAACCCTGGTGGACCGGACCAAATTCCATTGGATTGCAGACCGCCTTAATTTGGATTGATCCGGATTCATTCATTCGGTCTTTGCGGCTGGATTGAGGTGGTGAAGCCCCTGCCGCTGACCTCATGGCGAGCGCATCTTCATTGGACTGTGTTGGTGAAATGAAAATCTGGCTGGCGCAGGCCGTGCCATAGCCGATGCCTATTCAAGTATAGGATTTGGGAATTTCACAATGCGGCCGCCGCGTCCCAGTATTGGGTAGGAAACGAATGGCTCGCCACATCCGCAATAAATTCAGTCTGTTACTTGCGAGCCGCGTGGGTCCGGCGGTTCATCGGTATCAACAGCTCGCAGTCGCAACCGAGCGGTTACAATTTAACAGCTAAAGAATAGTAATCATCATGCGCCTGTTTAAGACGTTAGCCCTGACTACGATGGCCATTGTCACCTTGGCCACTTCCGTCTCTGCAAATATCTATGCAGGCCAACTCACCTCCTATTCAGATCAACAGGCGTTGCAATTTCTCGTCAGCGAACATGCGCGAGATCCATCGACCTTCGAGGATGCGAAAGAATACATTATCCTGAACCGACCAGGGACTATGGAGGACTACCTCAGTCAAACCTTAGACCGGGCGCCAGACACCCGTCGTTTTTCCCCTTCGGAGCTCAGCGTTAGGGAGACCTTCGGAGTTGGTTCGATGATCGTTTTCGGGCTCGGCGGAGTGGCAGCTGCACTTTCGCTTGCAGATGATGGCGGGGGCAGTGGCGCTGGCGAAAACCCGGGTCCCAACCCATTACTTTCTCCAAGCCCCAGTCCATCACCTGCCCCCATTGATCCAATCGATCCAGTTGATCCGGTCGATCCGGTCGATCCAGTTGATCCGGTCGATCCAGTTGATCCGGTCGATCCAGTTGATCCGGTCGATCCAGTTGATCCGGTCGATCCAGGCCCCGGCCCTAACGATCCCGCCTACTACCAAACCCCGGAGTTCAACAAAAACTATGCCTTGTCTCTGATTGGAGCCGATACAAGATACGCTCAAGGCTGGCGAGGACAGGGCGTAAAGATTGCAATACTGGACACGGGCATTGATCTCGACAGTCCAGAATTCGCCAACCTTCCAGGCGTCGACAATAAAATCGACTTTGACAACAGCCATTCCTATTTTGTCGGAGACCCAAACGATATTTCTGAACCTGACGGTCATGGCATTAACGGTCATGGCACGCACGTTGCCAACATCGCGGCAGGCAGGAGAGACGGTGAAGGCCTGCACGGCGTTGCCTTCGACTCTGAGCTTGTCATCTTCAAAGGAATAAGAGCACGGGGCAACTTCGACATCCGGCTCATGTCAACTACAGAGATGTGGGCTGATGCCATACACCGCTCCATCAACGCCGGGGCTGCCGTCATGAACAACAGCTGGGGTTACCTCGATGAAAACCGTGTCAGCGTTCCAATCACCGATTTCCAAAGTGCCTCCGAGCTCGAAGCGTTTTTTGAACCCGCCCGCTTCCAAGCTTTGATTAAAGCCCTGAATGACGCCAAAGAGGCTGACTTGATGACCGTTTTTGCCGCAGGCAACAGCGGCCTGCCCGACGTCTCAGTCAGTGCAGGTCTTCCAGTCGTTCTGGACGATTATCTCGGTTACTTCATCGCCGTAGTGGCGGTCCGTGAAGACAAGAACCTATTGCACTCCTCCAACCACTGTGGCGTCGCAATGCACTTTTGCCTCGCTGCGCCAGGCGCACGTGTCATTAACATCCCCGACGGCAACGGCTTCGTTCATAAAGACGGAACATCCATGGCCGCCGCCTATGTCACTGGAGCCTATGCCGTATTGAAGAGCCAGTGGCCACACCTGACCGCCCCCGAAATCGCTCAGATTTTGTTCGAAGCAGCCGAAGATCTCGGTGACCCGGGTGTTGACCCGAAGTACGGGCATGGCCTTCTGAATCTGGCCAACGCCATGCATCCGATGGGTGAGCTTGTTGTCTACCAGGGCAACACCACCAAAAGCGAAGCGATCCCTCTCGCCAAAACGGGCATCGTCGCCAGCGGTGCCCTCGCTCCAGCCCTCAACCAGGCCCTTGCAGGACAAACTGTGATGGTTGCAGATAAGTATACGCGCGGATTTGAGCTTGCTGCCAGTTCTTTGGTCTCTGAACTCAAGGCGCCAAGACCTCGTCTCACGATCGCAAAGGAAGTTAAGGTCAGCGACACCCTGACAGTCATGAACTCACATCACAGCACCGGTCTCCGTT
>NZ_JBQFPW010000022.1:0-61213 GCF_056536585.1 Ruegeria sp. CK2
CTGCGGTCAGCGTGGTCTTGCCGTGGTCAACGTGGCCAATCGTTCCAATGTTGACGTGCGGCTTATTACGCTCAAACTTTTCCTTTGCCATGATGGCCTCCTGTCATTGAGAAAGGGAAGAGGTCGAACGCCCCTTCCCTGATTTCGCTTATGCATATTTCGCCTGAATCTCGTCCGAGATGTTCTGCGGAACCGGATCGTAATGCGAGAACTGCATGGTGAACTGAGCACGGCCCGACGACATCGAACGCAGAGTGTTGATGTAGCCGAACATGTTGGCCAGCGGAACGTTCGCGTCGATAGCGATGGCGTTGCCGCGGGGTTCTTGTCCAGACACCTGGCCCCGACGCGATGTCAGGTCACCAATGATCCCGCCGGTGTATTCTTCCGGGGTGATCACTTCGACCTTCATGATCGGTTCCAGCAGTTTCGCGCCAGCTTTGCGCATGCCTTCGCGCATACCCATACGTGCGGCAATTTCAAAGGCCAGAACAGAAGAGTCCACGTCGTGGTACTTACCCTCGATCAGCGCTACTTTGAAATCGATCACAGGGAAGCCAGCCAGCGGGCCGCTATCCATGACGGATCTGATCCCTTTTTCAACGCCCGGAATGTACTCCTTGGGCACCGAACCACCGACAACGCGAGATTCGAAGGAATACCCTTCGCCCGGCTCTGTTGGTGTGATGATCATTTTCACTTCAGCAAACTGACCCGATCCACCCGACTGTTTCTTATGGGTGTAAACGATTTCCGCTTCGTGACCGATGGTCTCACGATAGGCCACCTGCGGCGCACCGATATTGGCCTCGACCTTGAACTCGCGCTTCAGACGGTCCACCAGGATGTCCAGGTGAAGTTCGCCCATGCCCTTCATAATGGTCTGACCGGATTCCATGTCAGTTTCCACGCGGAAGGACGGGTCTTCTGCGGCCAGACGGGCCAGACCCTGGGACATCTTCTCTTGGTCGCCCTTGGTTTTGGGCTCGACCGCGATCTCGATCACCGGATCGGGGAAGGTCATGGTTTCCAGAACCACCGGATCCTTCGCATCACACAGGGTGTCACCGGTTGTCGTGTCTTTCAGACCCGCCAGCGCGATGATATCGCCTGCGAACGCTTCTTCGATCTCTTCCCGGTTGTTGGAGTGCATCATCATCATACGACCGATGCGCTCTTTCTTACCTTTGGTCGAGTTCAGGATCGAGTCGCCCTTCTGCATGGTGCCCGAATAGATCCGGGTGAACGTCAGAGAGCCAACGAAGGGGTCGTTCATGATTTTGAACGCGAGACCCGAAAACGCCATGTCATCATCCGCACGACGCGGAATGTCACGAACTTCGTCTTCGTCGCCCGGCTTGAAGCCCATGTAATCAACAACGTCCAGCGGGCTGGGCAGATAGTCAATCACAGCGTTCAGCAGCGGTTGAACACCTTTGTTCTTGAACGCGGAGCCACCCAGAACCGGAACAAACGCGATTTCCAATGTGCCTTTGCGCAGCAGGGCGCGCAGGGTTGGAACGTCGGGCTCATTGCCTTCCAGATACTCCATCATCGCGTCGTCGTCCATTTCGACGGCCGCTTCGATCATTTTACCGCGCCATTCGTCAGCCATGTCCTTCAGGCTGTCACGGATCGGTGCTTTGACCCAGCTTGCGCCCAGGTCTTCGCCCTGCCACAGCCACTCTTCCATAGTGACCAGATCAACCAGGCCTTCCAGCTCGGTCTCTGCGCCGATCGGAATACCAACCGGAACAGCACGTGCGCCGGTACGGTCTTCGATCATGCGAACACAGTTGAAGAAGTCGGCGCCGATCTTGTCCATCTTGTTGACGAACACCATACGCGGAACCTTGTAGCGGTCAGCCTGACGCCACACGGTTTCGGTCTGGGGCTCAACACCGGCGTTTGCGTCAAGAACACAAACCGCACCGTCAAGAACCGCCAGCGAACGCTCAACTTCAATGGTGAAGTCGACGTGGCCGGGGGTGTCGATGATGTTTAGGCGGTGCTTGGGCGAGTCAGCGGTTTCGCCGTCTTCGGTGCGTTCCCAGAAGGTGGTGGTCGCAGCCGAAGTGATGGTGATGCCGCGTTCCTGCTCCTGCTCCATCCAGTCCATGGTGGCGGCACCGTCGTGCACCTCACCAATGTTGTGGGATTTGCCGGTGTAATACAGGATACGCTCCGAGCAAGTGGTTTTACCTGCATCGATATGCGCCATGATACCGAAGTTACGGTAATGATCGAGTGTATAATCGCGTGCCATTTTGATAAGCCTCTGGAATTACCAACGGTAGTGGCTGAAGGCTTTGTTCGCCTCGGCCATCTTGTGGGTGTCTTCGCGCTTCTTCACAGCGGTACCGCGGGACTGTACGGCGTCCATCAGTTCGCCGGCGAGGCGTTCTTCCATGGTGTTTTCGTTGCGGCCACGCGCAGCAGTGATCAGCCAGCGGATGGCCAGTGCTTCGCGGCGCTCGGGGCGCACTTCGACCGGAACCTGATAGGTTGCACCACCAACCCGACGCGAGCGAACCTCGACCGATGGTTTGATGTTGTCGAGCGCTTCGTGGAACACTTCGACAGGTGCGCGCTTAATCTTGCCTTCAACGCGATCAAATGCGTTGTAGACGATGCGCTCTGCAACCGACTTTTTACCGTCGATCATCAGGTTGTTCATGAATTTTGTCAGGACCTTGTCGCCAAATTTGGCGTCAGGCAGGACTTCGCGTTTTTCGGCGGCGTGACGACGTGACATATCAGCCTCTCCTTCTTATTTGGGACGCTTCGCGCCGTATTTCGAACGACGTTGTTTACGGTCTTTGACGCCCTGGGTATCCAGAACACCGCGCAGGATGTGGTAACGGACACCGGGAAGGTCTTTTACACGGCCGCCGCGAATCAAAACAACCGAGTGTTCCTGCAGGTTGTGGCTTTCACCGGGGATGTACGAGATGACCTCGAACCCGTTGGTCAGGCGCACTTTGGCAACCTTACGCATCGCCGAGTTCGGCTTTTTCGGTGTGGTCGTATAAACACGTGTGCAGACGCCGCGTTTCTGCGGGCACTGCTCCAGGTGCATGGACTTCGAGCGTTTTACTTTCGGCTGCCGCGGCTTGCGGATCAGCTGTTGGATCGTTGGCATTCCGGTTATATCCCCGTTTTGCAACACACATGACATGCACGCGCGATGCGTGCGGTTAAATTCGCTGCACTTATGCGTCCACAAGCGCAAAACCCGCGAGCGTTCCCATTCCGAGGTGAACGTCGCGGTTTGTTATCAGAGGGCGCGAACGATAAAAGTGTCCGGGCCTTGACCAGTTCATTACTGGAATCGGTTATGGGGCGGCCCCCGGTACCGAGATGACGCGCGTATAGGGGGAGTCGGCCGAAGTGTCAACAGCACACCCTGCCAGCTTGATTGCACTGATTTATCAAAGCAGGTCTTAAGTTTCCAGCGCCCTGGTTGGTTGCAGCCCACCTATGACATCGGCATAGTCAGCGCATTGATCTGCCAGTGGATAAATCATGCAAGTCATCGGCCTCTGCCGCTTTTCCTATCCCGCGATTGGCGGCTACCAAATCCAACATGAAACCATCGATGAGCGGCGGCGCTATTTGTACAGTCCCGCACGACTGAACGAGCGGTTTCGCTTGTTCGAATCCTCTACTTTGCCCTGTATTCGGGAACAGACCGACGAAGATTTCGAATTTCTGATTGTGATCGGAAATTGCCTTCCGAAAGAGCGCTATGAACGGTTAATGGATTTGACCGCTGATATCAGACAAATCCGGATACTCGGACGGGAACCCGCCCAACATCGCACGGTGATGAAAGAGGTGCTGAATTCATCCCGAAAGGACCCGGACAAGCCATGTCTTCAATTCCGCCATGACGACGATGACGCCGTTTCAGTCGACTTCGTCGAAAGACTGCGTATTGCCGCCCACGACAGTCGTGGGGTGATCGAGCGCAACAGAACCGTGGGCATCGACTTTAACAATGGGTTTCTTGCCCGGTTCGGGCCAGACGGTGTGCGGGCAAAACCGATCTTTAACTCACTTCTTGGCGTGGGTTTGGGCATGTACGTTGCGGGGAAGTGCTCACAAACGATCATGAGCTTCACGCACAACAGGATCGGTCGCTTCATGCCCGTGGTCAGCTTTCCGGACGCCCCAATGTGGGTGCGAGCCTTGAACAGTTTCAACGACTCCCATCAGGCACGCAATGACACCCGAGAATTGCCACTTTTGTCGTCTGAAGCCGAAAACGAATTTGTTGCGCGCTTTGCCATCGATGAAAACACGGTCAGGAAGATTCACTCGGCCGGTTGACGTGACCGTCCCCGCAGCAAGGTGAACAAACCAGCTCCCACTATCAGTACAGCGCCCAGCATCGTCAAGTTGTCAGGCCATTCGCCAAATACGGCCCAGCCCAAACCCAGCGCCCAGATCAAGCTAGAGTATCGGAACGGGGCCACGAACCCGACGTCACCCTGGCGCATAACCATGACGCTGAACAAGTACCCCATCAAAACGAACACGGCCGCCGCAGCAACCAACGATCCCGTCGCGACCGAAACCGGAACCCACCCTTCGAGCACCGAAGCAACCGCCGCGGCCAGCGCAATTGATGCGGACGTCGCCAGCGTGACGACCATAGAAGGTACGTCGGTCGACATGCGACGCGTGATCAAATCCCGTGCCGTCACCGAGGCAACCGCGATGAGTGCGTAAACCGAATACACGCTGAACCCGGCCGGGCCAGGCCTGACGATCAGCAGCATCCCTGCAAACCCGAGTGCAATCGCCAAGGCGCGACGCCAACCGATATGTTCCGAGAAAAGCAACGCGGCACCTAAAGTGACCGTCAAGGGCAGCGCCTGAAGAACAGCCGTTACATTAGCCAAAGGCATGTTCTTCAGAGCGGTCAGGAAAAAGAACGTCGCCGAGAGCTCGGCAAGACAACGCAGTGCGATCAGCCACTTATCATGGTGCGGAAAATTCAGGTGCAGCGCGCCAAGGGATCGGGCCAGCAAATAAACAAGGATAACCGCCAGAACCCCTCGGATTGCGACCAGCTGAAAAAGAGGCAGGTCCTGCAGAGCAGCTTTCACCAACGTGTCATTCAAGGTAAAGGCCGCCATACTGCCCATCATCAGCAGCGCGCCCTTTGTGTTTGGTGTCATGGCGAATGGGTCCGAAGTAACGGTGTCGATGCATTGGTCTTACAAGCTGGAGAGATGTCAATCTCCTGGAGCTCAAGCAAAGTGGATTTTAACCGTGCTCGAGGTGAAAATTGGCAATCGTTCGCGGGTCTTTTCGGTGAAACCGAAAACGGTTAGCCAAAATGTGTATTATCCGAGAAAACAACGATGTGATGCAGCAAATGCTGTATTTGCTCAAAGTCGGCATCGCGGACAAAGTTGCGGCTCAAGTTAGCGTCCCTAGGGATCATGCTTCCGAGATATCAACACGGTTGATTTTTGTCCCGTCTGGAAGGTCTCGAACCTGCGCTACAATTTGCCCTGTAATGCCCCAATAGACCTCTAGGTCTGTGATTTCCAGATTGGCAAAGTCATCTTTGCCACCTAAGAAAAGAGATACTTTGTGGCACACGCATTCTCCGTAGGACGGTTGTTTTCCGCCGGAAGACAGCCATTCTTTATACCTCTCGTATTCAATTGTTTCGTTGGGAAATTGAACCATCTCCACATTGTGGAAGTCTGAGTACCCACATGGTATTTCGAATATCTCGACAGTGGCAGGGTCGAGTAGTGCAACCTCGGGTTGGCCGATTTCAGTTCGGCTATGATCCAAGGCAAATTGACGACCCATCCAATCTGCGCCGAAGCTCTCGAACCGACCATCAAGCTTTGGAAACACATCGGAAATACAGCGAGTGAAACGTGCAACGTCTTCAGGACGATAAAGCCTGTACGCACCTTCAAGCTGCTTCGTTTTCTTCCATTTAGACAAGGGCAGTGTTTTTTCTTTTAGACAAGGGCAGTGTTTTTTCTTTCGTCGTAAAAATTGTATTCACGCTAACATGTTAAGTTGTAGTTGCTAAGGGCTCAAAGCAGAGCTGTGGAGCGGCTGTTGCAGCGAAGTAGGAACCGCGCGGTTTGATAGTTAGCAAAAAAAGGCCCCGCGACATCGCGGGGCCTCATCATTTGGTATCAGATTGCCTTTACTCGCGGCTTTCTGGTGTTTCCACCAGAACGTCCAGCTCGTCTCCGACCATGTCGTCATCCATGACCGGCGCAGCCAGAGCAGCGGCGGCTTCAGCCTCTTCCCTGCGAGCTTCGATCACCACGTTATCGCGTGACTGAGCTACGCGCTGGACACTTTGGGTGGCACCACCGGTCCCGGCAGGGATCAGACGACCAACGATGACGTTCTCTTTCAGGCCAACCAGCTTGTCTTTCTTACCCTGAACCGAAGCCTCGGTCAGAACGCGGGTGGTTTCCTGGAACGACGCCGCAGAGATGAACGAACGTGTCTGCAGCGAGGCTTTGGTAATCCCCAGCAGGATCGGTTCGCCCTGAGCCGGACGACCACCACGCGAGAGTGTCTTCTCGTTGGCTGCGTCAAACTCTTGCTTGTCGACATGTTCGCCTTTCAACAGGGTGGTGTCGCCTGAATCCAGGATCTCCCACTTCTGCAGCATCTGGCGCACGATAACCTCGATGTGCTTGTCGTTGATCTTCACGCCCTGAAGGCGATAAACATCCTGCACTTCGTCGATCATGTAATCCGCCAGCGCTTCGACACCCATGATGGACAGGATGTCATGCGGGGCCGGGTTGCCGTCCATCAGGTATTCACCCTTCTGGATAAAGTCGCCCTCCGCGACCGGGATATGTTTGCCCTTGGGCACCATATACTCGATCGTTTCCATCGACTCGTCCGCCGGCTCAATGCTGATGCGGCGCTTGTTCTTGTAGTCGCGGCCAAAGCGCACATAACCATCGGCTTCTGCGATGATTGCGTGATCTTTCGGACGACGGGCTTCGAACAGTTCAGCCACACGCGGCAGACCACCGGTGATGTCCTTGGTTTTGGCACCTTCACGCGGGATACGCGCCACAACTTCACCAGCTTCGATCTGCTGACCGTCTTCGATCGACAGGATCGCATCCACCGACATCGGATAGTGAACCGGGTTGCCCGCATCGTTGCGGACTGGCTCGCCATCTTCGCCAACCAGAATGATCTCGGGCTTCAAGTCGCTGCCTTTGGGGGCGGCGCGCCAGTCGATCACGATCTTCTGGGTCATACCGGTTGCATCGTCGGTCTCATCCCGGACAGCGATGCCCGAAACAAGGTCGACATACTTCGCGGTACCGGCTTTCTCGGCGATGATTGGCAGGGTGTAGGGATCCCATTCGTACAGCTTGTCGCCACGAGCCACCTTGGCGCCATCTTTAACGAACAGCTTCGAACCGTAGCCCAGCTTGTGGCTGGCACGCTCTTCGCCATGTTCGTCGCTGATCACCAGCTTCATGTTCCGGCCCATCACCAGGCTTTCACCTGCTGAATTGACCAAAAGCTGCGGGTTCTCGAACGAAACGACACCGTCCTGGCTGGCTTCCTGGAAGGACTGCTGTCCCCCCTGGGCAACACCGCCGATGTGGAAGGTCCGCATCGTCAGCTGTGTGCCAGGTTCACCAATGGATTGGGCGGCGATGATGCCCACCGCTTCACCGGTGTTAACCCGTGTACCACGCGCTAGGTCACGACCATAGCAAGTGGCGCAGACGCCCTCTTCCGACTCACAGGTCAGAGGCGAGCGGATGCGCATGGATGCAACACCAGCTTCGTCAATGGTATCCGCCATACGTTCGTCGATCAGTTGACCAGCGGCAACCAGAACTTCATCCGTACCCGGACGCAGAACATCGTCGGCAGAGACACGCCCCAGCACACGCTCGGCCAGCGAGGAAACAACCTCACCGTCATTGACCGCAGCCTCAGCCGTGATCGCACGCTCGGTACCACAGTCGATCTCGCGAACGATGCAGTCCTGGGCGACGTCCACCAGACGACGGGTCAGGTAACCCGAGTTCGCCGTCTTCAGAGCGGTATCCGACAGACCCTTACGGGCACCGTGGGTCGAGTTGAAGTATTCAAGAACGGTCAGACCTTCCTTGAAGTTCGAGATGATCGGCGTTTCAATGATGTCGCCATTCGGCTTTGCCATCAGGCCGCGCATCCCGCCCAGCTGCTTCATCTGAGTGACCGAGCCACGCGCACCGGAGTGCGCCATCATGTAGACCGAGTTCGGTTCCTGTTCGGACCCGTCCTCTGCCCGATCCGAAGACGAGATCGTGCCCATCATCGCATCAGTGACGCGGTCGTTACACTTCGACCAGGCATCGACAACTTTGTTGTACTTTTCGCCCTGAGTGATCAGGCCGTCCATGTACTGCTGTTCAAAGTCTTTCACCTGACCGCGGGTTTCATCAACGATGCCCCACTTGTCGCCCGGGATCACCATGTCGTCCTTGCCGAATGAGATACCGGCCTTGAACGCCTCTTTGAAGCCCATCGACATGATCTGGTCGCAGAAGATCACCGACTCTTTCTGACCGCAGTACCGGTAGACAGTGTCGATCACCTGTTGCACTTCTTTCTTCCGCAGCAAGCGGTTGACCAGTTCGAACGGCGCCTTGTTGTTCAGCGGCAGCAGAGCCCCCAGACGCAAACGGCCCGGAGTGGTCTCGAAACGCTTCTGAACTTCGTTGCCTTCCTCGTCGATCTGCGTGATCCGCGCGGTGATTTTGGTGTGCAGATGCACTTCACCGGCGTCCAGCGCATGCTGAACTTCTTCGATCGAACCAAAGACCTTGCCTTCGCCGATCATGCCTTCACGTTCCAGCGTCACATAGTACAGACCCAGGATCATATCCTGCGAAGGAACAATGATCGGCGCGCCGTTTGCTGGCGACAGAACATTGTTGGTCGACATCATCAGAACGCGCGCTTCCAGCTGGGCCTCAAGGCTCAGCGGGACGTGAACGGCCATCTGGTCACCGTCGAAGTCGGCGTTGAAGGCCGAACAGACCAGCGGGTGCAGCTGAATCGCTTTCCCTTCGATCAAGACCGGCTCGAACGCCTGAATGCCAAGACGGTGCAATGTCGGCGCACGGTTCAGCATGACAGGGTGTTCGCGGATCACCTCGTCGAGGATATCCCACACTTCGGGACGCTCTTTCTCGACCAGTTTCTTCGCCTGTTTAACGGTCGAAGACAGACCCTTGGCTTCGAGGCGCGAGTAGATGAACGGCTTGAACAGTTCCAGCGCCATCTTCTTGGGCAGACCACACTGGTGCAGCTTAAGCTCCGGACCAGTCACGATGACAGAACGGCCCGAGAAGTCGACGCGTTTCCCCAGAAGGTTCTGACGGAAGCGACCTTGCTTACCCTTCAGCATGTCGGACAGCGATTTCAGCGGGCGCTTGTTGGCACCGGTGATTACGCGGCCGCGACGACCGTTGTCGAACAGAGCATCCACCGATTCCTGCAACATCCGCTTTTCGTTGCGGACGATGATGTCAGGTGCGCGCAGTTCGATCAGACGCTTCAGACGGTTGTTCCGGTTGATGACGCGGCGATACAGATCGTTCAGATCCGAAGTCGCGAAACGGCCACCATCCAGCGGAACCAGCGGACGCAGTTCCGGCGGAATGACCGGAATCACGGTCATCACCATCCACTCGGGACGGTTGCCCGACTCGAGGAAAGATTCAACAACCTTCAGACGTTTGATGATCTTCTTGGGCTTCAGTTCACCGGTTGCTTCGGCCAGATCAGCGCGCAGCTGTTCGGCTTCGGCTTCCAGATCGATCTGGGCCAGCATCTCACGGATGGCTTCGGCACCGATGTTCGCGGTGAACGCGTCCATGCCATAGGCATCCTGCGCATCCATATACTCTTCTTCGTTCAGCATCTGGCCATAGGACAGGTCAGTCAGACCGGGCTCGATGACGACATAGTTTTCAAAGTACAGAACACGTTCCAGATCGCGCAACGTCATGTCCAGCATCAGACCGATGCGGGACGGCAGCGATTTCAGGAACCAGATGTGTGCGACAGGCGCGGCCAGTTCGATGTGACCCATACGCTCGCGGCGGACTTTCTGGAGGGTAACTTCCACACCGCATTTCTCGCAGACAACGCCGCGATACTTCATCCGCTTATATTTGCCGCACAGACATTCGTAATCTTTGATCGGGCCAAAGATACGCGCGCAGAACAGACCGTCACGTTCGGGCTTGAACGTCCGGTAGTTGATGGTTTCGGGTTTCTTGATCTCGCCATAGGACCAAGACAGAATCCGCTCGGGCGACGCCAGGGAGACTTTGATCTCGTCAAAGACTTTCGGCGGCGTCAGCGGGTTGAACGGGTTGTTGGTGATTTCCTGGTTCATTTTGCGTCCTTACAAATTGGGATGGGATGAGTGTGGGGCGTTGCCGCCCCTACTCTTCCTCCGCATCCAGGAGTTCCATATTCAGGCCGAGGCCACGGACTTCTTTAACCAGAACGTTGAACGATTCCGGTACGCCCGCTTCAAAGTTATCCTCGCCCTTGACGATCGACTCATAGACCTTGGTCCGGCCGGCGACGTCATCCGATTTCACGGTGAGCATCTCCTGCAGGGTGTAGGCGGCGCCGTAAGCTTCCAGAGCCCAGACTTCCATCTCACCAAAGCGCTGACCACCGAACTGCGCCTTACCACCCAGCGGCTGCTGGGTAACCAGGCTGTACGGCCCGGTCGAACGCGCGTGGATTTTGTCATCCACAAGGTGGTGCAGTTTCAGCAGGTACTTGATGCCAACGGTCACAGGACGCGCAAATTGCTCACCCGTACGACCGTCGAACAGAACCGACTGACCGCTTTCCGAGAAGCCCGCACGCACCAGCGCATCGTTGACGTCAGCCTCTTTGGCACCGTCAAAGACCGGGGTCGCGATCGGAACACCACGAGTCACATTGCCCGCCGCCTCGATCAGGTGACCTTCGTCCATGCCGGCAATGCCTTCTTCATAGACATTCTCGCCATAGGCCAGCTTCATCGCTTCGCGAACCGGGGTCAGGTCGCCGGAACGGCGGTATTCACCCAGTGCCTCGTCGATGTTCAAACCCAGGCCGCGTGCGGCCCAACCCATGTGGGTTTCAAGGATCTGACCAACGTTCATACGCGAAGGCACACCCAGCGGGTTCAGACAGAAGTCAACCGGCGTACCATCGGCCAGGAACGGCATGTCTTCCATCGGAACAACCTTGGAGATCACACCTTTGTTCCCGTGACGACCGGCCATCTTGTCGCCCGGCTGCAGCTTACGCTTCACGGCGATGAAGACTTTGACCATCTTCATCACACCCGGCGGCAGGTCGTCGCCACGACGGACTTTCTCGACCTTGTCTTCGAAACGGGCATCCAGAGCGCGCTTGAGCACTTCGTACTGCTCGTTCAGAGCCTCTACGATCTGCGCGTCCTTCTCGTCTTCCAGGGCCAGCTGCCACCACTGACCACGGGTCAGCATTTCAAGCAGGTCCTCGGTGATCACCGAGCCGGGCTTGACGCCTTTCGGGCCTTTGACAGCAGTTTTACCCAGGATCAGACCTTGCAGACGCGCATAGATGTTGCGGTCAAGGATCGCCAGCTCGTCGTCCCGGTCACGGGCCAGACGTTCGACTTCCTCACGCTCGATCTGCAGCGCACGCTCGTCTTTTTCCACACCGTGACGGTTGAAGACGCGAACCTCAACGACCGTACCATAATCGCCCGGCTTCACGCGCAGCGAGGTGTCGCGCACGTCAGATGCTTTTTCACCAAAGATGGCGCGCAGCAGCTTTTCTTCCGGGGTCATTGGGCTTTCGCCCTTCGGAGTGATCTTGCCAACCAGAATATCGCCCGGTTCAACATCCGCACCGATGTATACGATGCCAGCCTCGTCGAGGTTGCGCAGCGCTTCTTCACCGACGTTCGGGATGTCGCGGGTGATCTCTTCCGGACCCAGCTTGGTGTCACGGGCGGCGACTTCGAACTCCTCGATATGGACCGAGGTAAAGACGTCATCGCGCGCGATACGTTCCGAGATCAAGATCGAGTCTTCGTAATTGTAACCGTTCCACGGCATGAACGCGACGACCACGTTTTTACCAAGGGCCAGTTCACCGATGTCGGTGGACGGACCGTCGGCAACCACTTCGCCCTTGCCAACCATATCACCCACCTTGACCAGCGGACGCTGGTTAATGCAGGTGTTCTGGTTCGAACGCTGGAATTTGCGCAGACGATAGATGTCAACGCCAGCATCGCCCAGTTCCAGATCTTCGGTAGCACGAATAACGATACGCTGGGCGTCAACCTGGTCGATGATGCCGGCACGTTTCGCCTGAATCGCAGCGCCCGAGTCGATGGCAACCTTTTCCTCGATACCGGTGCCGACCAGCGGCGCCTCGGCCCGCAGCAGCGGAACCGCCTGACGTTGCATGTTCGAACCCATCAGGGCGCGGTTGGCGTCGTCATTTTCAAGGAACGGGATCAGCGATGCAGCAACCGATACCAACTGTTTCGGGCTGACGTCGATCAGGTCCACATTCTCGCGCGGGGCAAGGGTGTAGTCACCGGACTGACGGGTCGAAACCAGATCGTTAATGAACTTGCCATCCGCATCCAGTGTCGCGTTCGCCTGCGCCACAGTGTGTCGCATTTCCTCGGTCGCGGACATGTAGTGAACCTCATCGGTCACCTCGGCGTCTTTGACGACGCGGTACGGTGTTTCGATGAAGCCATACTTGTTCACGCGGGCAAAGGTGGCCAGCGAGTTGATCAGACCGATGTTCGGGCCTTCCGGCGTTTCAATCGGGCACATCCGGCCATAGTGGGTCGGGTGTACGTCGCGCACCTCAAAGCCCGCACGTTCACGTGTCAGACCACCGGGGCCAAGCGCCGAGAGGCGGCGTTTGTGGGTGACTTCGGACAGTGGGTTAGTCTGGTCCATGAACTGCGACAGCTGCGACGAGCCGAAGAATTCGCGAACAGCAGCAGCAGCCGGTTTCGCGTTGATCAGGTCTTGCGGCATGACGGTGTCGATTTCGACCGACGACATGCGTTCCTTGATCGCGCGCTCCATGCGCAGCAGGCCAACGCGGTACTGGTTCTCCATCAGTTCGCCGACCGAACGCACACGACGGTTGCCGAGGTGGTCGATATCGTCGATGTCACCTTTGCCGTCACGCAGCTCAACCAGCGCCTTGATGCAGGCCACGATGTCTTCTCGGCGCAGGGTGCGCAGTGTATCGGGCGCATCCAGAGCCAGACGCATGTTCATCTTTACACGGCCAACGGCGGACAGGTCATAGCGCTCGCTGTCGAAGAACAGCGTTTCAAAGAGGGCCGAGGCCGCTTCGACGGTGGGCGGCTCGCCCGGACGCATCACGCGATAGATGTCCATCAGCGCGGTGTCACGGCCCATGTTCTTGTCTGCGGCCATGGTGTTGCGCATGTAGGGACCGACATTGACATTATCGATATCCAGAACCGGGATGTCGGTGACGCCCGCATCGATCAGTTCCTTCGCAGAACCACCGATCAGATCGCCGTCTTTGTCATACTCCAGCGTCAACTCATCACCGGCTTCGACATAGATGGCGCCGGTTTCTTCATTAATGATGTCTTTGGCGACAAACTTACCAACGATATGATCGAACGGCACCAGCAAGTTGGTGACAGTGCCCTCTTCGATCAGCTTCTTGACAGCGCGCGGTGTAACTTTCTTGCCTGCTTCTGCAATCACCTCACCGGATTTCGCATCAACCAGATCATAGGTCGGGCGCGTGCCACGTACACGATCGGGGAAGAACGGCGTGACCCAGCCCTTCTTCTTGTCCAGCTTGTAGGACACCGTATCGTAATAGGCGTCCATGATCGCTTCCTGATCCAGACCCAGCGCATAAAGCAGGGTTGTCACAGGCAACTTGCGGCGACGGTCGATACGGGCGAAGACGATGTCTTTGGCGTCAAACTCAAAGTCCAGCCAGCTGCCGCGATACGGGATGATGCGGCAGGCAAACAGAAGCTTACCCGAGGAGTGGGTCTTGCCTTTGTCATGATCGAAGAACACACCGGGCGAACGGTGCATCTGGGATACGATCACTCGCTCAGTGCCGTTCACAACAAATGTCCCGTTTGGCGTCATCAGGGGCATATCGCCCATGAACACGTCCTGTTCCTTGATATCTTTGACCGACTTGGCGCCGGTATCTTCATCGACATCGAACACGATCAGACGCAGAGTGACCTTCAGCGGCGCGCTGTAGGTCATGTCGCGCTGCATGCACTCTTCGACGTCGTATTTGGGTTTTTCCAGATCGTATTTCACAAACTCCAGAACGGAGGTTTCGTTGAAATCCTTGATCGGGAAAACCGACTGGAACACGCCTTTGATGCCTTCGCCGTCTGCGGGCTGCTCTGCATCGCCGGAGCGCAGGAATAGATCATAAGAAGATTTCTGGACCTCAATGAGGTTCGGCATCTCCAGCACTTCGCGGATTTTGCCGTAGTATTTCCGAAGACGTTTCTGGCCAAGGAACGATTGAGCCATGTCAGATGTCACCTTTCGATGTTCTCAGCGGGCTAAGACACCGTCGGGCCCCGGCGCCTTGCACATTAGAGACGACACGTCCGGATCAATTCGTGGCCACCGTCCCGAATGGTGGCCTCCCGATCCGCGAACCGCGTCTTAGAAAACACCTCCTGTGTCAGAGGTCCTTTCTAAGACAGGTTCGGCTGGACCCGGATTTCTCCGGATCCAGCCAAATTTCCGGTGCATCAGCGACACACCAAAAGACTGACTTAGGCCAGTTCGACCTCGGCGCCAGCTGCTTCTAGCTTGCCTTTGATCTCTTCGGCTTCGTCTTTCGACACAGCTTCTTTGATCTTGCCGCCAGCTTCGACCAGCTCTTTGGCTTCTTTCAGGCCAAGACCGGTGATGCCGCGAACTTCTTTGATCACGTTGATTTTCGAAGCGCCGGCGTTCTTCAGAACGACGTCGAATTCGGTTTTTTCTTCCTCGGCTGCGCCACCGGCGTCGCCGCCTGCTGCAACCATTACGGCGCCGCCAGCTGCGGGCTCGATGCCGTATTCGTCTTTGAGGATGGTTTTCAGTTCTTGTGCTTCCAGCAGGGTCAGACCCACGATGCTTTCTGCGAGTGCTTTCAGATCAGCCATTGTATCAGCTCTTTCCGTTTACAGTGTGTGTTCCAACGTCAGGACATATGCCCTACGCAGATCATTCAGTGCCAACCGCTTACGCAGCTTCCGCCTTCTCTTCGATGGTGGAAAGGATGCTTGCGATGTTGCTTGCAGGTGCGCCAATCGCGCCGGCGATGTTCGAAGCAGGTGCGCCAATGCAGCCCACGATCGAAGCGATAAGCTCCTCGCGAGACGGCATTTTCGAAACGGCTTCAACGCCTTTGCGGTCCAGAGCGTTCTCGCCCATTGCACCGCCAAGGATTTCGAACTTTTGGTTCTCCTTGGCGAAGTCCTCGGCCACTTTGGCTGCTGCCACAGGGTCCTCGGAATAGGTCAGAACGGTCATACCCGTCAGCAGGTCAGCAATGCTTTCACATGGCTTTCCATCGAGGGCGATTTTGGCGAGCCTGTTCTTGGCAACACGCACGGAGCCACCGGCGTCACGAGCACGTGCGCGAAGGTCCTGCATCTCGGCAACTGTCAGACCGGCGTAGTGCGAAACCACTACGACGCCAGAGCTTTCGAAGATTTGGCCGAGTTCCTCGACCACTTTCTCTTTCTGGGCTCTATCCACAGTTCTCTCCAAGTTTGGGGTGAAATCTCACCCCGGCTCATATTTGCCGCGGCTTACGCCCCGGCGTTCAGGTCCGTTGTTACGGGATTGAGCCAAAATTCGCCCGAGGGTGGGACCCTCGAAATTCTTTGGTCTTACCCGTCTCAGGCAGGGAATTAAGGGGCCAGATGGACCCACCCACCGTCTTGGACGAAACAAAATAAAGCGCACGACGAATCGCACGCTTTACTCCGCAGCTCTCTTTAGGGCAGACGCACGGGGTTTCCAAGGGGTAAATTGGCCCGACCGTGTCTTTCAGCCGGGCTTCGCCACCAAGGGCCCACGCGCATCATAAACACCTCTTGGTTTGGACCCATTGACACTGGTTACCGGCTCAGGTCCAGTCGAGCGGTACTGGTAGTCTGATCCGGGATATGTAGTTTCCAACCGAAATGTTCAACCTCACTGAAAGCGAACAGGCCTTAGCATCTAAATTCGTGGGCGAGTTTTCGCGTCAGCTCCCGGCTGATGACACGCCACGATTCGAGTGTTTCTACAGGTCTCACGGCTTTCCAAACTCCAGGATGGTTCTAAAAGTTCAGTCGGGTACGCGAACCTATGCGTTGAAGATCGATACCGAGTCTCCTGCCTCTGGGCGGCTTAACGACGAATTTGATCTGCTGACGAAGCTTTCCACCCATTTTGACGGCAACAAGACGTCGCAGGTTGTGCACCCCATTTACATCTCGCCCGGAGGCGCCTTTTTCGTCACCGAATTCATCGACCGGCCTACGGCGGTTGACCTGATCTACAACAGCAAAGATGACGATCAGGTTGCGCAGGTTTTTCGCCGCGCAGGATCATGGCTCAATGATCTGCACAGATTTCGCCCAGCTGAGGACTACGCGTTTCGACCAAAATGGATGACCGACAGCGTTCAGGATCTGTTCCAATCCCTGCCTTTGGAGCTTGCAGAAGAAAGCCAGCGGATGGTCAACACCATGCTCGCCGAAGCTGAACGTCTAAAGGGCGTTTCAGATATTCGGGTTTTTTCGCATGGCGATTTTCACGGCCTCAATCTGATCGTGGGACAGGGCCAAACGATCGGGCTGGACTTCACCGAAGCGCGCGACAAACTGGCAGTTTACGACATCGTCGATTTCCTGAAATCCGATATCTTTCGGGACGGCGCTGGCGCCGATGTGGACCGCAGCGGCATCCTCAAACGCAACAAAGAGATGTTCTTTCGGCTGTACCGCCACCCGATCAACATCGAAATTCTGGATTTCTGTATCCGAGGACGACTGCTGAAGGACTGGCTGCGCCTGTGCCAACCAGACCATAAGTGCAGTGATTTCGAGGACCACATGCGTACACGGCTGGGAATTCGACTGAAGCAGGCGTTTCGATAGACCCCCTGAAAAGAAAAACCCGGGCAGCTCACGCCGCCCGGGCCTAATTCTGTCACAGCTAAAAGCTAGGGCTTACTCGCCCGAAGCCGTCGCCACGTCCAAAGTCACGCCAGGGCCCATGGTCGAGCTCAGCGCGATTTTCTTCATGTAGGTGCCCTTGGCACCTGCGGGTTTGGCTTTGGCCACGGCCGAGATAAAGGCGCGGACGTTTTCGACCAGCTTGGCTTCGTCGAACGACGCTTTGCCAACACCGGCGTGCACAACGCCACCTTTTTCAGCTTTGAACTGAACCTCGCCACCCTTGGCTGCTTCCACGGCCGCTTTCACGTCCATGGTTACGGTGCCAACTTTAGGGTTTGGCATCAGGTTGCGGGGGCCCAGAACTTTACCCAGACGGCCAACAACGGGCATCATGTCCGGGGTCGCGATGCAGCGATCGAATTCGATCGTGCCACCCTGAACGGTTTCCATCAGATCC
This sequence comes from Ruegeria sp. CK2, assembly GCF_056536585.1. Lineage (NCBI taxonomy): Bacteria > Pseudomonadati > Pseudomonadota > Alphaproteobacteria > Rhodobacterales > Roseobacteraceae > Ruegeria > Ruegeria sp. CK2. The sequence goes on from NZ_JBQFPW010000022.1 coordinate 17,706, forward strand.
TCTGCACCAACGATATCGGCGCCAGCTTCTTTTGCTTCGTCAGCCTTGGGGCCGCGAGCGAACACAGCGACGCGCATCGCTTTACCGGTGCCATTGGGCAGGCCAACAACGCCACGAACCATCTGGTCTGCGTGACGGGTGTCAACGCCCAGGTTCAGAGCAATCTCGACGGTTTCGTCAAACTTCGAAGTTGCATGGGCTTTGACCAGTGCAACCGCTTCTTCGACCGACAGATCTGCCTTGCCAGCGAATGCTTCGCGCGCAGTGCGCGTACGTTTACCGAGTTTTGCCATCTTACTTCACCTCGATGCCCATAGAGCGGGCCGAGCCCAGGATGATCTGCATTGCGCCTTCGACGTCGTTGGCGTTCAGATCTTTCATTTTGGCTTCGGCGATTTCACGCACCTGCTTCGAGGTCACGGATGCCACGGTCTCACGACCTGGGTTTTCCGCGCCACGAGGGCGGTTACGCTTGCCAACCGGCTTCAGGCCAGCTGCTTTTTTCAGGTAATAAGACGCAGGCGGCGTCTTGATGTCCATGGTGAAGGACTTGTCCTGATAATAGGTGATTACGGTCGGGCAAGGTGCGCCCTGCTCCATGTCTGCGGTCTTGGCGTTGAACGCCTTGCAGAATTCCATGATGTTGATGCCGCGCTGACCCAGCGCCGGACCAACTGGCGGCGACGGGTTCGCCTGACCTGCAGGAACCTGCAGTTTCATTGTACCAGCAAGCTTCTTGGCCATTTGGTTTTCCTTTCAACGTAGGTGGGACGCGTCCCACCCGGTTTATGTTGCGCGGTCCGATCCGGGATCGCGATCCCAGCAATCTCCCACGAGAGAATCTCGCCCAAAGACGATAGAGGCGGCGTCTACAGGGGATCGTTGGGGTTGGCAAGTGGTCGGCGACCCAATCCGATAACATCGAATCGAACGCTGAGCGGATTGTCACCGGCTCACGGAATGCGGACCATTGCGCATGTGTTTGTGAACGCCGCTAAGAAACCATTAATACAGTAAAAAATTTAGATATGCAGTCCCCAACCAGGATTTTCGCGCACGTAACACGACAATACTGGCGGCTGTGCTATACTCTGCGAGATTGGATATTTTTTTGGTGGAGGTTAATTATGATCATTCGTTTCATTGTAACGCTAGGGGTCGCGCTGTCTCTTACCGCGACTGCCCCGCAGACCGCGCGGGCTGACGCTGGCGAAATCCTGGGCGGTGCTGTCGTTGGCGGCGTCATAGGCTACGCGATCGGCAGGGACCAGCAGAAAAAGAAGCAGGCCCGGACAGCAACAAGAACCACCCGTACCTACCGGCAGGGTATACCCTCGACCACACAAGGTGCGCAGACTCAGACGGCCCTGAATTACTTCGGCTACAATGCTGGTCGGGTCGATGGTCAGGTTGGTCGCGGCACCCGCACAGCAATCGAGCGCTACCAGGCATCAATGGGCTATCCTGTAAGTGGCTATGACTTTCAGCCTTATCAGTATGACTTCCTGCAGCAGGCCTATTACTGGGCAACGAGCGGCGGACAGGCCGCCACTCAACTCTCGGGCCAACCGCTTCTGATGGAGTACCGCCGTCAAGTTCAAACAGGTTCTTCTTTGGCAGCGGCGCCTCAGGCTCCGGCTCAAGCTATCCCGGTTATCAAGCCCCAAGCAGCCGAGCCCGAGACAAACACCGCTGAAACGACAACCGCGAGCCTTCCGAGCCTGTTTTCTGGCGGTACCGGGGGCCCGTCGCTGGCCAATCGCTGCAGCGGGGTAATGCTGCAAACCTCGACCAATGGTGGCTACACGACTTTGTCGAACATGTCTGATCCTGATTTCGCACTCAGCGAGCAGTTCTGCCTTGCCCGTAGTTACGCGATGGCGCGTGGCGAAGATCTCATGCAGGACATCCAGGGGCTGACGCCGGATCAGGTGGCCGCGCAATGTGACTCTTATGGTGAGATGTTGGCACCACAAGTTGACGCTCTGTCCATCAGCTCAAAAACAGAGGCTGAAACCCAGATACGTAAGCTTGCACTGGACTCCGGGCTTAGTCCCGAAGATCTTGCCGCAACGAGCAAGGTTTGTCTGGCGATGGGCTACCGTCAGGACAACATGGATGCCGCGGTTGGCTCTGCGCTGATGCTTGTTGCAATGGGTGAACCCGCCTATGGAGAGCTGGTTGGGCATCACCTGCGTGAAGGCTTCGGCGTTCAGGAACGCCGGGATCTTGCGATGCAATGGTATGATTCGAGCCTTTCGGCACTGGACGCCGGATCGCAAGCTGTCTTCTTACCGTCGCAAACCGACCGCCCGCAACTCTTGCGCGCGGCTATGATTCAGGCGCAATGAGGCTATACGCAAAACGGTATCGACCGCTGTAGGGCCCAAACAAAAAACGCCGCGTTGCCTGTTGCATCGCGGCGTTTCAAATTTCGCGAGAAACGTGCTTAGCTCTGTTTAGTGACCTGCGTAAAGTCCAGCTCGACAGGAGTCTCCCGACCAAAGATCGAGACCGAAACTTTCAGCTTCTGAGCGTCGTCGTCCACGCCTTCGACCATGCCGTCAAAATCCTCGAACGGGCCGTCGTTGACCTTGACCTTCTCGCCAACCTCGAAGGTGATCATCAGCTTGGGTGCGTCTTCACCTTCCTGAACGCGATTGAGGATCTGGTTGACCTCGGCGTCGCGCATCGGCATCGGGCGACCTTGCGGCCCAAGAAACCCGGTGACACGGTTTATCGAGTTAACCAAGTGATAGCCCTGATCGGACATTTCCATATGCACCAACACGTAACCAGGCATGAAGCGGCGTTCAGTCGTGACTTTCTTGCCCCGGCGCACTTCAATCACCTCTTCGGTGGGCACCAGCACTTCGTCGATATCGTCCTCAAGGCCCTGTTCAGCCACCGACGTGCGGATCTGCTCTGCGATCTTCTTTTCGAAATTCGAAAGAACGCTGACCGAGTACCACCGTTTCGCCATGAACCTGTCGTCCTTGTTTGCATTAGACCGCATCACATTTTCGGACACAGCCTGAATTAATATCCTGTCGCGGAGCCACCGCGTCGTTCGGAATAAAAAGCGGCGCGCAGTCCGAATCGCCGCACGCCTATCCCAAAAGGTACCGCGTCACCTACTCTGACATCGCGCACTGTGCAAGAGGGCAGAGGCAATTGCATTGCAATTTCAGCAGCGTTTTGGCCCCGAAAGATCCGCCTTATCCGAAGGAGGTCAGGATCAGCTGCAGACCACCACGAATACCCAGATCAACCAGCGCGAAGAACACGGCCGTTAAAGCTGCCATGATGAACACCATGACCGTGGTCAACAGCACCTCGCGCCGCGTGGGCCAGACGACCTTTGCAACTTCGGCACGGACTTGCTGAATGAACTGGATCGGGTTGGTGGTAGCCATTTGGCGTTATCTCTCTGCTAGCGGATGGGCGGGACATAGCCGGGCATTGCGGCAATTTCAAGGGCAGTTGGATCAACTCTGGTTTTGGGCCTGCGCTGATCAGGGCTTGGGTTTATCGTCCCATTCGTCGTTCAAGATCCGGCGCGCATCGCCTTCGGGATCTTCGTACTGATTTGAACGCACGGTATAGACAAATGCAACCAGACCAACTCCGCCCAGAAACAGTGAGATCGGGATCAGATAGGCGAGAACGTCCATTCACATCACCTCAGCCGCAGCGCGTTCAAAGACACCGTAATCGATGAGGTCGACATCGCCAAGGCTGCGATCAAGGGCGTCGCCAGACCAGCCACCGCAAGCGGAACGGCGATCACGTTATAGACGGTCGCTATTTGAAAATTCTCACGAATGCGCCGAGTGGCTTTGACAGCGGTGTCGCAGGCCTCTGCAATCGGTGAAAGATCGTTACCCAACAGCACGATATCTGATGCAACACGGGCTGCATCCAGCGCTGATGCCGGAGAGATTGAAACATGAGCTGCGGCAAGTGCAGCGGTGTCGTTCAGGCCGTCACCCACCATCAGCACGCGATGGCCTTGATTGCCGAGTTCCTGAATGCGTTGCGCCTTATCCCGTGGTAAGGCTTCAGCCATCCACGTTTCGATCCGCAGCTTGTCGGCCATTGCACTCACCGCGCCTTGCGAGTCGCCCGAGATCAGAATGACCTCTTTGCCTGCGGACAGAAACGCCTGAACCGCATCAAACGCGCCTTGACGTAAAGCATCCGAAAATTCGAAGGCCACCGGAGCGTTGTCGCCGATTACCAACCAGGCGGTGGTTGCCACACTTTGTTCACCACCCACCCAGGCGGCGCGCCCGAGGCGTACACGCTGACCATGCAATTCACCTTCGGTTCCGTATCCGGGAATCTCGGTGATCTTGCGCAGATCGGCAGGTTTTACACCCGCCACACGAGCCGCTTTGGCCAACGCTGCAGACAGCGGATGTGCCGAGGCTTCGGCCAGAGCAAGAGCCACTTCAAGATCCTCGCGGGAATGCGCGTCCAGATTTGTCAGCTCAGGGGTCCCTGACGTGAGCGTTCCTGTCTTGTCAAAAACAACTGTGTCCACTCCGGACAATCGTTCGAGCGCCGTCGCATGTTTGATCAGCATTCCCTTGCGAAACAACCGGCCCGATGCAGCAGTTGTGACCGCAGGTACTGCCAGCCCCAAAGCGCAAGGGCAGGTGATTATCAGAACCGCTGCGGCGATGTTCAGCGCCGTTCGCAGATCACCGGAATAGATAAACCAGCCCACAAAGCTGAGCGCTGACAGGATGTGAACACCCGGCGCGTAAAGCTTGGCAGCCTTGTCCGCCAGCGATGTGTATCGCGACCGACCGGATTCAGCGATGGCAACCAGATCAGCCATGCGGTGCAATGAGGTATCTTCGCCCACCGCCGTCGCACGGATCGTAAGCGGCCCTGTCAGGTTAACCTCGCCCGCGCTTACCGAGTGGCCGGTTCCAGCAAACACGGGCAATGTTTCACCGGTCAATAATGAGCGATCCAATTCAGACTGGCCAGAAACGATTTGACCATCGACCGGCATCCGCCCCCCGGGGCGCACGAGGATCAGGTCACCCAAATTCAACGTGGCCACAGCGACTTCTTCTTCGACCCCATCCACGACACGAATGGCGCGGGGAACCTCAAGCGCTGTCAACTCCTCAGCGGCAGATCGCGCTGCGGCCCGTGTGCGATAATCCAGATAGCGCCCGGCCAGCAAAAAGAAGGTCAGGGTCAAAGCAGCATCAAAATATGCATGCTCGCCACTAAGCGCAGTTTCCCAAAGCGATGTGACCAGCGCCAGCAGAATCGCCAACACAATTGGCACATCCATATTCAGCCGTCTGACGCGTAGCGCGCTCCAGGCGTTGGCAAAGAATGGCTGCGCGGAAAAGGCAATCGCTGGCAAGGCAATCGCAGCCGAAATCCAATGGAACATGTCGCGCGTTGCATCGCTTGCCCCAGACCAGACCGAGACAGATAGCAACATCACATTCATTGAGGCGAACCCGGCAACTGCCAACCTCATCAATAAATCGCGCCCGGCCTTGTTGGTCTGCGTGGCTGACAAAGCGCCGGGGTCCAATTCATGCGCCTCAAACCCTGCGCGTTCCAACACAGGGATCAGATCAGCGGCCGAGGTCTCGGGTATAGCTTTGATCATGGCGCGCTTAAGCGTCAGATTCACGCGCGCATCTTCAACCCCGGGATGGGCATTCAATTCTCGCTCAACTGTCGCAATGCAGGCCGAACAATGAATGCCCGGCAGAGACAGGGCAATTTGCACATCTTCCGGAATTGGGCGCGCAGGCTCTGACGGGGCAGCAATGCAACCCGGACAAGCCGCTGTACCAGAAGAAAGATGCGCTGTCACAGCCCTAGCCTTTCACATAAAACGGAACGCGCTGCGCAAACTCTGCTCCGTCGCGATCACGCGCTACCAATCGGACGTTCCAGTTTCCTTCACCCAATGTGGCGGGTGTGGCATAAGCTGTCCCGTCGAACGAAAAAACAGGCGTGAAATCATCGCGCACATGGGTTGCACGCCCGACGACAGCCTGAAGCTCGGCCACCTGAACCGGCGCGCCACTTTGGTCGGTGATATGCAGGATCAAAAGCCCACCTTTGGCCTCAGCCCGAATTTCCCAGCCCAGCGCCTGATGCTCTTTCAGACGCGTGTTGAACTCCTGACTGGCCACGTAAGAGTTCTTGACCTCAAGCCCCGGAAAGGTTTTGACCGCGCTGTAAGCCAGCACTAGGTTCACACCTATGATCACGGTAAACGCAGCGATAAAAACCGCAAGAGCATGCTTTCCAGTGAATTTTCGTTCAGCCATGATCAGTTTCCTCGTCCATTGAACGTGGTGTCTTTGTAGGCGCGTTCTCCGCTGCTCAGATCTTCCACCCAGATCCGTACCGGCGTTGTATCAGCGCTCGCAGGTGCCGTATCCTTGGAAGAGACTATATAAACGCGGGTCAATTGTGCAGTATCCGCGGTGACGTTCACGGTATCAATCTCCGTACCCTCAATTGCCAGTTTCATGGCAGAATCGCCGGCCAGGGACAGCTTGAACAACCGGTCCTCGCCATGTTTGTTGCGCAGCCGAACGTCATAGGTATTGCGGATCGTGCCATCCGAAAGGGTCACGAAAGTTGGGTTTCGCACCGGTGCGACGGTCAGATCGATGTCCGAGCGGATGAACAAGGCAAACATCAGCGCAAATCCCACCAAAGACCAAAGCGCCGTGTACATGACTGTACGGGGACGGAAGACGTGTTTCCAAACACTTCTGGGTGGCTCACCGGATCGTTCGCGGGTCTCGTCACTCAGCGCCATATAGTCGATCAGACCTCGGGGTTTGCCAATCTTGGCCATCATGTCGTCGCACGCGTCGATACATAGGGCACATGTGATGCATTCGAGCTGCTGACCATCCCGTATGTCGATGCCCACAGGGCAGACATTCACGCAGGCCATGCAATCGATGCAATCACCTAACTCGGAATCGGTCGTCCGCTTACCTTTGCCACGAGGCTCCCCTCGCCATTCGCGATAGCCGACCACAAGCGTATCTTCATCCATCATTGCTGCCTGAATACGCGGCCAGGGGCAGGCATAGATGCAAATCTGCTCGCGGGCGAACCCGCCGAAGAAAAAGGTCGCTCCTGTCAGGATCAGCATAGTCGTGTAGGCCACCGGGTGCGCATTGCCTGTCACAAGATCCCGCGCCAAGGTTGGGGCATCGGCGAAATAGAAGACCCAGGCGCCGCCCGTGGCCAGACCAATCAGAAACCAAGATACCCATTTCGTCAGCCGCAGCCGGGCTTTTCGGAGATCCATTTTCTCTTGCCGCTGCAATCGCAGCCGGGCATTCCGGTCCCCTTCGATCCAGCGCTCGACCAGAATGAAAAGATCTGTCCAGACGGTCTGTGGGCAGGCATAGCCGCACCACACGCGACCAAGGGCCGAGGTGAACAGGAACAGGCCAAGGCCCGCCATGATCAGCAGCCCCGCCACAAAATAGAACTCGTGCGGCCAGATCTCGATCCAGAAAAAGTAAAACCGGCGGTTTGCCAAATCCAAAAGGACCGCCTGATCTGGCAGGCTGGGGCCACGATCCCATCTGATCCATGGTGTCACATAATAGATGCCCAGCGTGACCAGAAGTATGATCCATTTCAGATTGCGAAACGGACCGGATACGCGCCTTGGAAAGATAGGCTCTCGAGGGGCGTACAGGCTGGGTGCGGGGTCGGACTCGCTCACTGGCTGGCTCCACTAATGGATGTTCTGACGACGCTTTTTCCAGATCATGTGTTGATAGACTTTGACATGGGTCAAAACGCGCATCGAACAAACATCTTTTAGCACATTTCTTGCGCCTGACGTTTGAGCCATTTCACAAATGTCTTCACAGCGGGTCTGACAGGCGCTTTACCGGTTAAAACGTGATATCCGCTGCCTTCAGGTTCGGCATACAGTTCGATCAGTCGCCCCGCAGCGATGTCGTGCTCGACGAAATGTCGCACGGTCGCCGTCACGCCTTGGCCCGCGCGAAGCCCTTCCAGCAGCAAATTCCCCGGAAGAGAGATACTTCCGGCGCTGGGCCCATGATCCACGCCGCGTTTGGCCAGCCATGTCGTCGCCTCAGTCGTTCCGAATTCCTCTAGCCATGGCAGTTGGCCAAGATCTTTTGGCGTCCAAGAGGTCTTTCCCCCCAACAGACTGGGTGCAGCAACAATGACAAATGGCGTTTCCAGCAACATCTCGGCGTCGACTCCGGGCCAGCCGCCTACACCGTATCGGATTGCAACATCCACCCCACCGGGACTTAGCGTGACAAGGTGCGGGGTCGGGTCGAGCGCCAGATTCACGTCAGGATGTTCGGCTTGAAAAACCGGCAAGCGCGGCATCAGCCAGAACGCCGCAAAGGATGCGGTCAGTGAAACATGGACCGGACGCTCTTGGCCCGTCCGCATCAAATCCTCGACAGCGGTACCAATTGAACCAAACCCAAGTTGCAAAGCGCGTGCCAGTTGCTGCCCTTCTGTGGTCAGCGACAACGACTTTCCAGTTCGGTCCAACAAGCCGACACCCATATGCTTCTCCAAGGCACGCAATTGTTGGCTTATTGCAGCATGGCTGACATTTAGCGCGGCCCCGGCCGGGACCACCCCACCCTTTTCGGCGAAGGCTGAAAAGGCTCTGAGCGAAGCCAGCGGCGGCAGGTTGAGCCAATCCATATGTAATTTCCTCTTACATATAAGAATTGCAATTGAGTCGCATTTTTTAGCCCGAAGATCAATCCTGAGACTGTTCCAACACAATCAGAGGAGAGACCCGATGCTCTCGATCTTTGCCAGAACTTTCATGAACGCCACCCGAATGCTTGAGCCGGATGACAACCACGCGCGTCGCGAAGAAACCCCACAAAGACGTTGGCTGCCGGACGCGCATTGGTGGAAAGAAGACACCCACGGCGGCAAAGCTCCACGCCATTGACGGTGGGGCCGTCACGCGTCTGGACCGGATCCGGTCGGAGATGTAGTCTAAAAAAGTAGCACCGGCTGTTCTGGAAACGCGCGAACAGATGGAACAGCCGGTGCCCTAACCTCTGGGCGGTGGACCGCCCGGAGGTATTCTTTATCCGTTACTGGCCGCCACCCAATTGGTGAACATAAGCCGACACAGCGCGGATTTGTGCCTCGGTCAATCGGGTATCCCAGGGCGGCATAATGCCGAAGCGGCTGTACTTGACCGTTTCGGTCAATGCCTCTTCGCTGCCGCCATAAAGCCAGATCGCGTCTGTCAGGTTCGGTGCGCCCTGGATGACATCACCGGCGCCATCTTCTCCGTGACAGGCGGAACAATTGTCTTCAAAGACCACCTTGCCCGCCTGTGCAGCCGCATCATCGCTTTGGGCATTTGTCAGCGACATCACGTATTGCACCACCTGAGTGATCTCTTCCGGCTCCAGTATCTCGCCAAAAGCGGGCATTTCGGAATACCGTGTGTCGTCGCTTTCCTCGCTACGGATGCCATAGCTCACGGTGGTTACGATGTCATCCAGCGTACCGCCCCAAAGCCACGCGTCATCCAACAGGTTCGGAAAGCCCGTCGCGCCTTGCGCGCCTGAACCATGGCACTGTGCGCACCATGTGCGAAATACGGCACCGCCCGCGTTCACAGCGTATTGTTGCAGCTCTGCATCCCTGGCGATGTCATCCAATGGGGTTTCGACCAACTTGGCATTCCACGGCGCATTTGCCTCTTCAAAGGCGACCATTTCCTGCTGCACCAGTTCACGCGAGGACCAACCCAGAACACCTGCAGTCGCGGACTGCACCAAAGGCCATGCGGGATACATGATCGTGTAGATGACGGCCCAGATGATGGTGACATAGAAGGTCCACAACCACCAGCGTGGCATTGGGTTATCGAATTCCTCGATCCCGTCCCAGGTGTGGCCAGTGGTGTTCGGATCACCCGGCTGTTTTTCAGGTGTCTTGCTCATTTACTCGCCTCCTTGGATTCGGCGGGTTTGTCGCCCGTGCGGGGCGCAGCTTCATCGTCGCCCCGAAGGGGCGCTGGCGCATCAGCGTGCCGGAACGGGATGTTGGCGGTGTCCTTGTATTCTTTGCTTGCACCGGGGCGGAAAACCCAAATGACGATGCCAATGAAAAAGACGAACAACAAAAGCAACATCCAGCTGTCCGCGAACTGCCTAAGGATCGTGTATTCTTCCATCGCACCCTCCTTTAACGGTTTGCATCTGGGTTGAAGGTCGAGAAGTCGACCAATGTACCCAGCATCTGCAGGTAAGCGATCAGTGCATCGGCTTCGGTCAGCTCGGGCTGGCCATCAAAGTTCCGAACATTGACCTTTTCGCCATAGCGCTCCAACAGGCCGTCATAGTCGCTGTCTGGGTCGGCCTGCGCGCGGAAATCCAGCACGGCATTCTCGAGCATTTCATCGGTGTAAGGTGTCCCGACCAGAGCGTTCGCAGCCATGACGTCGCCGATGTATCTGCCGTCAATCCTGCGGTTTTCGAGGAAGCCGTATTTGGGCATCACCGATTCCGGCACTACGGATTGCGCATCGCGCAGGTGGTCCACATGCCACTGATCCGAGTAGCGGCCACCGACTCGTGCCAGGTCTGGCCCGGTGCGTTTCGATCCCCACTGGAACGGATGGTCATACATCGATTCAGCCGCCAGCGAATAGTGGCCATAGCGTTCGACCTCATCCCGCATCGGACGGATCATTTGGCTGTGGCAGACATAGCAGCCTTCGCGGATGTAAATGTCACGCCCTGCCATTTCGAGAGGGGTGTAAGGGCGCATGCCCTCCACCTTCTCGATTGTGTTCTCAAGATAGAACAACGGGGTGATCTGCACGATGCCACCGATGGTTACGACCAAAAAGCTGAAGATCAGCAGGAGGGTCGCGTTGGTCTCGAGGATCTTATGTTTGTCGAGAATTGCCATAGCTCCGGCCCTCCTATTCAGCCGGGACCGCGACGGTCAGGCTGGCCTCTTTGGCCGGCGCTTTCCGTACAGTCATCCACAGGTTGTAGCACATGATCACCGAGCCAGCGAGGAACAGAACCCCACCCAGACCGCGGACCACATACATCGGGAACTTGGCCGCGACGGTGTCGGCGAACGAGTTCACCAGGAAGCCGTTGGCATCCACTTCACGCCACATCAGGCCTTCCATGATACCGGTGACCCACATCGACGCGGCATACAGAACGATGCCAATGGTCGCGAGCCAGAAGTGCCAGCTGACCATCTGTAGCGAGTACAGACGCTCACGCTTCCACAGGACAGGCACGAGGAAGTACAGCGCACCAAAGGTGATCATGCCATTCCAGCCCAGCGCACCCGAATGCACGTGACCAATGGTCCAGTCCGTATAGTGGCTCAGCGAGTTGACCGCGCGGATCGACATCATCGGACCCTCAAAAGTGGACATGCCGTAGAAGCCCACCGAGATGACCATCATGCGGATGATCGGGTCCGTGCGCAGTTTGTCCCATGCACCCGACAGGGTCATCAGACCGTTGATCATACCCCCCCAGGACGGCATCCACAGAACAATCGAGAACACCATGCCCAGCGTCGAAGCCCAGTCAGGCAGCGCGGTATAATGCAGGTGGTGCGGACCGGCCCAGATATACAGGAAGATCAATGCCCAGAAGTGGATGATCGACAGCTTGTAGCTGAACACCGGACGTTCGGCCTGCTTCGGGATGAAATAGTACATCATCCCAAGGAAGCCCGCAGTCAGGAAAAAGCCCACTGCGTTGTGGCCGTACCACCACTGGATCATGGCATCTTGCACACCCGACCAGACGATAACGGATTTCGAACCCCAGATGCTGACAGGGACGGTCATGTTGTTGACCAGATGCAGCATCGCGACGGTGACGATAAAGGCCAGATAGAACCAGTTTGCCACGTAGATGTGGGGCTCTTTCCGCTTGACGATCGTGCCCAGATAGACGGCCAGGTAAGCCACCCAGACGACAGTCAGCCACAGATCTACATACCATTCAGGCTCGGCATATTCCTTGGATTGGGTCCCGCCCAATACATAACCGGTCGCAGCCAGAACAATGAACAGCTGGTATCCCCAGAACACAAACCACGCGAGGTTGCCGCCCCAAAGGCGCGCTGCACTGGTCCGCTGAACCACATAAAACGAGGTGGCGATCAGTGCATTGCCGCCAAAGGCAAAAATCACGGCCGAAGTGTGCAGGGGCCGCAGGCGTCCAAAATTCAGGTACCCCTGCGCCCATTCAAAGTTTAGCTCAGGAAAAGCCAGCTGAAACGCGATGAAAGTTCCGGCAAGGAACCCAACCACACCCCAAAAGGCCGTCGCGATCACGCCGTAACGTATCACGTCATCCATGTACTCTGACGAGCGGTCAACAAGGATATCTGGCTCATCGGTGTTGCGCAGCGTCCAGATGAACAGTCCACCGGCAATCAACATCACCAGTACCGCATGCACCTGATACGCCAAATCCCGTGCGTAGTTGGTCCCGATCGCTGCGAACAGCACGACCAGCCCAAGCACGATCAGCTTGATGTAATTCGACATTTTGCGTCCCTTTGAATTGCCTCACACGATTCCGATTCCCTCGCCGCGCAAGACCCTTTTGTCTGGTTGCTGTTTTGTCGGACAGCGACCAATGCTGCTTTGATCTGTGTCAAGACAATAGCCCGAAATCTATGACACGCATAAGCTGATGGATGGGTTACCTGGTCGCATGGGACCAAATGCTCAAAATATGAGGTCGATATGGGCTACAAATCTCTTCTCACAGTTATGACCGAAACAAAGACAGCTCAGGCAGCATTGGCTCAGCTGGCGGCATTGGCCGAAGCACAGGATGCCCACGCCGAAGCGCTATGCCTGGGCGTGGATCGCAGTCAGACCGGTTATTACTATGCTGGCGCCAACGCTTTGATCCTTCAGGAAACGCTAAGCCGTGCCAACGCCGAAGCGGATGAGGTGCTGAATTTCGCCAAGGATTTTCTGGGAAAAACCGGTATTCGCTGGTCTGCTGAAAACGGCGTTGCGCAAATTGCGGATATCGGGCGCCATGTGGCACATAGGGCACGGTTCTCAGATCTGGTGGTCCTTCCCCATCCCTATGGTGAGGATCGGGGTGCCGAGGCGGAGCCGATAATCGAAGCGGCCATGTTCGAAGGTCACGCGCCTGTTCTGGTGGTTCCTAACGACGCCGAGCCGTTTTCTGTGCCGCGCAAAGTGATGATTGCCTGGAACGAGAGCGTCGAAGCCATGCGAGCCATTCGCCGCGCCTTGCCCTTCCTCAAACACGCTGACTTGGCGCATATCGTGGTGATCGACCCTCCGCGCCATGGCCCGGATCGGTCCGATCCCGGTGGACTGTTATCCCAGATGCTGGCGCGGCACGGCGTGAAATGCGAGATCGAAGTGCTCAGCAAAACCATGACCCGAGTGTCCGACATTCTGAACCGTCACGCGTTAGACACCGAATCGGATTTGATCATCATGGGGGCTTATGGCCATTCGCGATTCCGCGAGGCCATTCTGGGCGGCGCAACGCGCAATATGCTGGAACAGTCGGTGGTGCCGGTCTTCCTCGCCCACTGATCTGAGAAATTCAACAAGCCGCCCGACAAGGCGGCTTGTCTATCAGCGTCGTATCAATCCGATCAGGAACAGCAAGATCACGGCTCCGACCGTGGCAAACAGTATCGACGAGATCAAGCCGCCGCCCACAGCGAACCCAAGTGCCGGGAAAATCAAACCCGCAAGAAAGGCCCCGACGATCCCGACAATTATGTTTCCGATCAGGCCAAAACCCCGGCCCTCCATGATCTTGCCCGACAGCCAACCGGCGATTGCACCGATCAAAATCATGGCCAATAGGCTACTGAATGTCATGCGCTGCTCCTGATATTCGTTTCATCCGGACCAGTAGATCACGGCTGCAGTTCGAGGTCACGCAGGAACGTGATCACACCAAAAAACCACCATCTGAATCGTCGCCAGCTTCATCCATCAACCGCGCCATATCCGGGATCGTGACGTGCCGCTTGCCTTCCAGCAAAATCACACTGTCCCGTTTCAAAGCTGATATCTGTCTGCTTACCGTTTCAAGAGTCAGGCCAAGATAGTCTGCCATTGCCTCACGCGTCAGCGGTAGGTCGAACACAATTGGCCCAGACTGAGCCTTCTGGCTGACCGACGCATCCCGGCGCGCTATGATCGACAAAAGGCTGGCGATTTTCTCACGCGCGGTTTTGCGCCCCAGCACGAGCATCCATTCGCGGGCTGCATCCAATTCATCCAGCGTCATCTGCAACAGACGGTGCGCAATATGAGGTGTCGAGTTCATCAGGTCTTCGAACGGCTTTTTACGAAAACAGCACATCACAACGTCAGTTGTTGCCTGCACATCGTAAGGGGCCGTCTCGCGGCCAGGACGACCGACAAAATCGCTTGGCAACAGCAAGCCCACCATCTGCGTTCGGCCGTCTTCCATGGTCTGTGTCAACGACGCAATGCCCGACACGACAGACCCAACAAAGCTCATCTGATCCCCTGACCAGATGATTGTCTGCCCGGCCTCAAAGCTTCGGTAATACTTGATGCCCTCAAGTTCTTCGAGCTCATCAGTATCACAATGCGCGCACACAGCCCGATGCCGAATCGGGCACCCCTCGCAATTGGTGTGGTCAAATTGGGCCTTCACGGTCATGCGCGTTTCCACTTGATCTCTGTCAAAGTCGCTAAGTCGTATCTCACCTAAGGGTATCGATATGATAGTGAAACCACAATTGGCAAAGCTTGGACTATTTGACGCGAAAGTCCCGCGTTACACAAGCTATCCCACCGCCCCGCATTTCAACAATGACTTGGGGGCGGGTCGTTTTGGCGACTGGATTTCGGGGATTAAACCGGGCAGCGAGATCTCACTGTATATCCACGTTCCATTCTGCCGCAGGCTGTGCTGGTTCTGTGCCTGCAGGACGCAGGGAACACAAACAGACAATCCAGTGATCGCCTATGTGGATGTTCTAAAAGCAGAACTGGACCTGCTAGCCGAGCGCTTGCCAGACGGTGTGGTCCTGTCGCGCCTGCACTGGGGTGGCGGCACCCCGACGTTGCTAAACCCGGGATTGATGCGCGATCTGGCACAGCACATTCTGGGCATCGTACCAATGGGTCCAAACGCAGAATTCTCGGTCGAAATTGATCCGAATGAAATTGACAACGCGCGACTGGACGCGCTGGCCGGCGCGGGAATGAACCGTGCGTCGATTGGCGTTCAGGATTTCGATGATGAGATTCAGAAGACCATCGGACGCGTCCAAAGCTACGACACCACACGTGACGCGATCGATATGATCCGAGCCCGAGGTATCAGCAGCCTGAACGCCGATATTCTGTATGGCCTGCCGCACCAAACCAAAACGCGAATGACGGAAAGCGTGCAAAAGCTGCTGTCGCTCAGCCCCGATCGGGTTGCGCTTTATGGATACGCGCATGTGCCCTGGATGGCGAAGCGGCAACAGATGATCCCGTCTGATGCGCTTCCCACACCTGAACAAAGGCTGGAGTTGTTCGATACCGCGCGGCGGCTGTTTATGTGGGACAACTACGCCGAAATCGGAATTGATCACTTTGCCACAAATGACGATGGCCTGACCCACGCTTTGCGTGCGGGTCGTTTGAAACGCAATTTTCAAGGTTATACCGACGATCAGGCCGAAGTTTTGATCGGGATTGGGGCCAGCTCAATCTCTCGCTTCCCGCAAGGATACGCACAGAATGCTCCGGCGACGTCTGCCCACACGAAAGCAATCCGCAACGGTCAGTTTTCGACCTCGCGCGGCCATCTGTTCGAAGGTGAGGACGTTTTGCGCGCGCGTTTGATCGAGGCTCTGATGTGCGATTTCCAGATCGACACAGCCGAGATCCTTCGGGACCACGATATCTCCGCTGCCGAGTTACACGGTATGTATAGCGCCGCGAACGCGACCTTTGATGGACTGTTGCGCATTGACGAGGACGGGCTGTTCGTTCCGCCCGAGGCGCGCCCGTTGACCAGGATGATCGCCCGCAGCTTTGATGCTTATGATCTCAGCAAAGCCGGGCACAGCTCGGCGATCTGACCAGAATTGGGCGGGCCGATATCGGCCACTCTGCAGCATTCCTGAACCGGGGCTTGACGTACGCCCTGGCTTTTCTCCACACTAAAGACCTGGGGAAACTGACCACCCCACAGCCTGAGGCAGGCTAGATTACAGGCGATCCATGCCGACGCTGACGCGCTCGACAACTCCTTTCGTGCATCCATTCTGCAACCTGAAAGAGGGACAGCACCTATGCGCGTTTTTACCGTCCTCGGGCCCAGTCAATCGGGCAAGTCTACACTGGTCGAGGCCATCAGCCGCCTCGATGGCCGGCCCGCCACGTTCGACGTATCCGGAACCGTGCACCTGCACGGTTTTTCTTATTTGGACGAGCCGTGGTGCGCGGTTGACGTGGATGGTGGTGGCGATGCGCTGGCGTATGTCGGCCCGGCCATGGCGATCTCGGACGCAGCCGTCATTGTGGTTCCACCCGACCCCGATGCCGCCGTTTTATGTGCCCCTTATCTGCGCCTGGTCGAAGAAGCCGGTATTCCCTGTTTCTTGTTCATCAACCGGATGGACAGCCCAAATGGACGAATCCGCGACATCATCGCGGCACTGCAAACCTATTGCAGCCACCATATCACGCTTCGTCAGGTGCCGATCCGTGACGGCGGTACGATCATAGGTGCTGTCGATCTGATCTCGGAACGGGCCTGGAAGTATCAGGAGGGGCAACCCTCGGCCCTGATCGAGCTGCCGCAATCCGTGGAAGACCGCGAACAGGAAGCCCGTACCGAGTTGCTCGAAACCCTGTCGGATTACGACGACCATTTGTTAGAGCAACTGATCGAAGACAAGCAGCCGCCCAGCGCCGAAATCTACGACCTTGCCGCACAAGTGTTGCAAAGCCACCAACTGATTCCAGCCTGTCTGGGCGCGGCCAGCCACGGCAATGGTCTGACCCGGCTGATGAAAGCACTACGGCATGAAGCCCCGGAGTTTGACATCGCAGCAGGCCGGGATGAGGCGGCGGACAGTGCCCGCGCTATTGCGGGTTTCGCGGATGTCAAAAAGCACATCGGCAAGATCGTCGTGCTGCGTGGTCTGGGTGATGGTGTAAAAGCGCATGAAGCTTTGGGCGGGGAGACAGTCGGCAGTCTGACCACGTTGGATGCCAAAACCCAGATCAGCGCTTTGGGGGCTGGACAGATCGGGTTGGCGGTGAAATCCGATCACCTCAACCCCGGCTTTCTTTATGACAGCACTTCGGCCACGCCACTCCCGGAATGGGCAGAACCCCACCCGGCTGGGCATCGGCAAGTGGTATCCCCGGCGCATGAGCGTGATGATGTACGTCTTTCAAATGCCTTGACCCGGATGGTCGAGATTGATCCGGGCCTGCATATGGAACAGGACGAATTGAGCGGACACGCGGTTCTTGGTTCGCAGGGCCCTCAGCATATGCGCCGGGTGACAGCCAAATTGGCCGAGGATTTTGGCATCGAAATCCAAGCCGACCCGGTGGAAACCGCGTATCGTGAAACCATCAAATCGACCGTCGAACACCGGCAGCGACATCGCAAGCAATCTGGTGGTGCTGGGCAATTTGCGGATGTCGTCATCTCGGTTGCACCAATGCCGCGCGGTTCAGGGTTCCAGTTCGAAGAAGTTGTAAAAGGTGGTTCGGTCCCCAAGAACTATATCCCGTCCGTCGAACATGGCGCCAAAGACGCGTTGGTTCAGGGTCCAGAAGGATTTCCGGTGGTCGATGTGAAGGTCACACTGAGCGATGGCAAACACCACAACGTCGACAGCTCGGACTACGCCTTCCGAACAGCGGGTAAAATCGCCGTGCGCGAGGCTTTGCCGCAAGCCAAACCCGTGGTCCTGCAACCGATCCTGAACGCAGAAATCCACCTGCCATCAGATTTCGTGGGCGATCTCGTTCCGACAATCAGCACGTTGCAAGGGCAAATCCTGGGGTTTGAGGGCAACCCAAATGCCGCAGGCTGGGAGGTATTTAACGCCATGTTGCCGGCAGTGGCCGAAGATGAACTGCACCGAACGCTCGCCAGTGCCACCCGAGGCACCGGTTGGGTGAAGCTGAGCTTTGACCATTACGAAGAACTGCGCGGGCCGGTGCCCAAAACAGCAACACGGGAAACAGCCAACGCCTGACGGGAGAATCGGTGGGTTATCAGCCCGCCGCCGCAATCAGTTCGCGGGTGTAGTCGGTCTGGGCGTTTTCAAACAGGTCTTCGGCGGCGCCCATTTCGATCACGTCGCCATTTCGCATAACGATGACGTTGTGCGACATCGCCCGCACGACCTTCAGATCATGGCTGATGAACAAATAGGCCAGCCCGTATTTTCGCTGTAACTCGCGCAGCAGATCGACAATTTGAACCTGCACCGTCATGTCGAGCGCGCTGGTGGGTTCGTCCAACACCAGAAGTTTAGGCCGCAGAACCATGGCGCGTGCAATCGCGATACGCTGGCGTTGCCCGCCAGAAAACTCATGTGGATATCGGTCCATCGAGGCCGGATCCAAACCAACTTCGGTCATTACTTCGGCCACCAAATCGCGCGGGGCCCGGTGCGGATCGACGTTGTGAATGGCCAATCCTTCAGCAATGATCTGCTGGCAGGTCATACGCGGGCTGAGGCTGCCGAACGGATCCTGGAACACGATCTGCATGTCCTTGCGCAGCCGCCGCAGCTCGCGCGTGGACCAGCGGCGTACATCCTGATCGCGATAGGTGATTCCACCTTCGGAAGCGATCAGCCGCATGATCGCCAACGCGAGTGTTGTCTTACCCGAGCCGCTTTCGCCGACAATACCCAGGGTCTCGCCTGCGCGTACACTCAGCGTCGCATCGTTGACGGCTTTTACGTAGCCAACTGTGCGTTTCAGAAATCCACGTTGGATCGGGAACCAGATTTTCAGATGATCAGTTTGTGCAACCACTTCAGCGTCGGTGGGCACGGGATCTGGCGAACCGGATGGTTCGGCCGCAAGCAGCTTGCGGGTATACGGATGCTGCGGGTCATCAAAGATCTCGACAGTCGGACCAGTTTCGACGATCTCACCGTCTTTCATCACACAGACCCGATCCGCGATCCGCCGGACAATGCCAAGATCATGGGTAATGAATAACATCCCCATGTTTTCCGACTTCTGTAGGTCGGCCAGCAATTCCAGAATCTGCGCCTGAATGGTCACGTCCAACGCGGTCGTGGGTTCATCGGCAATCAGGATGTCGGGTTTGTTGGCCAGTGCCATAGCGATCATGACCCGCTGCCGTTGCCCGCCAGACAGTTGGTGCGGATAGCTGTCCAACCGATCCTGTGGGTCACGTATACCCACTTTGATCATCAGCTCAATAATCCGGTCTCGTGCCTCATCCCCGGTCAGACCCTGATGCAGCGCCAACGATTCCGCCATCTGCTTCTGGATCGTGTGCAGCGGGTTGAGCGAGGTCATCGGTTCTTGAAAGATAAAGCTGATGTCATTGCCACGCACATCCATCAAACGCTGATCCGAGGCGCCGATCATTTCCTGGCCATCATATTTGACCGAGCCCTCGACAATCGCGCTGTCGCCCAACAGGGACACGGTGGACAGCGCTGTCACGGATTTTCCGGAACCGGATTCGCCGACCAAAGCGACGGTTTCACCGCGATCAACAGTGAATGAGACGCCTTTGACGGCTGCTGATATCTGACCGTCCTGCCGGAACGAGACCTTAAGGTTGTTCACATCCAGCAAGCTCATGAAAAGGTCTTTCTCGGATCAAATGCATCGCGGACGCCTTCAAAGATGAAGACCAGAAGCGACAGCATGATGGCAAAGGTGAAAAACGCAGTGAAGGCCAGCCAGGGGGCTTGCAGGTTCTGTTTCGCCTGTAGGGTCATTTCACCCAGGGACGGTGAAGAAGAGGGCAACCCGAAGCCAAGGAAGTCCAAAGAGGCCAAGCCTCCGATGGTGCCCGTCACGATGAACGGCATGAATGTCAGCGTCGCCACCATTGCGTTTGGCAGCATATGACGGAACATGATTGTCATGTTACCCACGCCAAGCGCCCGTGCCGCACGCACGTATTCAAGGTTTCGCGCGCGCAGGAATTCGGCCCGCACAACGCCCACCAGACCCGTCCATCCAAAAAGGATCATCAAGGCAACAAGCAGCCAGAAACTTCGCCCGAGAATGGCGAACATGATGATAATGACATACAGGGACGGCGTCGCCGACCATATCTCGATGATCCTCTGAAAGATCAGGTCAAGCCAGCCTCCGAAAAACCCCTGTATGGCCCCAGCGAAGATCCCAATCAAACTGGCCGCGCCGGTCACGATCAGCGTGAACAGGATCGATAGGCGGAACCCATAGATCACTCGGGCCAGCACATCCCGTTTGGTATCATCCGTGCCCAGCAGGTTTTGGCTATTGGGCGGGAGAGGGGCCGCTCCGGGGCGGTCCACGCTGGTGTTGAAAGAATACGGGATCAATGGCCAGATGGCCCAGCCACGTTCGAACCCGTCAACCTGCAATGTACCCGCATCAATCTGTTCGATGATGCCGTCAGGGTCGTCAAAGCATTGCTCGAGACCACCACTGTCAATCAGGCATCGGACCTCAGGGTCGCGATAGATCGCTTCGGTTTGGAAGTCGCCGCCAAAATCAGTCTCGGCGTAGAAGTTGAAGATGGGCGTGTAGAACTCACCGCGGTACTTCACCAGGATCGGTTTGTCATTCGCGATGAATTCGGCAAACAAAGACAAGCCAAAAAGCACCGAGAAAATGATCAGCGACCAAAAGGCCCGGCTATTGCGCCGAAAGCTACGCCAGCGTCGTTGGTTGAGAGGGGAAAGTGCCATTTAACCCTCTCGTTTCTC
Source organism: Ruegeria sp. CK2 (assembly GCF_056536585.1). Classification (NCBI taxonomy): domain Bacteria; kingdom Pseudomonadati; phylum Pseudomonadota; class Alphaproteobacteria; order Rhodobacterales; family Roseobacteraceae; genus Ruegeria; species Ruegeria sp. CK2. The sequence goes on from NZ_JBQFPW010000022.1 coordinate 38,727, forward strand.
AAAATCGATGCGCGGATCGACAAGGACATACATCAAGTCACTGATGATACCGACAACCAGCCCCATCAAGCCAAAGATAAATAACGTACCAAATATGACTGGGTAGTCTCGCGCGACAGCGGCCTCGAAACCAAGACGGCCAAGACCATCGAGCGAGAAGATCGTTTCGATGATGATCGAACCACCAAAGAACACGCCGATGAACACCGCAGGAAAGCCCGCAATCACGATCAACATCGCGTTGCGGAAGACATGCCCGTACAGAACCTTGCTTTCGCTCAGCCCTTTGGCGCGCGCGGTCATAACATACTGTTTCTTGATCTCATCCAGAAACGAGTTCTTGGTCAGCAGGGTCAGCGTCGCAAAGGCCGAAATCGTCAGAGCGATGATCGGCAGAGCGATATGCCAGAAATAGTCTGTGATCTTGCCGAACAGGCTGAGGCTTTCCCAATTGTCCGAAGTCAGCCCTCGCAACGGAAATATCTGCCAATAAGATCCGCCCGCAAACAGCACAAGCAACAGGATTGCAAAAAGGAAGCCTGGAATGGCATAGGCGACGATGATGGCACCACTGGTCCAGGTATCAAACCGCGTGCCATCTTTGATGGCTTTGCGAATTCCAAGCGGGATCGACACCAGATAAGCGATCAATGTGGACCACAAGCCCAACGAGATGGAAACCGGCATCTTTTCCAGAACCAGATCGATAACACTGATCGAGCGGAAATAGCTCTGGCCGAAATCCAGCGTCAGATAGTTGCCCATCATGTTCAAAAACCGCTCGAGCGGCGGTTTATCGAAGCCGAATTCCTTTTCTAAGTCTTCGATGAACTCTTTTGGCAGACCACGCGCACCGATATACTCGCTGTCAGAGCCAAAGGTTTCTTCGGTTTGAGCATTATCCCCGCCGGCGAAGCCTGCAAAAACGTCGCCCTCACCTTGCATTTGGGCCAGTATTTGTTCGATTGGTCCACCTGGTACGAATTGCACCAGTGTGAAATTCACAATCATGATCCCAAGCAATGTCGGTATGACCAGCAGCAGCCGGCGAAGAATATACGCTCCCAAAGCTGGTTACCTCACCGCGCCTGCAGCTTTCAGTTTCTGGTATTTCTCTTCATTGAACCACCAGAAATCAAACTGCCCGACAGCCAGCGGCGGCAGTTCCTCGGGGTGTTCAAACATATCGTAGTAGGCGACCCAGGTGTCAGCCACATACCCAGTGGGCACCTGAATACGCAAATACCGCAGTACCCTGTCGAGCGACTTTAGGGCTGCAATCTCATCTTCGCGGGATTTCGTTTCCAGCGCTGCGTCGATGATCGCGTCCACAAGCGGCTCTTGCAATGATTGTGGGTTGTAGGATGACACCACCGCAGTCTCGGATCCATAAAACTGCTTCAATCCCGTCCCGGCCTCTAGGAAGGACTGGTTGCGGAAAAAGATCATGTCGAAGTCTTTGTCGTAATACCTTTGTATCCACTGAGCGCTGTCGATTTTCTCAACATTCACAGCGACGCCAAAGCTCTCCAGGTTAGCTGCATACGTCGTTACGATGGCTTCCGCCGTATCGGAAGTAGACGCCGAGAGCATAATCGTGATTTTCATCGGATTGCCTTCGGCATCCTGAAGCTTGCCACCCGCCGACACCGTCCAGCCTGCCTCTGACAAAAGCCTCAGCGCCGTTCGCTTGTTGGCGCGATCTACCGTTCGGTTTCCTTTCGAACTGTGGGCGCGAACGGCTTCCTGCGTAAAGATCTCTTCTGGAACCAAATCACCCAATGAATTCAGGAAAGCTGTTTCCTGCTCCGTCGGCAAGCCATCGGCTGCAACTTCAGAGTTTTCCGCGAAGGAATGGCGCTGTTCGGTCAGACCGTATTGAAGCGACTCCGATGTCCACTCAAAATTATAGGCCAACCCAAGCGCCTCACGGACCTTTATGTCTTTGAATGGCTCGCGCTGCATGTTGAAAATGAAACCCTGCGGAGACGGTGGCACCATTACTGGGATGCTATCGCGTTTAACATAGCCCTTTTCTACTGCGGGGAAATCATAGCCTGTCGCCCACTTCTTGGTGCTGCCTTCGGCTCGAAACGTATAGATTCCGGCCTTGAAAGCTTCGAATTCGGCGGCGTCATCCGCAAAGTATTCAACCCGCACTGTTTCAAAGTTGTGTCGGCCCACGTTGATCGGCAGATGCCAACCCCAATAGTCTGGATTGCGGCGGTAGACGATGTATCGATTGAGCTCATAGTCATCGAGGACATAAGGGCCGCTCCCCATGGGGGTCTGCAAACTTTGCTTATCCAGTCGTTCACCTGTTTCTGCGTACCACGCCTTGGAAAACACTGGCGTGCCACCAACCTGCGAGATCAAAGACCGGCGCGATATTCCATCTACGAAGTTGAATTTGATCGTGTGGTCATCAATGATCTCATACCCTTCGATGCGCTGGCTGACGCCACGCGCATAGCTGCGAATACCCTGTTCTAGAAACAGATCATGGGTGAACGCAGCATCATGCGCTGTCAGTGGTGTACCATCGGCAAAGCGCGCCTCGGGTCGCATATAGAAAATACACCAATCCTTGGTGCTCGGGTATTCAACGGATTCCGCCAGCAAACCATAGGCTTCGGTAATGGAATCCGCCGGTGAGGCAGACCCGAACGGACTGCTGCCGAACATGCTTTCAGCAATCAGGCCAGAATAAAGGCCCGCTTTACCTTGCCAGTTAAAGCGGTTCATCCCATCAAACGTACCGCGTGAAGACACCGAGATTTGGCCCCCTATGGGAGCGCTCGGGTTCACATAGTCAAAATGTGGAAAATCTGCCGGATACTTAAGGTCACCAAAATAGGAGTACCCGTGCGCCTTAATAATGTCGCTACTTTCGCTCGCCGCCGCAAATGCGCCTCTTACGCTCGGCGTCAATGCTGCAACGGCACTTCCGCCCAAAAGCTGCAGTGCAGTCCGCCGCTGCATACCGCCCTGTACCGGTTTCTTGCGTCTAACTGTCATGCCCGCGTCTCCTACACCCCTTGGAACGTCTTAATGCGCCTAAACCTAGCTAAAGGTCCAGTGATTACAGTAGCAAGTTTAGAACGCGTGAGCGCTTTGTGAAGATTTCTTAAGACAAAAAAGCCGCTGCAAGGGGCAGCGGCTTTGAAATTCTTCAATCTTCAGCAAGCAATCAGTTGCCGATTGTCTGCAGGTAAGCGATCAGATCAGCGCGTTCCTGAGGTTTTTTCAGGCCAGCAAAGCTCATCGATGTTCCGGAGATATAGGCGCTCGGGCGTTCCAGGAAGGCGTCCAGTGCTTCGGGCGTCCAGTTGCCACCGTGGGCCTGCATTGACGCAGAATAACCGGTAAAGCCCTTGGCCGAAGCGACAGGGCGGTCAACGATCGCATACAGGTAAGGACCAGTGCCGTTTGCGCCATCTTCCAGCTTGTGGCAGGCGGTGCACTTGCGGAATACTCTCGCCCCCTTCTCAGGGTCAGCGGCAGCCAGCATGTCCTCAAAAACTACTTCTTCGCCGTCAGCGCTTTCGCCAGAGCTTTCGGTTTCGATAATGTATGCGGCCTCAGAATCGCCGTGGCCACCACCTGCATAATAGAGGATATCCGCCCCCCATTTGGCCAGAAGCAGCACCAGGAAAGTGCCAAACAGGCCTGCCGCGGCCTTGGTAACTGTCATCGTGTCGAACATTGATCGCGTGTCCATTTCAGCTGTCTGCGCAGGTGTCTAAGGCTTCCCCTAACGAGAGGCAAGGTATAGACACCGCGACTAAACGCCCAATTTGCCAACTTGTTGCACGGAATCGACCTAATGACCAATCGCATCGCATTTCAAGGGGAACCCGGCGCCTATAGCCACGAGGCCTGCCGCAACGCGCGCCCGGATATGGAGGCCCTGCCCTGCCGAACTTTCGAAGATGTGATCGAATCGGTTCGCGCGGGTAAGGCCGATTTGGCGATGTTGCCGGTTGAAAACACGACCTATGGGCGCGTGGCCGATATTCATCGGCTTTTGCCCCATAGCGGGCTGCATATCATTGATGAGGCTTTCGTCCGGGTTCATATCAACCTTCTGGGTGTTCCCGGGGCCAAGCTAGAGGACATTACCGAGGCTCATTCCCATCTTGTGCTGCTGCCACAATGTGCGACTTTCCTAAAAAAGCACGGTATCCGCGGTCGTGTCAGTCCCGACAACGCCCGAGCGGCTCGGGAAGTTGCTGATGTCGGTGACGTCCATTCTGCTGCCCTGGCCAGCGAGCTGGCCGGAGAAATCTATGGCCTGAATATATTGGCCCGCAATATTGAAGACCACGGCGACAATACAACCCGTTTTCTTGTCATGTCCCGACAGGCCGACCAGTCGCGTAGGGGCGAACACGGCATGATCACCAGTTTCGTGTTTCAGGTCCGCAACATCCCTGCGGCGCTCTACAAAGCGATGGGTGGATTTGCCACCAATGGTATCAACATGACAAAGCTGGAAAGCTATATGGTCGACGGCTCATTCACGGCGACGCAGTTCTACGCCGACATCGTGGGTCACCCCGAGGATCAAAATGTGCAGCTTGCCATGGACGAGCTACAGCACTTTACGACCAATGTGGAAATCCTGGGCGTTTATCCTGCTACACAACCACGCGGCTAAACGCTGTCCACAATTACTCATGGCTGAATTCTGACCGTCGCTCACCGCTGCGCCACGCGGTCAGAATCCTGTCCACATTGGCTGCAACATCTTCGGTTGCGTTGACCTCCAGGTCATATACCCTGCCCTCATGGATACGTTCCTGGTCCCGCGCAGCACTTCCAAAGGGTCTGTCACCACGCAGGCGTTCTCGCTTGATCAGAACCGAAATCGGGCATTGCACAGCAACAAACAGAGCATCATGCGACTCCAGACGCGTTTTAAGGTCTTCCGCCCATCCCGGTGTGTCGAGTATGTGTTCAAGGATCAGGTTGTTACCCGCATCGGCATACGCTGAAACAGACCTGTGGAACCCGTCAAAAATCGCAGACCTGTCTGAAGGCCAATCAAAGTCCTCTGCCCTATACCGTGCCATCGGCAAAACACCGGCATCGCTTAAATGGTCGATGGATACATGCCAGAACGGTACTTCGATCTGTTGCTGTAAGGCGCGGGCAATCGTGCTTTTGCCGCTGCTGGACGCACCGTGGAGGAATATGATCTGCGACACAACTGACCCCGCTTGCTGAAACTAGGTCCCTCGACTACGCAGTTTTAGGACGGCAACTGATACACTTTCGACACAGCATCTTCCATCTGCCGATACTCCCGGAAGCCCATAGCTTCATAATAGGCTAAGCCTTCAGCGTTTTTTGCACCAATCGTTGCGTCAATGAAGGTCAGGTCAAAGCCATGTGCAGCATCAAGCGTCTGGGCAAACAAGCCGCGTCCAACGCCGCGCCTGGCAGCCGAGGGCCGAATATGAGTGCCTATTATGCCCCAACCAACGGCTACGTCATAAGGGTTGTCCGCGACAGCATGCCTGAGAGACTGAAACCCAAGTATGTGCCCGCTCTGATCACCTGCCAGAGTACATCTAATGCTGTCAGGATGACTGATATAGTGACCCAAGACAAACTCAGCGCTGCAGGGTTTTCTTCTCTTTCCCGCATCGAAAAGATCTTGCAAGACGCTCGCGATCCCCTCGGCGTCACTTTCTTGCGCAGTTCTAAAAATCACGATGCTCAAACACCCGGTCCTGTCTGGTTGTTTATCCGCCCAAAACGGCCTCAAGACCCATGCAAATGGCGCTGCTCCAGCTCTCTTGCGAAATCACCCAGACGCATTTGAAACTGCCTGCGAAACCGGGATTGTCCCAGCTTCATTGACTGCAGCAACAAACGCGCCGGCAGAGACTTGGCAGCCAGAGACATCTCTACGCTCAGGCGAGTTCTGCGCTGCGACAGCGCCAGAAAATCGACCGTCGTAATCCCGGTCATTCCTTTGCTGGTTGCCTCAAACCTCATTTGTGACGGGCGGTCACAATCTGTCATCAGCACCGACATCTGACGCGGCTTTCCGCGCAGCTTGAACTCGGTTTCCCATGTTGTTCCTGCCGTAACTACAGAACTATCTGCGCTGCGCCGCACATCGATCCCACGCCGCATCGCCATACGCTCGAAACGCTCAAAATCGGCGACCATGTCGAACACCGAGTTGATGGGGGCTTCGATATCTTCACGCGCTGAAAACTGCATGTCGGCCTTTTGTTGATCTTAGTTACTGCTCAGTGTTTCCTCAGACCAGCGTATCTGCAAGCCAGTTTTGCAGCAAAAAATGTGCGATTGCACCTTTTCGCGCCGGCAATATCTGCGGATGCTCTCCGGCAAAGGCCTGCATCATCTCAGTCTTACTGACCCACATTGCCTCTTCGATTTCGACCGGGTCGATGACAATGTCGCGCGACAATGCCTCACCCGCACAGCCGAACATTAACGACGCCGGAAATGGCCAAGGCTGACTTGAGAGGTATGAGACAGCGCCGACGGGTACCCCCGCTTCTTCCATCACTTCGCGCCGCACGGCAGCCTCAAGCGTTTCTCCCGGTTCGACAAATCCCGCCAACAGCGAAAACATCTTATCGGGCCATCCAGGGGAACGCCCCATCAAAACAGAATCACCGTGGGTAATCAGCATGATGACGACCGGATCCGTTCGCGGGAAATGTTGGCCGCTACACGAAGGGCAACTGCGCTGCCACCCGGCCTGAGACAGATCGCTGGCAACACCACAACGTGCGCAAAAACGATGGGTTTCGTGCCATCCAATAACAGCCTTGGCAGTCGCAGCAAGTTCGGCATCCCGAGTGGGTAGCCGGGTCATGATTCGGCGCAATTCGGCAAACACATACCCATCCGGCAATTCAGGGTGCTGTTGTTCGGACCTGTCGACAAACGCGCCGAGAGCAGAGAGGTCGTGCCCGTGGGCCGTCCAATCCGAAATATCTGCCGCAAAGAACGGCGCGCCCATTTCGCTAAGCCCCAGAAAGATCGGAGTTTCGACGATGCCGCCGGGCCCGTTATTGATCAAGACATGTGTCATTGGGACAAACCCAAGTTGATCCAGGGCTTCACCGGTTACCAGAACCTTGCCACGCCAGAGCAGCAGGCATTTTGCGTTTGGATCACTTGCAACCGCGGTTAGCTTGTCTGCGTCGCTTCGAAGATGCGCGGCTCGATCCAGGCCAGAGCCGCCGAAAGTCACCTGTTCCGCATTTTTCATTGAGTTTCCTTTGGATCTTGCGCACAGGGCTGCCACGACTAGGCCCTCGTTGCAACGCAATTCACCGGCAACGAATTCGGACAATGCCGCTAAAAAAGCCTCATGGTTGCCTCGAAAATTTCTTCATTATGCTTCTAATTGTATTTGGTTGAGCAGCAGCATCTAAAAGTGGAAAATTGAGATCTAATCAACGACCCTCAAGGCCGATTCAGACCAAGGCACCAAGCGGGCGTATTCGCATTTTAGCGACGACCGACTTGCACATGAACCTAACAAGTTTCGACTATTATTCAGACAAGCCGGATCCAACACTTGGCTTGACGCGAACCGCCAGTCTTATCCGCGCGGCCAGACGACAGGCGGAAGACGACATTGTCCTCTTGTTTGACAACGGAGACTCCCTTCAAGGCACGCCGCTAGGGGAGTGGGCGGCGCTAAATGACGGCACCCATCCAATGATGCAAGCCTTTGAGGCATTGGGATACGACGCAATCGGGCTAGGAAATCACGATTTTGGCTTTGGTCTGAACGCGCTGGACCGAATCCTCGCACAAGCGCCCTCCCCGGTTCTGTGTAGTAACTTGCATCGGCAAGGCAATACCGCGCAACGGTGGCAGGATCATGTGATACTCGACCGCGTCGTGCCGCTGGACGGACAGAATACTGCCATTCGCGTAGGCGTCTTTTCGGTACTGCCACCCCAGACAACACGATGGGAAGCACACCATTTACAAGGCAAAGTGACCTCGGAAGATATCCTGAGTGCGGCGCAAAAAACTGTAACCAAGCTGCAGGGCCTTGGCTGTGATCTGATTGTTGCACTTGCCCATTCAGGTCTCGGGCAAACCCATGCCAGCGCGGGGTTGGAGAACGCCGTGATCCCTTTGGCTGCCATCGACGGGGTTGATGCAATTGTTGCCGGACACACCCATTTGACCCTTCCTGGCTCTACGCACGAAAGCCTTCAGCACGTCGATCATTTGGCCGGGCTGGTCCATGGCAAGCCTGTGATCATGCCAGGCTCTGCCGGATCCCATCTGGGCGTTGTTGACCTGAGTGTAACTCGCAATTCGGACAATAAGTGGCACGTTGAAGATCACTGCGTTGAGTTGCGGTCTATCCACTCCCACAGCTCTGGGATTTTAGCACCTGAAGACCAAGACATAGTCCATCTGATTACACCCGGGCACACCCAAACGCGGGCAGCAGTGGCGAAACCCGTCGCTCGGGTTGCACAAGATATGCATAGTTACTTTAGTTTTTGCGCACCTGACCTAGGGCTTGCTTTGGTCGCCGCCGCACAAGCCGCAGCCCTGCGCCCATTCCTGCGCGGCACCGCGTCGGAAAATCTACCCATGCTTTCGGCAGCATCCCCTTACAAGTGCGGCGCGCGCTCAGGTCCTCAATACTACACTGACGTGCCTGCCGGAGAGATTTGCCTGCGACATATTGCGGATCTACATGTTTTTCCCAATGAACTGCGAGCAATACAGGTCAACGGCGCACAAGTCTTGGACTGGCTTGAGATGTCGGCAGGTATCTTCAACCAAGTTTCACGAGGCACAGAAAACAACCTGATAGATCCCGGGCGGGCCGGGCATAATTTCGATGTTCTCTTTGGCTTATCTTATCAAATCGATCCATCAAAACCGCCTCGATGGGACGCGGATGGGACGCTGATCAATCCGAACTATGGCCGGATCAAGAATGCAACGTTTGAAGGAAACCCGCTCCGACCGGATCAGAAATTCGTTGTGGCCCTCAACAACTACCGGGCCAACGGCGGCGGTCACTTTCCATTCATTGCGAACGCTCAACCGATCAGTTTGCCGCCATTGGATATAAAAAGCGCATTGCGGGACTATTTGTCAAAACACCTGCCAGCGGATCCGATGGAACAAGCACCCTATCCCTTTGCGATTCTGCCTCTATCAGGTGCGTGCGCGATTCTCAGGACGGGCCAGGGCGCGCTCAGGCATCTGGGCGAGTTGGATGTGTATTCGCCCCAGGTGCTAGGCACCGATGCGGACGGTTTCGTGCGTATCCGCCTGACGCTCTGACGGGTTGTCTTTTTCTCAAGCTTTCCCTATATCGACACCTGAGAGGTTGGCGCGGGCGAGCGCCTCGCCAACCTGGTCAGATCCGGAAGGAAGCAGCCACAACGAGCCCCGCTTGGGTCGATGTCCAACCTCTCACTTGACGCTAGACACCAAAGAGCATTGGCCGAAGGAGGGCTTTTATGATTGTAGCAGACACCCTTCGGGCAGCCCGGTTCTAGTACTCGAACCTCAAACCGCCTGAACACATAGCCGACAGGTGCGCGCATGCCATCTGTCCGGGTTACTGTACCTGAACACAGGCAGAACAATGTCCATATTTCTATCGGACCTGGGATGGTCCCACCACTTTGCCGCGCAACACGCGGCCAATTCGTCTTGCTTACCGTTTCGTATCACAGCCGTTCATCGCGATCGTCTGACCGGGTTGGGCACGGATGGCGAAACACCTCTGCTCACCCTTGACCGACCGACAGGCGATTATGCGGTCGGAGACTGGGTGCTGGCGGACGAACACAATCGCATTCGGACCCTGCTGGATCGGCGCAGCGTCCTGAAACGCCGCGCAGCCGGCACCGGCGCCGAAGCGCAACTGATAGCAGCAAATGTCGACGCGCTGTTTATTGTCAGTTCGTGCAATGCTGATTTCAACTTACCCCGGTTGGAACGATACCTGGCACTGGCCAATCAAGCTGGATGCTATCCGGTAATTGTGCTGACCAAGGCCGATGTATGCGATGATCCGAACACATACGTTGCTCAAGCTCAGACTTTGGCACCTGTAGTGACGGTTGTTGCAATCAACGCGCTGGATCAGACAGAAATCCAGCAGGTCCTGTCCTGGTGCCCGTCCGGCCAGACCGCAGCGCTGGTTGGATCTTCGGGGGTCGGCAAGACGACACTGGCCAATGGGATGACGGGTCAGGACGAGGCAACCGCAGGCATTCGCGAAGATGATGCGCATGGTCGACATACGACGACCTCCCGCGCGCTGCATCGCATGCGAAACGGTGGCTGGCTGATTGACACGCCCGGAATGCGTGCCTTGCGTTTGCTAGACGCGCAAGACGGCGTGGATGAGGTGTTCTCAGACGTTTTAGAGTTGGCGACCAGGTGCCGCTTCTCGGATTGTCAGCATATTGCGGAACCAGATTGCGCAGTTCAAGGTGCCATTGAAGACGGCGTGCTGGACGCTTCGCGTCTGGAACGATGGAGAAAACTGCGACGTGAGGATCAGCGAAACTCGGAAACCGTGGCCCAGTCCCGCGCGCGCGACAAGGCGTTTGGCAAAATGGTCCGTTCGGTGATGAAAGACAAAAACTCTCGCAACGGCCGATGATATATGGGCGCCGAGTTTTCGGCGCCCATCCCTCACGCTATCAACCTAGGCCAGACAGCCGCATTCCGGCGGGCAAACGCCCCGATATGACCGACTTCGGTTAGACCAAACTCAGACGCAGACAAAAGATGCTGTTTGGCGTCAGGGCCGTAAAGATCCGCCAGCCGCCACACTGCGTCCGGAGGGACCATCTCGTCATCTTCGAAGGCAAACAGGTCTGCGGGAGTTCCTGTTTCTGACCATTTGACCGCCGGTAAATCGAGGCCTATTTCAGGAACGTAATTCAATGGCGCCGTGCACCATTTGCGCCATTGCCAGTAAACCGAAGCTGGCAGGTCCGTGCCGAACCCGATGGCCTTTCCTGGCAGGTACCCCAAAAGACGCGCAAGCAAGGGTGCGTGCCCATACCAGAACAACCACGCCAGCGCACGATACGGCCAAGGGTGATCTTTCAGTGTGACCAGCCCCGAACATACCCCAATCATTCGGTCGATCTGACCAATGTCGGGTTGAACCGGACCCAGCATCGCGCCCACCGAGTGACCGATGGTCCATTGCTTCGCTTTCGGAAAGCGCCGGCGCATCTCGGCCCTGGCCGCGGGCATATCAATCAGCGCCCAGTCTGCCATAGTGACTGTGGATTTGTTGAGATCTCCGGATAGAGAGTGCCCAAAGTCCCGGTAGTCATATGTCAGGCAGGCCATGCCCTGTTCTTCCGCCAGCCACTGCGCAAAATATCGGTAGTAATCTCGTGGAACTCCGGTTGCGCTGTTTAGAACAATAACGATTTCTGGCTCGGAAGCTGGCCGATATAGCCGTGCCGAAAGCATCGCCGGCCCGGACGGGAACCGAAAGTCTTCGGTCAATACCCTCTGCTGTGTGTCCAACATAGCGACCTCGGAAAAACTGAACCAATCGGTTCACCATCCTCAAATGGCACCAATTCCTGTATCCGAGTCAACACCGGTTCAGGTTGACCACACGTCCGCTTGGGATTGAGTAGGAGCGCAAGACATAAAGTCCAGCTTGACTCAGGGCGCAATCAGACGCTAGCGATTGTGTGATGGTTCCTGCCCCCTACTAGGGGTCGGGATGAAAAGGGAACACGGTGCGGTTCTGACCGGATACTCCGGGACGATCCAAATCCGCGACTGCCCCCGCAACTGTAAGCGGAAAGCAATGCCGAAATACCACTGGCCCAATGGCCGGGAAGGTCGGTAAAGCGATGACCCGCAAGTCAGGAGACCTGCCATCGGAACTGTAACCGAAACTCGGGCGGGGTGTCCGGGCAGGTCCTGACAGCACACCGCCGTCCTGCCTGATCCAAGCCCCTGTCCGCTGCGCGGAGGGCGCAAGATGATCTGGAAGACAAGAACACACGAATACACAGCAACCGTTTGTCAACGGACAGGCAAGACATGCCCTGCACTGGCCCGAATGGCGCGCGCGATGGCACAGGCTATGGCAGAAGCTCATCCAGTCGCCACTTCGGAGTTCGAAATCGAAGGCAGCAGCGAGTTGACCCATTGTCCCGAGGGCTGCACCGCGCGGTTTCGGGCCCAGCCCGATCAGATGCGTGTATTTTGCGGCACCGATGCCACGGCAAACACCAAACAGCTGGACGATTATGCCGACATGATCTTTGGCACCGATATCCAGACCATGCCATCCGGGATCATCGCAACGCCGCCTTGCGCAATGCTCGAGGTTTTGGCTCTTAAACCTCGCCAACCCGTGCAGATGGCCGCGGGCATCTTAGCCTGATCTGACGCTCACCTCTTCCAGGGTCGAACCGACGGCCCATGCCATTTGTTCGTCTGTTTCGACGGCACAGGGGCGCAAGGCGCGCAACCGTACCAGCGCCTTGTCGGGCTGTTCGCCACATTCGACCATCAGCCGTAGAACAAGCATTCCCGACCGGCCGCAACCGCCCTTACAGTGCAGCATGACACGACCGCCTCCAGACAAGGCGTGGCGCACGGCAGAGCTAACGGACGGCCATTCATCCAGAACGGTGCGGGGTGGCGCGTTAAAGTCTTCGATTGGCAGATGAACCCATCGGCTGGCCCGACTTTGAATATCGCTTCCAAAGTCCTGCGCGCCGGCCTGAAACATCTCGACTTCGGTTGCCGTAGAAATCACAAGACCCGGCTTCCAGCTTGAGATTGTGTCCAGATCACCTGCGTAGTCCCCGCCGCGACCGGGCATTGATGTGAGGGCAAGCGTGCCTCCTCCAACTTGCAAGGCGTAGATCACCAGCTGAGACATGTAACGCTCCCCCCCCTTTAATTACTGTCGCGAAAAATAGTTCGTGAAATGTACCCCTCTAGCAATACGCGCATCCGGTCCGATTCCAAAATAAAAATCCTCGCACGCTGCAGTGGACGCGGGCGATGGTGACCACTACGCTGTGCCGAAGCCCCGAATCCGCCAGAGTAAACATGACCGACGCACCCAGCCCCGCCTATCAGGTTCTCGCCCGCAAATACCGCCCGGAAACCTTTACTGATCTGGTGGGTCAGGACGCAATGGTGCGTACGCTGAAAAACGCGTTTGAGGCGGATCGGATCGCGCAAGCCTTCATCATGACCGGCATCCGTGGCACCGGGAAAACCACCACCGCGCGGATCATCGCTAAAGGCATGAACTGCATCGGTTCTGACGGCGAAGGCAAACCAACAACCGAACCTTGCGGGCAATGCGAACATTGTGTGGCCATCATAGAAGGCCGTCATGTCGACGTTATGGAGATGGACGCCGCCAGCCGCACGGGTGTGAACGATATTCGCGAGATCATCGACAGCGTCCGCTACCGCGCCGCCAGCGCTCGCTACAAGATTTACATCATTGACGAAGTTCACATGCTGTCGACCAGCGCTTTCAACGCGCTGCTCAAGACGTTGGAAGAGCCGCCTGAACATGTGAAGTTCATCTTCGCCACCACCGAGATTCGCAAGGTTCCGGTTACGGTTCTGTCGCGCTGTCAGCGATTTGACCTGCGTCGGATTGAACCCGAAGACATGATAGGCCTGCTGCGCAAGATAGCAGCGGCCGAAAACGCCGAGATTGCAGATGACGCGCTGGCGTTGATCACGCGGGCCGCTGAAGGCTCGGCGCGTGATGCTACCTCGTTGTTGGATCAGGCGATTTCTCATGGCGCGGGCGAGACCACCGCAGATCAGGTGCGCGCCATGCTGGGTCTGGCAGACCGCGGACGTGTACTGGATCTGATGGATATGATCCTGCGCGGTGATGCAGCAGGGGCATTGACAGAATTGAGCGCTCAATATGCCGAAGGGGCTGACCCGCTGGCAGTCCTGCGCGATTTGGCCGAGATCACACACTGGGTTTCGGTTGTGAAAATCACACCCGATGCAGCCGAGGATCCGACAGTATCACCAGACGAGCGTGCCCGTGGTCAACAAATGGCTGAGGCGTTGCAAATGCGCGTTCTGACACGGATGTGGCAAATGCTGCTGAAAGCGCTGGAAGAAGTCTCAGCAGCCCCGAACGCCATGATGGCGGCAGAAATGGCTGTCATTCGTCTTACCCATGTGGCCGATCTGCCAAGCCCCGAAGAGCTGATCAAGAGGCTGCAAGACTCGCCACCTCCGACTGTTGGTGGACCGGGCGGAGGTGTCCCAGTGTCTGGAAAAAGCACTGCTCCCGTTCAGGCGAGTGCCGCAATTTCGACGTCTGCCATCCCGGCCTCACACGGGTCGGGCGGTGCGCCTGTTGCCGCGCTTGCGCAGGATGTGCAAGCAGCACTCGCGCGCTATCCAACATTCGAGCACGTTGTCGAAATGATCCGCTCAAATCGGGATGTAAAGTTGCTGGTCGAGGTTGAAAACGGGGTGCGCCTTGTCTCGTACCAGCCGGGTCGCATCGAGTTTACGCCGGCTGCACCCGCCCCAACAGACTTGGCCCCTCGTTTGGGATCCGCGCTGCAACGTTGGACAGGCAATCGGTGGGCCGTTTCGATTGTGTCGCATGGTGATGCGCCCACTATTGGTGAAGTGCGCGATGCTTCCGAATTGGCCTTGAAAGCAACTGCATCTGAACATCCTTTGGTTCAAGCCGTTCTGACGCAGTTTCCCAAAGCCCGGATCACTAGAATTGAAACGCCGGAACAACGGGCAGCAAAGGTCGAGACAGAAGCCCTGCCCGAAGTTGAGGACGAATGGGATCCGTTCGAGGAAGACTGACGTCCAAACTGTCCAAACTGGATGAAACGAAACCGGGGCTCAACGGTAAGAAGGGCCTTGCCAAATACCTTGACGACGGGCGGGAAGCCCCTCGCCCCTTGTGCCGCACGGATGCCGTCCGTATTTAAGGCTCAAACCGATTTGCAGGAGAACAGCGATGCTCAAAGGACTCGGCGGTCTGGGCGATATGGCCAAGATGATGAAATCCGCACAGGATTTGCAGACCAAAATGACGGATATGCAGGAAGAGCTAAACAACATCATGGTTGTCGGCGAATCCGGCGCAGGGTTGGTCAGGGCCACTGCCTCGGCAAAAGGCGAGTTGAAAGGTCTGGACATCGACCCGTCGATCTTTAACGGGGACGACAAGGAAGTGGTCGAAGACCTGATCCTGGCCGCGATCAAAGACGCACAGGCCAAGGCCGCTGAACGCTCGCAAGATGAGATGGGCAGGCTAACAGAAAGCATGGGCTTGCCGAAAGACATCAAGCTGCCGTTCTGATACACCCGCCTGACGGGTTATCGGCCGGGCTCAACGCCCGGCCCATTTACAGGAGCGCGCCGGTGAGTTCGAACAGCGACATCGACAACCTGATCGACCTGATGGCCAAGCTGCCCGGTCTCGGGCCCCGCTCGGCCCGCCGTGCGGTGCTGCACCTGATCCGCAAGCGTGCTTTGCTTTTGACACCT
Source organism: Ruegeria sp. CK2 (assembly GCF_056536585.1). Lineage (NCBI taxonomy): Bacteria > Pseudomonadati > Pseudomonadota > Alphaproteobacteria > Rhodobacterales > Roseobacteraceae > Ruegeria > Ruegeria sp. CK2. The sequence goes on from NZ_JBQFPW010000022.1 coordinate 54,279, forward strand.
CTGGCCGACGCCATGCAGCAGGTGGCGGCCACTGCCCGTGAATGCCTGAACTGCGGAAATGTAGGCACCACCGACATCTGTGACATCTGCGATAGCGAGGTCCGCGCGACCGGAGAGCTCTGCGTGGTCGAGGATGTGGCCGACCTTTGGGCCATGGAGCGCGCTGCAGTCTTCAAAGGCCGCTATCACGTTCTGGGCGGGACCCTATCAGCCCTGGACGGGGTTGGCCCAGACGAGTTACGCATTCCCCGCCTTAAAGACCGGGTGACAGCCGAAGGGATTACCGAAGTTATTCTGGCGTTGAACGCCACCGTAGATGGCCAAACCACCGCCCATTACATCGCAGATCAGTTGGAGGGTCAGGTGCGCCTGACGTCATTGGCGCAAGGCGTGCCGATCGGCGGCGAACTGGATTATCTGGATGACGGTACGATTTCCGCAGCACTCAGGGCACGAAAAGAACTGTGACGGCTGAGGCTTGCCAATTGGAAAATCACCAACGAAGCTTACGCCCGAACCCAAGCACGTAGATGTCCAAACTTACTGAGACAGGGCGCACGCTGCCTGTTCCATTGGAGAAAAGATGCCAAAGATCTTTGCATGGCTACTTGTTGCAACATTTGCCTTAACACTTGCTGGATGCACCGCAAAGCCAACTGCCCAGCAATCTGATATCGATGGGCTGGCGTCGGAAATTCGCGGACTTGGACCAGATGTTGATCCGGAAGAGGCCACGCGAGCGGCCCAAATCGCGCACAGCTATTCACTTCAACTCGCACAGGAATATCGGGTCACAGATCCACCAATCATTCACAATGCCAAGGTCATTCATGGATTTCGAGAACGTGGTCTTTGCAATGACTGGGCCGAGGATCTTCAAAAACGCCTGAACCAGGAAAACTTCCGCACGCTGACCATGCATTGGGCCACCTCTCCGCCAACAGACTTCAGGATCATCCATCATTCGGCCGTGATCAGCAAACGAGGCGATACAGTGCATGATGGTATATTGCTGGACCCCTGGCGATACGGTGGCGTATTGTTCTGGTCAAAGCTCGATGCCGATAAACGATACGACTGGCGGCCCCGGATGGAAGTCCGCGAAGAGTTGATCAATGCCCGGCAGATACGAAAAGCATTCAACGAAAACTAACCCGCCTCAAGAAAGCCCCTGCCCATTTCGGAATGGCATCCTCATTCAGATTTCAAAATGTCGTTGGGGTAGAAGAGGATAACGGTTAGGAAGAGGTGACTTTAACGTACATTTGTCCGGAGCAAATTATATGAGACGTGTTCTCGCCCTGATTTTCGCCACTTTCACTGCCACCGCCGCCTGGTCGCAGGAATTGATCGACAAAGGTTTTGTCGAGGGGTGGAACATCATGATGGACCCGAACCTCGGCAATGGCTGCCTGATCCAGACGGTCTATCAGGATCTTTCGGTGGTTCGCCTAGGCTATGACGCGCTGGACAATCGCGGGTATTTCACAGTCTACAATAAGGCTTGGGGTGATATCGAGCCGGGACAGAGTTATCCGATCCGGTTCGAGCTGGATGGGAAAAGCTATGACGCTACTGCCATCGGGTTCAAACAGGATCGCGTGCCCGGCGCGACGGTGTTTTTCACCGACCGCGACTTCGTCAATGCAATCGCCCAGAACAAGTCCATGACCGTTTACAACCCTGCGGGTGAGGTTGTCATGGCGATCGACCTGAAAGGCACCGCCAAGGCGTTGGATTACGCCCGGGACTGCCAGAACAAGACGCTCTAGCGAATCGGATCGAACAGCGCATCTTCGGCCGTGCAGTCGCGGATCACGTCGCGGCCGCAGGGCACGGGATTCAAATCGCGGGACAGGCACAGGCGAACTTCTTCGATGTAACCCTGTTTGCAGGTGATGGTGATCATATCGGGCGCCAAGGATGGGTTAGCCTTCAGAAATGCATCCTCGACTACCGACGCGGGCAGTTTGACCGACGTGTCCAGCTTGCGGAATACCTGCGGGCGCTGAACGCTTTCATACGCCGCACGAGACAACGCGAAATAGTCCGTTGCGCTGAGACCCGAACAGGAACCGTGTTTCTTCCACTGATGCCAGGCAAGACCGGAACTGCCCTGAATGTCTTGCATTTCCCCCGTCATGCGACGGGTGGGTGGCGCCTCTGAGGTGCTGCAATACGACGGCCAGCCCTGATGAAACTGCGGCCAAAGCCCGTGCAGCACCCAACCATGGTCATGGCGCGCGTCGCATTGATCCGACTCGCGCGCATCGCCTTCGCGCGCGCACCAGTTTGGCGACCAGCTAAGCGACAGGACATAGTAGTCGAACTCACCGGCCTTCTCTCCATCGGCCAGCGCTGATATCGCGCCGAACGCCCACAGTACCAGCCCCGCAATCACCTGGCGCATTCGCCTCTTCCCTTCTTTGGCTGGCGTGACTATATACAGCCCAAGTTCCCCGACAACGGAAACCTGCCTCAACATAACGAGGCCGCCGAATTCCGGCGACGGGACAGATGTATTTAAAGGAGACGGTCTGATGGCAAAACCTCTGATGGCCAAGGCAACCGCCGTTTGGCTGGTGGACAACACCACGATCAGCTTCAAGCAGATCGGTGATTTCGTGGGTATGCACGAGTTGGAAGTACAGGGCATCGCGGATGGTGATGTGGCTGCCGGTGTCAAAGGGTTTGACCCAATCACCAACAATCAGCTGACCCAGGACGAGATCGACGCCGCACAGGGCAATCCGCTGCACAAGCTGAAGCTCAAGTTCAATCCTTCTGCTGCTGGTGAGGAAAAACGCCGGGGTCCCCGTTACACGCCGCTGTCCAAACGTCAGGACCGCCCAAACTCGATCCTGTGGTTGGTCAAGTTCCACCCTGAACTCAGTGACGGTCAGATCGCCAAGCTGGTCGGCACCACAAAGCCAACCATCCAGTCCATCCGCGAACGGACACATTGGAACATTTCCAATATGCAGCCGATTGATCCGGTTGCTCTGGGTCTGTGCAAACAGTCGGAACTGGACATGATCGTGCAAAAGGCTGCCGCCAAGAAGGCCGCCGAAGGTGGCGTCATGAGCGATGATGAGCGTCGCAAACTGGTGTCGACTGAACAATCGCTTGAGATGGATGCCGCGCCGAAAATTCCGACGGCTATTGAAGGGCTGGAAACCTTTTCTCTTTCAGATGATCCAGAAGATGAAAAAGACGACGAGCCTATCGTGGACGCTGACAGCTTCTTCAACCTGCCCAAAGGCGGCGGCGACGACGACGAAGACGAACCCCGTCCTTGATTCCTAAATATACCGGCCCGAACGGGCCGGTTCCTGTTTGTTCGGAAACCCCATGCTGACCGTTCTGTCTGCACTTCTTGGACCGCACCGTGCCGTTTCAACCTATGCCTTTCTGAAGACCTGGGGGCTGGGAATAGCGGGTGGTGCGTTAATGATCGCAATCGTTACCACATTGGTTTTGTTGGGTGACGACGGGAAGCACGAGCACCATTCTTTCATGACCGTCCCGGTATTGTCGGCAACACCAATCAACGGGGACCTCAAAAACGGGGTCGTCGCCTCGGTTCGGTTGCCAGATGGCAGTGCCGCTTCGATCACGTCGACCGAAGCCCCTATATCGCAAACGGTTGGAACCAGCGCGTGCATCGAAAAACGCGTCTATGTGGAGAGTGGCGAACCCAGATACAGGTTCAAACTGCCACGGTTTTGCGAGGCGGGTTGAACCTGCCAGAAGATGCAAAAAGCCGTCCGACAATATACCGGGCGGCTTTTTCTTTCAGATCATCTGGAACAGGATCCCGGTGACAATCGCGCCGCCAACACCAAGCCCAAGATACGTCGCAAAGACGCGCGGTTTTACCAGCGACCAAACTGCCGCCATTGCCGGGATCGAGCTGACTGCACCAGCAACCATAAATGACATGGCCGCACCTGCACTCATGCCCTGCTCCATCAGGCCCGCCAGCAATGGCGGTGCGACATAGGAGTTCAGATAGGCAGGCATCCCGACCAGCGCCGCGATAACAATCGGCAGCACCCCTTCCCCGCCGACAACACCAGCGATCAGGTCGGCTGGAACATAGCTGACCAAAAGCGCTTCGAGCACGTATGCCAAAGCCAACCATTTCAACAGGAACAGACCATTTTGCAGAAACTCTGCCCGAAACCGAACCCGGCGATCGGGATCCTGCCAAAACTTCCAGACCGGTTTTTCGTCAAGCTTGGGACCGCACCCACAGCATCCTGCTGGTTTGTATTCTCGCAATGGCTGGGCAAATGCGCCCTGCCGCATCAACAGGCGAACGGCGAACCCCCCGAACAAACCCAGCGCAACCGCTGAAACCGCCTTGCCAATGGCGAATGGCCAACCCAAGGCGCCAGCGGTGATCAACAAAGTCGGTGGATCAATCAGCGGTGAGCTTAGCCAAAAGGCCATGACCGCAGACAGCGGAGCCCCCAATGCCAGCAGTCCGGCTATAAAAGGAATAACCTCGCACGAGCAAAACGGAGCCAGTCCACCAAACAACGCCGCCAGAAAAATCATCCGGGTTTCACGGCCTTCAAATGCGCGTGCCACCATGACCTCGGCACCGGTCGCTTTCAGATAGGATAACAACAAGACGGCAAACAGGATGTACTGGCCGGTATGGGCCAAAGCCTTTCCGGCGAAGGTGATGACCTCCACCCAATTGCCCGGATCCAAAATGGCCACGGCAACAAGTAGTGCGACGATCAAGGCCCAGGGTGTTTTGATCAGGTCAAGCGCGCCCTTAGCAACCACTCTTGGGTTTTGCGTCAGTTCAGCCATCGTTTGCCGCCACTCCAACTTCGTCCGCACAGCATTCGCTGAGGATGAACTGCGCCAGATTTCTCAGCTCACCATAACAAGCCCGGTTGATCGTGCTGCGCCCGATCTTCTCTTGCTCGACAAGCCCGCCCGCCGCAAGAAACCGTAGATGATGCGCCAAAGTAGACGGTGCTATTCCTGTCCGGTTTTGGATGTCCCCGACGGTTAGACCCGCCTCGCCGGCGCGAACCAGTGTTTTCAGAACTTTCAGCCGGGCTTCTGATCCCATTGCCGAAAAACCGGCAGCCGCGGTTTCCCACATCTGATTTCTCCATATAACTAACTTTCTAGTTATTTAGTTTATTAGAAAGCCAACGTCAACCGCAGACGAAAGTTTCCGGTATTTCGTAAGTCCAGATTGCCCACTTCTTAAGTCCACCCTATAAGCAGGTATGGGGATTTCGGTCGACACATTCTTTCTTGAACTCAATGGGCACGGGACGCTTCAGGCTCAGATCCAGCAGATGATCGCCGAGGGTATTCTGTCTGGCCGCTTTCACGTCGGAGAGAAGCTGCCCTCGTCGCGCAAACTGGCCGCCCATCTGGGTGTCAGCCGGATCACTGTGACGCTGGCCTATACCGAGCTTTTGGCCAATGACTACCTGACCGCCAAAGGCCGTTCAGGCTATTATGTTTCAGAAAACGCGCCGGTTCCTCCAAAATACACGCCGGTTCAAAAGCAAGCGGAAACAGTTGACTGGGACACGGCACTCGCACGTCGTTTCGTTGACGCGGATGTGTTGCCGAAACCCAGTGACTGGCGAGAGTATAGCTATCCTTTTATCTACGGGCAGGTGGACCGGACGCTGTTTGATCACGCCAACTGGCGGCTCTGTGCGGTGCGTGCGCTGGGGCATAAAGATTTTGAATCGCTTACAGCTGATTACGTGGATCAAGATGACCCACTGCTTGTCGAATTCATCGCCCGTCACACCCTCCCTCGTCGCGGAATCACCGCCCGCCCCGAAGAGATTTTGATTACCTTGGGGGCCCAGAACGCGCTTTGGTTAGCCTCACGTATTTTGCTGACCCACAATCGTACCGCCGTCATCGAAAACCCCTGCTACTACGCCCTGCGGAGCCTTTTGAATCACTGGGACTGCAAAGTGACTCCGCTGGATGTTGACCGGAACGGGTTGCCGCCTGAGGCCCTCCCTCAGGATACGGACGTCATATTCACCACGCCGAGCCATCAAAGCCCCACAACCGCGACCATGCCTGTGAGCCGCCGCAATCAACTGCTCGACCGCGCACGAGACCTGGATGCAATGGTGGTTGAGGACGACTATGAATTTGAAATGGCGTTTCTGGGGGCGCCCTCCCCGGCCTTAAAGTCCATGGACCGCGACGGCCGCGTGATCTATGTGGGCAGCTTTTCAAAATCTCTGTTCCCAGGATTACGCCTTGGCTACATGGTGGGATCTGAGCCATTTATCCGAGAAGCACGGGCCCTACGGTCACTGGTACTACGTCACCCACCCGGCCACATACAGCGGACCGCAGCGTATTTTCTGTCGTTGGGCCACTACGACGCACAAATACGGCGCATGTCAAAAGAGTTGGAGCAGCGGCGCAACATTATGGACAAGGCGATTGACGAACACGGTTTGACGGTGGCAGGGCGCGGCGTGATGGGCGGCTCATCAATGTGGATGGCGGCTCCGGACTCTGTCGATACGGCCCGGCTTGCCCAAAAGCTACAAAATCAAAGTGTTCATATTGAACCGGGTGCCCCGTTCTTTTCAGGCCCAGACCGACCGCAGAACTTCTACCGCCTCGGCTACTCGTCCATCTCATCCCAACAAATCACACCTGGCGTGAAGCTGATCGCGGATACCATTCGCGCGGGTTAGACGATTTTGGACCTAATCCGCCTTTCGTTCTGGCCCTAACGCCCTGACACCCCTTGGGCCTAAACCTAATTCAAAGGCTGGGCTGCCCGTCCGGCTTCACCCATTTATGCGCGGAGACGACTCACATGAAGATGACGACGGAAGAGGCTTTTGTTAAGGTTTTGCAGAAGCACGGGATTGAGCATGCGTTTGGGATCATTGGTTCTGCGATGATGC
>NZ_JBQFPW010000023.1:0-50823 GCF_056536585.1 Ruegeria sp. CK2
ATGCTGTGACGAGCCACCCCGCGTCTGCTGGGTCCGTGGCCAGATCGCGCGTCAGCGCCGGTCCCAAGCCCAATATGCTGAGCGACGTCGTGCCAATAACGAACATTCCCAAGGCAAGGACCCAAGGCACGCGCTTGCTGATTGTCTGTGTTGGCACAGAGTTGCGGTCCTCATTGTTTGGAAGGATGATGTCAGGATACACCTTTTGCCAAATACCGAAACCCGACATTCGCCGCGCTACAGTAAGTTGGACGCATGGACTCGATGCGGCCATTCTCTGCGACGTCCCCAATTGGTCTAAAGAGCCCGAAGCGGATGAGGTGGGTGGCTCCTGCTCCACCGGCGTCGCAATGCGCCAAAGTGCAGTTATCAACGACTGCTAGGAAAGGAGCCACCCAATGACAGTAAAGACCGTCGGCCTCGATTTGGCCAAGGACGTTTTTCAAGTGCACGGCATTTCTGAGAACGGCCGGGTTATTTTCAACAAGCCGATCAAGCGCGCGAAGCTGCTGGCGTTCTTTGAGACGCTGCCACCGTGCACGGTTGGCATGGAAGCCTGCGGTTCATCCCATCACTGGGGCCGTCAGTTGCGCAAGCTCGGCCATGATGTGAAGCTCATGCCTGCCGGATATGTCAAACCGTATGTGAAGCGCGGAAAGAACGATGCCGTCGACGCAGAAGCGATTTGCGAGGCGGTCCGCCGTCCAACCATGCGCTTCGTAGATATCAAGACTGAAGATCAGCAGGCCATTCTGTCGATCCATCGTACGCGGGATTTGGCCGTCCGGCAGCGCACCCAGCTGGCCAATATGATCCGTAGCTTGCTGCGCGAGTTCGGCCATATTCTGCCCATTGGGATCGAAGCGGTGACGGCTTTTGCGAAGCGTCACTTGGCTGGGGTTCACCCGGACATGCCGGAGATCGCGACCGGCATGCTCGGCATTCAGTGCTATCAGTTCATCGGCCTGAACGAGCGCATCGACGGATATTCCAAGATGATCGAGCAACATGCCCTGCTGAACGCAGATGCGCGCAGGTTGATGCGCATGCCAGGGATCGGGCCGATCACGGCCTCAGCGATTGTCGCCACGATCGGCGATGCGCATCAGTTCCGAACAGGAAGAGATCTGGCCGCCTGGCTGGGCCTCACCCCGCTCAACAAGTCGAGCGGCGGCAAGGAGAAACTGGGCAAGATCACCAAGCAGGGTGATCGCTACATTCGAAAGCTGCTGGTTGTGGGTATGACATCGCGCGCGGTCATGGCAAAACGGTCGCCAGAGAAGGTCGATCTCTGGACAGCCAAGATCATTGCCGACAAACCGTTTCGGCTGGCAACAGTCGCGATGGCAAACAAGGCAGCGCGTTCCATCTGGGCGATGCTGACAAAGAAACAGGAATACCGGCAGCCAGCGTTCTGACCGCGCAGACTGCCCACGAGATGCAAGACGTTGAAGTGATGATGCGGAATTAAGTCAACCAAGAGCAAGGACACTCCGGGAAGGTCAGCGGCCCTCCGAGGTCGATAAGCCGATTGGAACCTCGCTCGCGGAATTCATCAGGGCCAGTGGAGGCAATGCCAAAACATAAACAGGCCGGACAGACGACAGTACTGACGAAACGACCGCGAAAATCGCTAAAAAACTCTTGCAATGCAGGAGCCACCCACAGACGACCTTAGACCTCTCACTCGGACGCTGCAACGCAGCCGCCATAGGAGATTCGCCACACAAGCGAAACGGTAGATCATCAGAAATTCACAGACCTTGGACCAGCGCGATCAATCAGTAAATGGCACGTTTGTGCTGCCAAGTCTGATTTTCTCTCCTGACTTCCGGTATGGCATCCGGCATCATGTAGGCAATTTGAACGCATAGGTTTGGAGAACGTGAATGATTAGAGCGTTAACACTTATGGCAGTTTTGGCTGCTACAGCAGCCCAATCTGAAGAGCTCCGCATAATGAATTGGAACATAGCCAATTTGGCATCAGAAATCGGTATCAGCCTTCGGGAAGGCAGCCACAGCCGTGAAGAAGATGACTTTCTACGTATTCGAGAGATCATCGCTCGAGAAGATGCAGATATCATTGCACTGCAGGAAGTCGGTAGTATCTCGGCAGCTCAAAAGGCCTTGGGACCAGAGTACGAAGTCATATTTGAAAGCCGCTGCACCGCCGATATCTGTGCCGAGGATCATGGCGACATTTATACCGCTATTGCACATAAGGCCGACCTAGAGGTTGCCGATATCCAACCCGTCTTTCTTGATGAACTTTCGCTAATCCATGTTTCGGAGTGCGGAGGGCCTGGCAGGCCGGTGCGTGGTGGTGTTGGGCTGTCTTTCTCTAACGACGGAGCTTCGATGATCGTCATGTCGGTTCATCTCAAAGCCAGCTGTGCTGACGAGGCGTCAAATGACCCGATCGATCGGCCTGACGTACAAGACGACTGTGCCGTCCTAGATGAACAAATCCAGATCTTAGGCGATTGGATGGCCCAGCAAATTGCCGGCGGCATAACCGTCGTTGTGGCAGGAGACTACAACAGGAAGTTTCTCAAGCCCGACGATCGGCACATCGCATTTCTTCGTACGACCGTTCAGGATATACGAGTTGAACCTTCTGTCGAAAGTCAGTGCTGGCCCAAAGACTACCCCCAGAGCCGTAGCTTCCGCACAAGAAAACTCTATGAGACATTTGGAAATCCGGTCTCTCTTGACGGAACAGCGCTTCGATGGACACCCTATATGCCGAGCTCAATCGGATCGCGGGACTTCTTCCTAGTTGCTGGACCGTCTGCGGATCAGGTCGGCGAAGGCAAAGAAATCCTGCTTCGCCCGGAGGCCCTTGTTCATGACCCAACCTTGAGCCTGTCGGTTGAAGAACGCATAGCTATTGAGATTCAGGCTACGCATTTCGGAGTCCGGTTTGATGAGCCCAGCGGTTACATAACCACCTGCGACGAGCCAGAGGAAGGGGAGTTTCCGGAACCTAAACCGTTCACCGGCGGCACTACCGTCCTCGGATTCCAGAACGTCTTTCCCAGCGACCACTGTCCAATCGTGATTGACTATCGGTAGGCGGGGATATTGATCATCGAAGGGCAAAAAATCTGAACTGCGGCTTTACGTGATTCTACGATACAGATTTACAGCGCTATATTAACTGATATGGCACTCGAAGAGTGCTTTGTTTTCCGGCTTCAAGTGCGGTTTGTGTATCTTGGAATGATTTATTTTCTGACGGTCTCCGCTGCCCGCAAGAAAAACTCATGTTCTTGCACCTGCTAAGAGTTTTTCACTGGCCCATAGCCTAAAGCTCGTACTACCCGGCACGCCTTTCCTGGCGTGTTTAAATGCAACTGTCGCCGTCTCTCCTTCTAGAAGATGGTAGGACAAAAACGTTTGGACAAATTGAGATGCTATAGCACCATGTACACTATGGAACGGACCGATAAATTTGCCGCAGACCGAATGGGATGAAGCAGTTCCACCGAATGATCTGTAGCCCGTTTCACAGCAAAGGCTGATAAATGTCTTCGGCGCTACGCCATTGAGATCAAAAGCACTCATCACTTCGAAGGTTGAAGCCCATCCGCCGTTCGCAAATCTGATACTGGCTTTGCTACCATGTCCAACGAGGACAATGTGCGAATATGCGCCATGCTCTTTGGACCACAATTCGGCGATTTCTTGCGTTGAGCGAACTTTGTAGGCCTGAATGAACTCGTCTGACACCAGAAGCCTACAGAACTGCAGCACCGATTTTGCCAGCGGATCCAACAGTGTGCGCTCAGTTTCAAAATCGCCGATGTTCACGAGTAGGATGCCAATGTTTCGATGGCACAAACTGCTTGCCACTAGTTTTGTATTGGCATCACCAACATCAACCCGAACGCTTCGCGCTTCGACCGAAAGAACCTCTTTTACTACAAAAGAGGATGGCGCTTGTGTTCCGCTCCCAAGTTTTGAAACTGGAACATAGACCCGCTCGCCGACTTGAAGGTTAGTGGCCAATGAAGTTCCCTCGAAATGTTTTGCCAAGCTAACCTAGCAGAAAGACAAATTGAGAATAACTCAATCTTTGGTCGCTCTGCTTATGAGTAGCTCTGGCATGTGCTCGGCAATCAGAGCGCGGGTAAGCTGTTCGCCCCGCGTACTGAGTTTTTCAATCCAGTCTTCTGGCATCGCGGCAAAGTCGGTCGGATAGCCATGTGCTTCCTCACGAGAAACAAGATCTGAAGGCGGGAAAGCAAGGCGTTTGTCATCCTGCCCAAGGAAGGGCATCAAGAATCCATCGATCCGACCGGCTGCCTTTAAATCGAACAGGCGCTTGATGCCTGCATTTTGCGCCCTGTCGAAGATGCAGGCAAAGGTGCTTGTCAGTCGCGAGATGAAGAATTGGCTCGGCGGGTCAAATCGCAGACCATACCCAGCACGACAGCAGATTATTGTGTCCACGCCGGACACATTGAGGCTGACCTCCGCGTCCCGATCAGGCCAATGCGGTGCGAGGCCTAGATTGTCGTAAGCCCCTCCATCCGTAAGTGTTACGTGTTCTTCGCGCCGCGATCCGTCGGGCCTATTAAACACAAGACGTTCGTCAAGTGCGGGCAACAACAGAGGATATGCCGCAGAAGCCGTCACTGCATGAGCGAGCGTGGTCTCAGATCCGGCCAGCTCACCCAGACGCCAGGATCCTGACTTCTCGCGCGAAAAATAAAATGCCGACCCGGTGCGCAAGTCGGCGGCATTGATGATCAGTAAAGGGCGTTTCGTCGGCAGGTCGCGGAGCTTTTGACTATAAAAGATGTCTTCATCGAACACACGCCGCAGGATGGTTGTCCGGCTGGCGAAACGCGGTAGCGGTGCCCGCATATTCTCAAGGCTCCAGGCCTTTCTGGCCGCAGCGGGCAGAAGCCTTGCAATTAATCGTGGCATAGCCGAGATCGCCACCATTGCCAGGTTGATTGCGCCCAAAAGCACAACGCAATATGCGGCACGAAGGCCTTCGGTGGTCGTAACGGACTTGCGCAAAGCAGGTCGAACGAGGCCGCGTGCGAGAAGAGCACGGACCTTGGTCTCGAATGCAGGGAACGGCTCGTCCTTGGCCGCGTATAGTGCACCAACGACGCTGCCACCCGACACGGTGGATAGAACCCTGACGTCATCGAGAATTCTGAGGTCGTGCAACGCCCGCAAGCATCCGAGATGAAACGCTATGGCACGCGATCCGCCGCCCGACAACGACAGGCCAATGACAGGTTTACTCATCAGCCTTCTCCACTGCCGGCGGTTTTGGACTGTCCTCCTGGCGCGCGAAGACCACAGCAAGCTCGTTCTCGCCGGCGATCAACATCAAGCCAGGCAGCGTGTCCATGTCAAAAATTGAAGCGAGCCAGTTGATCTGGACGAGATCAGTTGTGCTGGGCATCACTCCGGCACGTGGCGGGTGCGAGTGCCACTCGCCAACATACCTCACCTGCTCCTGAGTTTCGGCCATGACTTGGTCAATCATGTCTTGAACACCGTCAGTGCCGCGTGTGAAGCCACCCGGAGAAGCGTCGCTGTCGGCGGGTGCCGGACCGACACCGGCCAAATGAATTCGCTGTGCCGGGATATCAACGACGCCGAGCAAGATGCCACCCGTCTCATTCGGAAGCGCCTCTTCTCGCATGGCTGTGACACATCTACGAAGGCCGTCATCAAGTGCGATCTGCCAGTCGTCAATATCGAACCGTCGAACCGTCTCAGCGGGATAGGCGAAACTTGTCACCGCACTCCCCTCACCGAGAGACCAAATGCAGACAACACCCTCCTCGGAATCAGCGGCCTGCCCAATCCCTTCCGCGACAAGGCCGCTCAGCGCCATGACTCGCGATGCCGGAATCTGGTTAGTAATGGCCCTACACGCACCGGTATAGGCAATTGTGCTGGCTGAGGTCGCTAAGTGCCCGGCGAGTTCCTCTTCGCGAATGACATGGCCAAGATACTGTGCTTCCAGATCACGCAGTGTCACACTGCGATCGCTCGGCTCCGCAAGGAGTACGGCGGCGTCACCCGCTGGACTGAAGAAAATGCTGATCCTTCGGGCCGTCGATTCATGATCAGACAAGTAGCGCTCAGCCAGCAATGAAGCGGATGCGTCAATGACAAGATCAGCGTCTTCAAGCGCTCGGTCGACATCCTCACTTTGGTGCTCATTGGAACCGACGTGGGCAGCGATACCTGGAGCGATAGCGCCCTCTTCGTCGAGGATGCTGGCAAGCGCGCCGGTGAGTATATCAGACTTGCGTTCCGTGATGTTCCCCGCAAACGCGATATGCCGCGCAAGGTTGTGCGGCAACAGAATGTCATCATCGATCACTGTCCAGCGGAACCGCCCCTCTCGCGCAAGACACGGGGCGACATGCGCGCCAATTGCGCCGCCGCCGACAATCACGGCTTTACGATCATCCTCGACCGTACGGCCGGAAATTCGCGTCGCCAAGGCACGATCGAAGGTCGCGTGGACCTCGACGGGAAGCACTGCAATTTCGCCGACCTCCGCCTCATCAACCGCACCTCCGACTAGGGCACTTACATAGCCCGCGGCGCCACCCTGGTCCTTGCTCGCTGTCTTGTGGGCAACACCAAGTGCGACCGCTATGTCGCCGACCTTCTTGCCAGTCACGAAGGCACGCAGATCAGTACCCTGCTCAGCGCCATCGGGAGCTTTGATTGGCATCTCAACAATTACGGCAAGACAGGAGTTTATCCGTCGCGCATTGGTTTTGGCATCACTCAACCATTCGCCAAACCGCGCACGAAGCTCAGCAAAAAGGTCGATCCCACGCGCTACTAGCATGTCCTCCAAACTACCAAGGTTTCCTGGCGCAAAAGATAGTCGAACCATCTGCTCCGGGGGCACTCTGAATGCGGCGACCGTCAGCGGGAGTGCCTCCGTCGCGCCACTCAAACTGGAGCGTGGGATCACGCGCATCAAGGTGCCGGTGTCATCCGGGATAGCAATCAAGTCATGCACGCTGGCATCTTCGATCAATGCGCGGGACATGATCAGACTGTATCCCGTCCCGAACATCTGAGGATCGACTGGCTGGCGTGCATCGTGCAGGTTTCCTTCAGCGGCACGTCGGAACCAGGTCAATATGCGGTGAACGAGCTCGGCTGGGGTCCACGTAAGTCGCGCTTCGGCCCAACTCCGATCGTCAATACAGATCGCGCGCGGAGCGCCCTCAGCTGTGAGATTCTGATGTGCGGTGTCTGGAAAGTCGCTACGCAACACATAGACGAAGGGCATGGTATCGCTTTGGTCGAAGCGGATACCAAGCCGCTCGGTGCGCTTGATTGGGACCACACTCTGCTGAGGCCTGCCAGTTCTGAAAGTCAGCTCGATGAGTTCGCCTTGCTTTCCGCGGCGCAAACAGCTGACAGTGGCAACATCAGCAGCATGTCGATCTACAAACTTCGCAAACGAGACTGCGGGCGGAAGCGTTAGGTCCCCAACCTCAACTTCCTCTCCGTACATTGCAGAAAGCCAGGCTTCTATGTCCATCAACCGGCCCTGGGCGACGCAGCAGCCGCTGTGCCTGCAACCATCGGAGCAGAAAGAACGAGCGCTATACCAAGCCCCGTAACATTATAGGCGAATGGTTTTGGGCTGCCTTTCGACGGGTATTCCATGGTGACGATGAACTCGCCATCATGCGAAGCAGTGATCCGGCGATGGTAGGCGGCCGCCTGACGGTGCGGCGGCTGGACGTCTTTGTCGGCCGTCGAGCCTTTGGTTGGGATCGGCCTGGACGGCGAAACGATGTCACTTCCGGGTTGGCGCCGGTCCTCGAACAGCCATTTGACGTCAGGATCAGGGACCGTTTCGTCGGCACCCCGCTCAGGACCCAAGGACCTGTAGGAGCAATGGTGTGGGAGCTTCATCAGATCCCATGCAAGCCGGTCATCGTTGCCGTTGTGGCGCGTTACTTGAACGATTGCCGAAAGAGTTTCGTAACTGACGTCCGACGCGAGCAAAAGTCGCGTCGTTAGGCCACTTTCGATGAATGTTGCCTGCATGACGATTGAGTCTTCGTTACGGTCCACAATGGTGTTTTCGTCCTGCCGCCACCCGAAAGGACAGTGCACGAAGAATTCCACGCGTTCTGGGCCCGTCAGTGAGTAGCCGGGAACGAGGGTGCCGGCATCTACGATGAGATGCTTTCGGCTTTCGAAATCGATGCCCTCCTCATCCATCCAGTCTTTCAGACGTTCGGGCCTTGAGAAGACCCTAATCCCTTTGCCCTGACGGAGACGATGGCGTGCCTCTGCACGAACCAGACGAGCATCGTCCTTTAGGCTTTCCTCAAGGATCGCTGCCGCAGGAACCCAGAGTTCCTTGATCTTGATCCTATCCTTGTCCTGATAGCATTTTGCGTGGTCGAGCCAGAAAAATTCACCGAACCCCTTGCAATGGTCGGTGTCGATGTGGGTGATGCACACGGCATCAAAGTAGTCCCGACCCGTTTTGTATAGATCGCTAAGAAGCGTTTCAGGGAGGTCACAACGTTTATCACCGTCGTCCTCATCGTCACGCATTGCCGCGAAGTCGATGAGAATCTTGCGCCCGTCAGCGAGGTCAAGCCTTGCCGTGTCGGCATTGCCGAGCGGAAAGAAATTCACTTTTGCCTGCATTACTACTGTCCTCATGTATTGCCCGAGCAGATTGGGCATTTTCTGTTTTTTGGATCGTCGTTTTTAATCCTAGCCTTTCGGCGGATAGGGGTCATTGCCATACGAGTTCGCGTCGCGAATCTTTCCGTTTGGCCTGTGGATCACAACTTCGCCTTGCTCTCGAATGGCTGTCGCGCGGGCGGCGGCCGTCGCTTCTGCCTGAGTTGAGTGCGTAGATCCGACTCGCGCAGCTCCTTCCCGACGTGCGGCCCAACCTTTTGCATGGGGGACCACATGAATGCGTTTAGACATGGGCTTCTCCTTTTTTGCTACGCCAGGCTCGCAACTATTGACCGAGGCGCTCCGGCGTGATTCAAGTGTTTCACAGACTGGTATAGGCTGGGGTTGATGAAGAGTAAACAGTCTTCGCACCACTAATACCAGTCTGTGAAACACAAAGGAGGGCATATGAACATCAACGAATTGGCCCCACTGGTCTTAAGGCGACGGGGAAACATGGGCGTAAGGGCCGCGGCGAAAGAAATCGGGATCAGCCCGACCACTCTTACGAGGATTGAAAAGGGGCATGTCCCTGATGTCGGGACACTTAACAAACTGAGCGAATGGTTAGGAGAAGAACCTTCCAAGTTTACAGGCGTTGGAGATCTTCAAATTGCATTCAAGAACAGAAAGGCGGTCCCCCAAAAGACTGCACTCGCCCTCGCTGAACTGATCACCCAAGCATCACGGCAATTCGAAAAAGAAGTCGAGGCACGGGGACACTAAGTGGCATTTAGACGAGGGTTCAAATCTCAATGTGAGCGCCGGTCGGTTGAGTTTCGAAAGCAGTTTGGCTTGTCGGATCACAGTGCGTTGTCTGCCGACCGTTTGGCTAAGGAACTCCGCGTCACCATTTGGTCAACCGATGAAGTTAACGGGATCTCGACGGAGGCCAGGTCAGTATTGCGAGACGAGACCGATCAATCCTGGTCAGCGCTCACAATGAGGTTGGGCGCAGACCACCTGGTCGTCTACAAGACTGTTTCGTCAAGGGGGCGCCGCAACAACGTCGTGATGCACGAACTGGCTCACATAATCTTGGGCCATGAGCTCGCGAAAGCTTGCATCCTTGAAGATGGTTCTCTTGTTCCGGGCAACTTCGATCAGGATCAAGAGGACGAGGCCGACTGGCTGGCCGGTGCACTGCTACTGCCTCGGCCCGCACTCATGTCAATTCGGCAACGTCGCCTTTCTGACGAAGAGGCATGTGAGGAACATCTTGTAAGCGTCGAGATGTTGAAGTGGCGTATTCGAATGACCGGTGTTGATTACCAGCTGTCCCGACGCCGCGGGTGAGTCCAGCAATTCTCAATCGCAAAAGTCTATGTCGCCCAATATGCGGACAGATGTGGCGAGGTCGATGCTGAAGGTCCGCTTATAGTCGAACGCTGAAAAGCTGCCGCGTCTGCAGCGAATGACGGCTTCCCGCCCTACCCGGCCGACCATGCACTATGCACCCGGCTCTTTGAGCTTCAGCCAGTACCGTGTGTATCGGCGTTCGCCAGTACGCGAGAGGGCGCCAACTTCGACAAGTTCTTGTAGATCTCTTGTAGCCGTGGCGCGAGATGTCCCGGAGATTGAAATATAGTTCTCCGCACTCAGGCCACCTTTGAACCCCTCAGGCCCCTCTCGGAACATCCGCTCAATCACCTTGGCCTGTCTTTCATTCAACGCATCGCGATACCGGTCATAGAAATGCGCCTTGGAAATGAAGAAGCCCACGCGTTCAAGAGTGGTTTGCTGCGCTGCGAGAACGACGTCAGCAAACCAGACCAGCCAAGCTGTGACATCCAGTGTCTTCTGGTGCCGCTCTAGCTGGTCGTAGTAGTCTTTCCGCTTTCGCTCGATGGTGAAGGCCAGCGCGATGAGGCTTGGCTGGCCAATACTCTGAGCCAGGGATTTTTCGGCCAGAGCCCGACCCAAACGACCGTTTCCATCTTCGAACGGGTGAATGCTTTCGAAGTAGAGATGGCTGAGACCAGCGCGCGTCAACGCAGGCAGGGGTTCTTCGGCACCCGGCCCGGTCAGATTGAACCAATCGACGTACCGGTCCATCTCATCCGGAACCTGCGCAGATGATGGGGCCTCAAAATGTACGACCGGGCGATCAAGACGCCCCGAGACGATCTGCATGGCATCCTTGTGCTGCCGGTAGGACCCGATAGCCTCCAACCGTTTGTCAAAAGACAAAAGCATCTCGTGCCACCGAAACAGGGTGTCGTGCGTGAGGGGCTCGGCATAGGTCGAATAGACGTCGACCATCATCTCAGCCACACCCTGTTCCCGAGGTTTGTTCGGATAGGTGTCCGGTTCCAATCCGAGATGTCGGCGCAGCGAGGATTGCACACTGCGCCGGTCCAGCATCTCGCCTTCAATTGCGCTGGTTTTCATGGCCTCATCGCTTAAGAGATCGATGCGGAGTTGATCACGCTCGGACGGGTTCACATGGTGGACGGCCCCCAGGACTTCCCCTGATGACAGCAGGAAACGCTGCTCAAGCGTTGCCAGTGCGGCCTCGTCATACCGGAAATCCGGCCAACCGGATATCTGCCAGTTCCATGCCATGAGTTATAGAATTCCCTCCTATAACTCACAGAATGAGCATTTTTGAGCTATAGAAGTCAATCCTATAACTCAAACACGTGCAAACACGCGTAAACTCTGCTGTGCATTTGCACGTAAAACCTGCTCTTATCTCCGACTGATTGAAAGTCGGAGCCCGACCGATTGAAAGCGGCCGAAGGTACGTGTCAGAAGAATACTACATATTTCGGACATCAAGAATCTGACAGCTCCAGCTCCGGCAAGTCCCGCAGGCTCTGCAGATCAAACGTCATCAGAAACGTCTCCGTCGTCACGAAGGTATGCGGCGCGCCCGGCCGTGGTGCCCGCGGTCCACTTGCAATCAGATCCTTGAATCGTAAACGGGCGAGCAGATCGCGGCTGATCTCTTTACCGAAGATGTCCTTGAGACCGGCCCGGTCGATCGGCTGGTGATAGGCGATGGCGCAGAGCACCCCCATTTCCATCTCGGTGAAGGCCAGCGACTGCTCGCCAAGGTCGGCCGCCGCCTTTATGGCATCGGCGAACTGCGTCCTGGTCCGGAACATCCATCCGCCGGCGAATTGAGCCAACTCGTACGGACGGCCGGCCAGCTCGGCCTGGATGTCGTCGATCAACATCTCGACCGAGGCCCCCTGCCCTACCACGCGCGCCAGGTCGTCGCGGCCGACCGGCGATGCACTCGCGAAGAGCACCGCTTCGATCCGGCCCATCCATTCGCGCCAGCGCAGCTCCTGCGGGAGATCGTCGAGCTCCCGGTCAAAGACGGCAACGCCTTTCTCCGCCGGTTTCGGTTTCCTGGCTGCAGCCGTCATGGCGCGATCCCATAGAGCCGGAAGGTCGATCGCCCGGTCAGCTCGCACGCAACACCCAGTTCCACCAGCCGGTCGCAAAATCGCCGCGCGGCGCGATCCGTCATCGGGATGGCGGTCCCTTCGATCATCGGCGACAGCATGGTCGACGGGGCCACAGCATCCTCAGACATGAACACGGTGACGGCCGCATCGGATCCTTTGGCCCGAAGCTTGGGAGCTACCGCTTCGAGGATCACCGCTCGCTGTGCCAGGTCTCGCGCCAGTCGGATGGTCTCTTCAATGGACTGCAATAGGCGCTGCTGGACCACAAGATCGGCTCCCTGCCCGTCGCCGAGCAAATCGCGCAGCATTGCCTTGGTCAGATACTGAGACGAGATCGGCAAGACAGATGGCCAGTTTAGAAACCGTGCCAGCACGATATCTGACATCAGGCACGCCACCCGTTCGGCCCGGTCATCCGCCTGCAGAATGGAGCGCATCACCGCAACACATCCCGTCAGAGGCCCATGGGACTGACTCTGGTTTGCTGCTGATTGCAGCCAGCCGTCAACGTCCGTTTCAAACTCCGACCCAACGAGCCCCGCGTGCCACTCGCGTCCCGTCAATCGAAGTCGCGCCGCCTCCCGCCAGTACGCCAGCAGATCGCCATCCGGCCCGCGCGCTTCGCCCGCCGGCGTCAGATGAAAGGCGTCACGGATATCGACCTCTCGGGACAAGCGACCTTCGAGTTTCGAGGTCGCCGTGGCTGCGGTCAGCGCCAACTTGTTGGCCAGCAGTTTGACTGGCACACCATGACGTTGATCACTTACCAGCTGATCAAGCACCGTGAGGACCGCGCCAGATCGAAAAGCCACAGTTTCAAGGGTTTCTGCACGCCCAGAGGTGACCCAGCCCGGGAGTTTGGGTAGGTTGCTTAGGTCGTCGCTGATCGCTGCTGGCTGATAGGTCATACCACAACACTATCCCGGCACGGCGCTTTCCGCTACAATATAGTGTGCAAACCGCCCCACCCTGCGGCTCTCGCTCATGTCCAATAATGTTGCATTATCGGACCCAGACTCGCTTGGACAATACAGGTCCAGAATCAGTTATTTTGGAAGACCGCCTCGGCGCCACCACTGTATCTTGAACGTCCGCTTTGGAGGTTGTCTATTAGGACAGCACACCTGCAGCGAAGGTCCGGATTCCGCCGATTCTGTGGAAAAACAACGTGTTGCTGGCGCAGAAAGTGGGCGTGTGAATGCGACGCGAGCGCCTTTCGGGTCAGGCTTTGCGCGTTTGCTGCGGTGCGGGAAAGATCTTTGCCAGCTTGCGGAGGTTCTGGGCGGTGGCGGCGAGGAGGAATTCGTCATTTGCACCGCATGGTCCGCGTAATCGGAGGCGGCCAAGACCAAGAATGCGTTTGAGATGAGCGAAGAGCATCTCGACCTTCTTTCTGAGTTTCATCGAGATGTCGTATTGCGTGGTCTTGGCGATGTCGCTTGCGACCTGACGAGCGTCTTCGTGCTCCTCACGGGTGATCTTCCGCGCATCGGCGCTCGGACAGCATTTGGCTTTGGATGGGCAGATCTGACAGACTTCTTTCAAGGCGCGATAGCGCGCCGTGCCCTTGCCAGTCGGCCCCCTGTTCGGGTCTGAGTAGTTACGGCGGAACTGCTTCAGGGCGTGACCTTCGGGACAGACATATAGATCGTTTTCGGCGTCCCATTCGAAGTCGGCGCGGGTCCATGTTCCATCGTTGCGACCGGACTTGTCGAAGACCGGGATGTGCGGTGCGATCTTGCGATCGACCAACCAGCCCAGAAGCGGTCCGGTGCCATAGGCGGTGTCCGCGATCAGGCGTTCGGGATGCAGATCGAACTTGTCCTCTACCCGGTCCAGCATGGTCTTAGTTGATCCGACCTCAGCTTGTCGGATGGACCGTGTGGCTTCCACATCGACGATGACGCCATGATCCGTGTCGATCAGATAATTGTCAGAATAGCTAAAGAATGCGGGGCCTTTTCTGGCGGCCGTCCATTGGCTCGCCGGATCGGAATGGGAGGTGAACTTAGGCTGGACCTCGCTCGCAGCCCCGAAAGCCGCCTCATCCAGCGTGTCGAGATACTCGCGAACGGCGCGAGGGGCATTGGTCGGGTCGATGTCAGAGGCGCACCATTCTTCTTTGGGTGTCGAATTCTGCTTGTTGGCATCCGCCTCGATCAGGCTGGCATCAATTGCCAGGCGCTGACCGCTAACCAAACCTTCCGCGATGCAACGCGCAACAGTCGTCTCGAACAGATGACGCAGCAGCTCGCTCTCACGGAACCGGCCATGCCGATTTTTGGAGAACGTCGAATGATCAGGCACGCGGTCAGTCAGATCGAGACGACAGAACCAGCGATAGGCCAGGTTCAAATGCACCTCTTCACAAAGCCGCCGTTCGGATCGGATGCCGAAGCAATAGCCGACCAGCAGCATCCGGATCAGCAGTTCAGGATCGACCGATGGACGACCGGTGTGGCTGTAAAAATCCGCGAGATGCGCTCGAATGCTGCTCAAATCAACAAAGCGATCAATCGACCGAAGCAAGTGATCTTGGGGAATGTGGTTCTCCAATGAGAACTCATAGAACAGCGACGATTGCGCTTCCTGCCTCGGTCCCATCATCGCCAATCCTCACGCCCATTGGAAGAATTGAATCAGCAGTTCATGCGTCGATCAAGGAAGAGTTTTTCAACAAAATACGCCCTTCATGACGGTATTTTCAATTGCAACAAGGTTCCACCTGAAGTGGGCTACAACGTTCAATTTCGAACCCGCTATCATCGGCCCCGGTCGCTACTACGCCTTTGCGGACGCCAGCCGTTCCATAGCACTCATGAGGGGCATTGCCCGCACTCCCCCCGGCCCCGGCACTTCCCTTTCGTCTGCATAGACAAGTATGCGTTCTGAGGCGTCCAATTCTTCTGTCGCGATGTGAAACCCGCGCGTCACCTTGGCAGATGTCGTCCGCTTGATCTCTATGGCCCAGAGGGCGCCTCGGGGAAGCTTCAACATCAAATCCACCTCGGCCCCTGCTGAAGAGCGATAGAAGCTTGCTTCTGTTCCGTGTGGCGCTGCGGCGATCAGGTTTTCGATACAGAAGCCTTCCCAACTGCCGCCGATAACCGGGTGCCCAAGTAGGTCTTCGCGCGTTTCGATCCCAAGAAGTGCATGGGCCAGCCCGGAATCGCGGATATAGATCTTGGGAGACTTGACCAAACGCTTTCCGGCATTGGAATGCCAGGGCGGCAAGCGACGCACCAGCATCAGGTCGACCAGCAAGTCAAGATAGCGCGCAACGCTCTGGCCCGATACGCCAAGGTTTCCCGCAAGTTTTGCCGCATTGAGTAACCCGCCCTGTTCATGGGCAAGCATCGTCCAAAACCGGCGCAGTGTTTCCATTGGAATGCGCAACCCGAAAGCCGGAACATCGCGTTCCAGATAGGTGCGGATGAAATCCTCGCGCCATGCCAGGCTGGTCTTGTCGTTCTTGGCAAGGAAGCTATCTGGAAATCCACCCCGCAACCACAGGGTGGATATCGATACCGCTCCGGTTTCCGACAAGATGAAAGGTGTCAGCTCGTGGTAACTGACCCGGCCAGCCAGGGATTCTGCGCTTTGGTGCAAAAGCGTGTTCGAGGCTGACCCCAGCAGCAGGAATTGCCCAGTCCGATGTCCTTGTCTTCGTCCTCGGTCAATTTGACCACGTAATGCCTTAAACAGGCCAGGCATAAGCTGAACCTCATCGATCACCACCAGGCGCCCAACCTGTTCGTCGAGATAAAGGTCAGGCTCTTCGAGTATCTGGCGATCAGCATATCTCTCCATATCAAGATAGACAGCGTCGCGGCTTTCAGCGATGTCCTGCGCGAGCGTTGTCTTCCCGACTTGCCGCGGCCCAAGCAGAACGACGCCCGCCTGGTTCTCCAGAGATGCTTCAACTGATTTTCTATCACCGCGCTCGATCATACCTTGCATTTATTCCATTCAACAGAAGATTTACAAGGTTAAACTTCGATGGCCCTGTTGCACGTTCGCGCGGTTTGATCCAACTGGTGCTTGTTCTGTAACACTGTTTAGGAATGTCCAGTGATCGACTTCAAAGGTACTCATTACCCAAAATCTATGATCCTGTTCGCGGTCTATTTCTACGTCCGGTACGGCGTCTCGTACTGCGACCTGGAAGAAATTATAGCGGAACGCGGGGTGATGGTTGATCATGCTACTCTGAACCGCTGGGTCGTGAAATATTCACCTGAGGCCGCTCGCGATGCGCAGAAACGGAAGGCAAAAATCGCTGAATCTTGGCGTATGGACGAAACCTACGTCAAAGTTCGCAGTGAATGGGTGTACTTGTAACGTGCGGTGGATCGCGACGGGTAAACCCTTGATTTCATGCTTTCAGAGAAGCGCGACACGAAGGTCGCAAAGAAGTTCTTCGCCAATGCTTTGTTCAACAATGGCATTCCGAAACGGACCACCATCGACAAAAGCAGAAGCAACGCGGCCGGGATCAAGGAGGTGAACAAGATCTTCAAGCGATTGCAGATACCGGTCAAGATCGACACAGTCAGATCAAGGCACCTGAACAACATAATCGAGCAGGATCACCGATTCATCAAACGGCTCACGAGGCCGATGCTCGGCTTCAAAAGCTTTACCTCAGCAGCGGCGACACTTGCGGGGATCGAGGCAGCCAACATGATCCGAAAGGGGCAGCTTGGCCAGCTGAAGTGTGGTTTTCGTCAGTTTGCTGAGCTCGCGGGATAACTCCGTCCAGACAAGTTTCTCGCTCTGATCCATGAAAAAATTTGCGACAAAGCCCGAATTCCACAATGCCCAACCTAGTAATTCAACCAATAGACGGTTGAACGTCCACCAGCCTCAGAGCGTTTCAATACACCTGCAGCTTCCAATGTGTTTAAATCTCTGGTCGCTGTGGCCGTCGATGCACCGCTGATCTTGCGGTATGCCTTGGCACCAATACCAAGATCGACACGTGAAGGACCCTGTTCAAACAGCTTACGCAGGACAAGCTCCTGGCGTTCGTTGAGTTTTGTTGCAAATCGCAGAAAGAAGCGATTACGCCGCAAGACGAACTTCGCTTCTTCCCGAGCAAAACATGCCGCGTTTTCCAATGTTTGCAAAAACCAGATGACGAACTCGGTTGCGTCGATAGCCCCCCTGCCCTCTTTCCGGCCAGCCTGTAGCGCGTGATAATACGCTTTCTTGTCCCGCTCGACCTGACGTGAGAACGAAAAAGACAATGCACTGCGTTGCGCAAAAACAAATTCAATTAACGCTCTACCTATTCGTCCATTCCCATCAGAGAATGGATTGATCGATTCAAACCACAGATGCGCCAACGCCGCCTTGATGGGCACCGGTGTACCCTGATCCTGCGCCAGCCAAGTCAGAAAGACAGTCATTTCCTGATCAAGCCGCTCAGGCGGCGGCGCTTCATATAACACGTCATTGGTACCTGCAACCGCAGAGCGGACGATCTCGAGATCAAAGCGTCGCCATCGTCCCAGATTTTCCATTTCAATGCCAAAGAAAAGCAATCGGTGCCAGTCGAACAGTATTTCAGCACTGAGTGGTGCCACCGTAGATCTCGCGGCCGCCATCAGCTCTGCAACTGCATCAGATCGGCGCGCTATGGCGTGCCTGTCACGATGTCTTAGCGACGCAACAATTGATGCCTGAATTTCTGTGGCGTCCAAGGGCACGCCTTCGATCCCAAATGAAGACATAATCTCCTGGGCGATCTGCGACAGATGAAACTCTGCCCTGTCATCATTCGGAAGGCCGTCAATAAGGCCCGTCATTTCACCAACTATTTGAGAAGATGTTGCTAGGTAAGGTTCTACCCGCTCATGGTCATAACTGAAAATGGGCCAGTACTTGGATTGCCAAACTTGCGTCATGACGAGATTAATACGCATATTCCAATCACTTTTCCACCTGATTTGATCTGAATGTATGGATTTGTCAAATCAACTGAATGCAAGCAAAGCTACGACATGTTCACGCTAGGTCGTGTTGACAAAAGGGATTCACTGCGCCCGCTGATTGTGATTCTAGCCGGTATCTGCAATGGAGACCAGCTTGGCACGAAACCCAATGTCGGACGAGGAGTGGGTGTTCATTGAACGGTTCATCCTTTCGGTCCGTGCCCCGAATGAGCGCAAACCGATCAACCACCACCTTGTTCTTGGTGGCGTTTTCTGGATTGCATGTACAGCTGCCCCATGGCGAGACTTAGCGACGGCCATTCACCGACCGTTCAGGTTGCAGCTCGTTTTGCGGTCATTCGCCGCAAGCGCGAACTTCGAGCTTCGTCGAATTTCCGCCCTTTGTTCAGAATCTAGCGATCAAACAGCAGAGTAGGCTCAGTTGCCTGCCCGCTTGACGCCACCATTTTAAGCTCCTGATTTCAGTAATCCGCGCCCTGGCGGGTATCCCAGAGACGCAGAATTTCTATCTGAGTGGGCATTACACGATAGATCAGCGTGAATGGGGTTCGCGGCACTGAAAGCTCCCGTATGTCTTGGCGTGTGTCACTTGAGTGACCTGCATAAGGGTTGGCTGCAAGAGTAAGCTGAATGGCTTTGAGCTGAGCTCGTGCCCTTTCGCTGCCTTCAGGAAAAACTGACGTGTAGTAGTAACGGAACCATTGAATGTCCCGGGCCGTATCTTCGAGAAATACAATCTTCATTGGCTATTGGATTGCCCGCTTGCTACCGGAGCCGAAAGTTCATTCTCGGTATCCCAGCTGTCTATCCAGGCATTCATTTCGTCTGCCGTGATGAACATGCCTTGGTCTGCTTTTTCAACAGCCGCATCAATGGCTGCACGTTTAGCGGCCTTGGATTCTAACATCATTCTAATTGCCCGTACGGCGAGTTGTGCAGGCGGTCGATCTTCGATCGCAGCTTCCCGTTCCAGGGTCTTTCTCAGGTCTTCATCGAGACGGATTGAATATGGGCTGGTACTCATCGCAATCACCTGTTTCCGCAGTGTAGTACAATGTAATACATTGGCAGTCAATTCACAATAGACCGATGGCATGAACTACATCTGTTGTTCTGAACTCATGAGCGTGAGGAGATATCATGGGTATGGCCTGCACTGCCGCGGACTTTTGAACTATGCGCCAACAATGCGGTTGGTTGCATATCTCCCCGATCGATTTTCGAGATCAGTGAGATCAAATAAGCTTGGTGAGATTTTATATTCTCAGCTCGTTGAAAAATATATCCGAGCACCATGAAACGGAGAGCTGGGCCATATGTCGATTTCATAGCATACCAGGTCTGACCAAATCGTAAGTACTCGGCGATATCGTCCATAAGCCGGTCACAATGTGACTGATCCCGGGCAAAGCGAAGTTCCGAGCACAAACGTGGAAAGCTGCGCTCCATTTGATCTGGAGAAACTTGAACATGAGAGTGTTTTTCTTTCTTAACTATCGGATTCAAAGAGTCCTCTTTGTGCCCCTCAATTTTATGGTCATAGGCCCTCATTTTTTCGGTATGAGCCGGTGTTATCTCTGAGATTTCCACAGAGATTTCAGCCAGAAGTTTCCGGAGGACACGCGCATCCGGCTTACGGCGCAGCGCATTGCGCACGGAGGTCATCAAATCTGTGATAGAGCCACCGTCTGCTACAAGCTCTTTCAGACGAGCCAGAGCGGCCGATACCTTGTCGCGGAGTAACGTGAATTCGAGAACGCGGTCAGCATGCTTCTGGGCTTCCTGGAGGAACTCAGCATGCCTTTCAGACAATGGCATCAGGGAAAGACCGGTCGCTGTGACCACCCTGCCCTGTCGGTCTCGGCGTGCCCAACGTTTACCATTTGAGCTCATTACGCGTCGGACAATCCCAAGCTTGGCCAGAGTCGAGATATGACGTTCAACAGTTGGAACGCTGACATGGGCTCGTTTGGCAATCGCGGCGTTGGATGCGAAGCAGATATGCTCATCATCCTGATCGACTGAAATCTGATCTCCTTGCAAAAAGGAAATCATTGCTCTTAGGACGTTGAGAGAAGTGGACTTCAGCCCAAGCGGCTCTCTCGCCTCTTCAACGGCTCGAAGAAGAATCCATTTCTTGGGCGTATAAGTCCCCTGCCCTGTCGCGCTCGACAAGGTTGCTCCTGACGGAGCCATTGCTGTCGCTGTTTTCATGAGTTTATGTCAGCAGACAAAAAATACCCGTTCGCTCAGGAGCGTTTTTTCTTGTATGGCGATTCGGGGACTGCTAGATTCTAGGTGTCTAATCTAAGAATTGCGCTTAGCGCAGCAGCCCTCGAAGCTCCGGTTTCGGGGGTTTTTCTTTGCTTGCCTTCCTCCTTTCTGCTCGTCCTCAGTTATTTTGCTTGTTGTTTACAGCTGTAAACTCGGCGTGTGATCTCTTGATGATTTTCGTCAGATTTTTGTCCAACCACTCAGCAAAATCCGCGTTCGAACCTGTCTTTCTAACTGACAATGTAAGAGACCCGCTGCCGGACTTGATAGTCACGCCATCAATGGGGCTGGTTTCACCAACGCCGTCCTTTCGTCGGGCACCACGTTTTGCGGCCGCTTTAAGTAGGGTTTCCAGCCGGTCATCTGAGGAAACCGATGGCACGACGGCTTGAAGCAAGTCCGTTGCGTCTTCAATTGTCAGCTTGCCTGCCAAGAAGTGCTCAGCAAGTGCAGTCCACTTCGGGCGGCCTGACTTTGGAGCGGCGCCGATCATTTCTCCGACCTCAAAAGGAACGTTTTGCGTGACCTTAGTAAGGTGGGACAATCCTGATGCTGACAGGTTCAGAACTCGTTTCACCGTGGCTGTATCATGCCCAGCGGTCTGAATTGCTTCCGCAAAGCGAGCTTTTTCGTAGAAGGACAGGTTGCGCCTCGCTGCGTTTTCAAGGCCTTTGGCAAGGAGCGCCGACGCATCGTCGATATCTTGAACATTGGCGCGAACTTTGATTTTGAGCTCACGACATGCTTTGAGCCTTCTCCTCCCATAAATCGCCTCGTAACGACCTTCGGTTTTCGACTTCCGAACGAGGATGGGCACTTGTTGACCGCCGTCTTGGATGCTCGATTTCAAACTCTCAAAGCTATCGTCATCTTCATCAGGGTTTACAGCTGTAAACTCACCAAGCCGATCAATCGGTCCCCAATCGTCAATGAGAGATGGGTCAATTTCCCTAATTGCGGCAAGGGATCCTTGAAGCGCACCGAGAGCAGGGGCGTTGGCTCTTACCGGTCTGTCTGCGGTCTTAGATCCGGAACGTGCAATCGTGCTCGCTATACCCGACATTTCTTGAAGAGATTTTCTAGCCATTAGCTACGTCCCCATGCTTGGTGGATCATTTGCTCTACCTCAGAGCCGATCGCATCCATTGAGTTCTTTGCCCGGTCATAGGTTGCGCGTGTCATTTCCGAACGCACAACCTCGTAGATCGACTGCTTGAGCATTGTTGCGTCACTGATCGCAGTGCTCTTCAGAGCCGTTGCAGACATAACGCGGTCCTGAAACAGTGCTCGCATGAACGAAGCCAGCTGTTGAGATGGAACGTCTGTTGGCTCGTCACGTGTTATAAGGAACTTGAAGCTGTCGTATTCGAGAGTGGCGCCGGCGTCTTCAATGACAGCCATATAAGCACCAGCAAGTTCGAGAAATTGAGCTGTCGAAGACACGTCCAACATAGAAGGTGTTAAGGGCACGAGCAAAGAACTGGCGGCAGCCATCCCCGCGATGGTTAGGAACCCGAGTTGTGGTGGACTATCAATAAGAACAAGGTCAAAATCGTCTTCCACTTGGGCCAGAGCATTCCGTATTCTCGTAAAAAACGGATGGTCAGGGTTAGAGTGGACGGCGGATTCCGTCTCAAATTCAGAAAGAACAAGCCGTGACGGTGCCACAGACAATCCGGGGAAATATGTCGGAAGCACGACATCTGCCATATTAACCGGGTCTTCATAGCGAATGGCATCGTATATCGTTAGCCCATCGAACTCGATTTCAGGGCTGATGCCGCACATGGATGTAAGCGAGCCTTGGGGGTCTAGGTCAACGGCCAGCACACGGTATCCGCGAAGCGCGAAAAAATGAGCCAGATGAATTGTTGTAGTGCTTTTGCTGCTACCGCCTTTGAAGTTCATCAA
This sequence comes from Ruegeria sp. CK2, assembly GCF_056536585.1. Classification (NCBI taxonomy): domain Bacteria; kingdom Pseudomonadati; phylum Pseudomonadota; class Alphaproteobacteria; order Rhodobacterales; family Roseobacteraceae; genus Ruegeria; species Ruegeria sp. CK2. Next base: position 22,282 of record NZ_JBQFPW010000023.1, read on the forward strand.
CTGCCAGACTTGAAGTTTCTCTCCTTCCGTCCGGCGAGGGATGTAGCGTCCTTGTTTGCGCGAGGTCTTCTCAAGCGTTTCACGTGCTTCCCAAAGCTCTTGCGCAGTATAGTAACGTCGACCGCTTCGCACGTCTTTTGGTTCAGGAATTGTACCTTCTGAGTGGACCTTGCGCATGAATTGACCCGAGACGCCCAAAAGTTCGGCCGCTTCTGGTGCTGCGAATGTGCGTAGTGATTTTGTGTTGTCAGGTGCAAAGGCAGCAAGAAGATGCTCTCGGATAGCCGAGTTCAATCTCTCGGAAATTTCCGTGGCGAGTGCCGATGGTCGATCTGCCGTAAGTGGTGTCACGGGAATCATGTAGTTGCCTCAAATTAAAGAATGTGGTCATTTTCGCGCCACTTGAGACAAACAGCCGTGATTCACTACCCTAAGTCAAGAATTTTCGCCTATATTGTGGGCTGCGCTGACCGGCAGACTACATGCGCTTTGTATCAGAGCAGGGTGGTTTACAGTTGTAAACCCGGTAGAAGAGAATTGTGGGCTCTCAAATCAGAGGTGGATCTTCCGCAGATCAAGCAGGCATGCGCGTGAAACTTCGCTAAATGCTCCGCTTTGAGTGGAGCATGTCCTGCCGAAGGCTGTGTCATGAATGAGCGAGGTGCGTTGTGAGAAGGGTATCAGGGAAGGGTAGGGGGTTAGTTGAGCTGATTGGTTGAATCACACCCCAACAAATCCGCAGCCGGGTTCTGGGCGATATCGTCACCGCATTTCTGGGCCAGTGAGATAGGTGCAAGCCGGTCTTGATCGGAGCGCCGTCCTGCGGGGCTTGAGTCAGGAAACCCGAACGCAGCCCCTGCGGTGAGGCATTATCCTACGGTAGTCCTGTTAGCTTCAGTCGGTGTTTGTCGATCTGGGCGATGGCGTCCGGGTTGAGGCGGTGTTTCCGTATCCAGCCAGATTTCAAGACCGTGTGATACAGGGGGCTGTCCTCGATCTGACCCACTTCGATCCAACACGCCAGCGCCCTCGCTGCGCGGCCTTTCCGCACCAACCGTGGAGCCTCGCCCTTTTGGTTGGTCTCGACTACCTGCGGCGACATCTAAATTATGTCATTCTCGTTGAATTCCTTCAGTGACACTCCCCTCCAAAAAAATAAATCGCGCCGAATACCGAACGCTGCCATCTATCTGAGTTCAGTCCGGTAATAGGATCGCCCGGTCACGGCAGTCTCGGTGCGAACCTTGGCTGGTGACCATCTGCTGTTCGGAAATATCGAGGGTGATCGGATAGGCGTTCGGGGCAAGGAGGTCGGCCCGGTGTTTGGAATGTGCGAAAGTAAAGGGGTGATGGTTTACCCAGCCACGACAGTGGGTACTCATCTGCTCTGTCAGGCCGGCAATAAGAACAGCTCGATCAAATTGCCGCGTGTGGAATTCTCAACTGTTGAACCAACCCCCTCGTTGGCATATACTGCCAATCAGGAGGCTTATGCCGTGGTAACCCGCAATGTTGTACTTACAGAATCGCAGGATCAACTGGTGCAGAATCTGGTTGCGTCCGGTCGTTATCAAAACGCCAGTGAAGCGTTGCGTGCGGGCCTTCGTCTTCTGGAGCGGGAAGAAGCAGGACTGGTGTCTCTCAAACAAGGCCTGCAGGAGGGTGTGACGCAGGCTCAGGTCGGAGATCTGGCAGAAGGCAGCGGTTCTGATGCGATCCGTCGTGCCTTTGCAAGGGCACGATCCAAAGCGTGAATAGACCCTTTCGACTGACACGCCGTGCTGAATCCAGCCTGGTGGAAATTGCCCGATGGACAATCGACAAGTTTGGACCGCATCAGGCCGATCTTTATGAACAAGAACTGATAGCGCGATGTCAGGCCATCACGGAGGGCAGGGTGGCCAGCCGCAGTTGTTCCATTTTGGTCGGGGAGGCGGCGGATCTCAGATATGTACGGGCGGGAGAGCATTTCTTGGTTTACTTGGACCAGCCGGATAGTGTGATCATAGTCGATATCTTGCATTCCCGTTGTAATTTGCCACGACATGTTTCCGCGCTGGCCACTTTGACGGATGCGGCAGGGAAAAAGACATAGGCATCGCAGTCAGAGTTTCCCTCAGGCTGGCATTCCATTGAACTCTTAGTAAGTGCTCACCCCAGCATGTCCGTTGCCGGGTTTTCAGCAATATCGACATCATCGTAGTATTTCTGCGCCTGGGCCATGGAGCGATGCAAAGACAAGCGCATGGCGGCCTGGATTGGGGCACCGTCCAGTGCGGCTTGGGTTAGGAACCCAGAACGCAGACCGTGCGGCGAGGCGAAATCCTCCGGCAACCTTGCCAACTGGAGTCGATGTTTGACGATCTGATAGATCGCATCTGGCGAAAGCCGACGTTTCAGCACACGATCCGCTTTTGAGACTGGTCTGAACAGTGGCCCGTTCTTAATCTGTCCAACCTCGATCCAATGGACCAGCGCCTGGGCTGCGCGGCCTTTCAGCACCAGCCGCGGCGTTTCACCTTTGGCTGTGGTCTTGGTCTCCAGCAGCGAGAGCCAGACCAGACCTTCCTTTTCAAACGCTTTCAAACTGACATCTTCGCGCATCAACCCGGTGATCTCGGACCGGCGCCGCCCGCCGCTGGCCCAGCCCAGCATCAGGATCGCCCGGTCGCGGCAATCGCGGCGGGAGCCCCGGCAGGTGGCCAGCAGCTGCTCGAGAATGTCGCGGGTGATCGGATGCTGTGACTTCGGGGCAGGGGGGCGGGCGGCGGCACGGCGCGCCTTGGCGCGGGCCTGTTTGACTTGCGGCGCGCCAAACGGGCTGGGGAGGTTCTTCATCCGATGAAAGGCTAACCAGGAGGCGATGCGACGGTCCAGGGTTGAGGGAGCCGGGCAGGCCAGCGATTTGCGCAGCCCTTGCGCGATCAGTGCCTCTGCCGCCTGTCGCGCGATGTCCTCTTCTGGCGCGTCGCCAAGATCGCGGGCGTGATCGAGAATGAAGCTGAGCGCCGTGGCTTCACTCTCGGGCCAGCCCAACGCCGATCCAAAGCGTGCCTCTTTCCACGCTGTTACGTAGAGCAGGTCGCGCTCATAAGCCCGCAATGTATTGGCGGGCGTGCCACGCACATAGAGGTCGGTCAGGGCGTCCTGGTCTGCCTGGGACAGGGCAGGGGAGGCGGCGGGGAGATATGGGGCAGGGGGCTTCATGTGCCCATTCTGCGTCAATTTAGGTCAGATTTCAAATAACATGATAAGGGATACTTATCGGGAATAATACTAAACTCCTGAGAGCACCATTATAGTGCGCAAAAAGAAATAATAATGCTCTTTAAAAGTAAAACCTATTGACGGGTAGCATTTTTACGGGGCTCTGTCGCAAACTTTTGACATTGACGATTGTTGGGTTGGCGCGCGAGTGGTCAGCAGCGATAACCAGTCGAAAGTCAGCTCATGATTTCCTTCAAAGGCGTACAATATCCGAAGGATGTGATCCTGTTCGCGGTGTTCTTCTATGTGCGCTACGGCGTTTCATATCGCGACCTGGAAGAAATCATGGGAGAGCGGGGTGTTTTCGTGGATCATACCATGCTGAACCGATGGGTAACGCGATACTCTGGTGCCATTGTTGAAGCAGCGCGTAGACGCAAAAGACCATGCGACCACTCCTGGAGAATGGACGAGACATACATCAAGGTGAAGGGCAATTGGGTCTATCTCTACCGCGCCGTCGACAAACACGGCAAGACCCTTGATTTCATGCTGTCTGATCGGCGCAACAAGCCAGCTGCTACGAAGTTCTTTGCCCGGATGCTGGAAGTCAACGGGTTGCCACGGAAGATTGTCATCGACTAAAGCGGCGCCAATACTGCGGGCCTGAAGGCCATCAACAAAATGCTCAAAGGCTTTGGATGTCCCATTCCCATCGAGATGGTCAGGCGCAAATACCTCAATAACATCGTAGAGCAAGATCACCGGTTCATCAAAAGGCGAACCCGTCCGATGCTTGGTTTCAAATCCTTCAATTCAGCTTCGGCAACTCTGGCTGGAATCGAAGTGGCTAACATGATCCGCAAAGGTCAATTTACGCCCGGACTCCGTCCGTTTCAGCAATTCGCCGAACTAGCTGGCTAACACCGATGCGATCGCTGAATCAGCTCGCCATGCTCAAAAGTTTGCAACAGAGCCCCTCGCTTCTACCCGAAGATTGCGAGGTCGCCCTTCACTTTGATTGCTTGAAAAGAAAGTGGCCTTTCCTACTTGCTGCAGCATCAGTTGCTCAGTGAGCGTCTGCGCGCAACCCTGGACTTATCGGGAGACGCGAGTGATGAAGACAGCCAGGAAGGCGGTAGCAAACCGTCAATCCGCGCGCGGCTGAACGATGTGCTCAACAGGCCGCGTGACACGTTACACATCGCTGTCGAGAAGACGATCAAAACGCACGACCCATCGGACAGTGCACAAACCGTTCTCAGCAACGCAAGCTGAGATGTCCGTCAGATCAAGTCTGAAGTTTTACAAATCAACTGTGTGCAGTAGTCCCATATCAATAGCCTTGGCGACACAGTGCACTCGATTGCTAGCGTCTAACTTCGCCATCGTATTGCGTAAGTGTTGATTAACTGTCGCTTCGCTCAAAGCCAGTAGTTTTGCAGTTTCCCAAGATGTTTTTCCGCGTGCCGCCCATAACAGAACTTCTTTTTCTCGGGGCGTTAGATGCACCGTGCCATTCAATTGAGAGGCTTTGATACAGTAAGCCATGGCAATCAGGTTCAGCTCTGATTTATGGGCCTCAAAAATGTGTACCCACTCCTCTTTGGGCTGATCAGAAGCCAGTGAAAATGCTGAAATCCCAGTATGGCTCGTAAAGGTTACAGTTGCGCCCTGGCGTGGAACGCCGAAGCTAGACGCTTTTTCAAAAAAATCCGCGTCCCGGTGGCGGCATCCATCTGATTGCCACTCAACCAGGCTGGGTTGTCGCCGACCCATCGGAATTGCGGGGTCAACTTCGTGCAACGCATTCTCGGTATAGTGGCAAAGCCATTTCTCTGGGTAAGTGGTCTGTACGTGACAATGCCCCATGAGATTGGTTTTTAGGTGAGACACGTCAGTTACACCAATCGATCCAAGAAACTTTTGGCAAGATCGCAGGAGTTCGCTTGGGTCCACAATGCCAGGCAATTCCTCCTGGCACCACGACATACCTTCGAGCATTCATCAACCTGTACATCGTTAATGCTGCGGTAAGTAACCGAGATGTCAGGGTATATGTCAACCCTCGTTGACGGTGGATCGGTCACGCTTTTGTGCCATCCCTGGTACTTGCTTAAGCACCTTCCGTACGAATGCGACCGGGCTTTTCGAGCCCAGTGTTCATTGTCATACGAGGTGCATATGGGACAGCGAAGGCCCAGATCGAGCTCGAACTGCATGGTAATGCGCCTCGTATAAAGAACAGCTTCGTAACGATTGATCTTTCTACAGACAGTTGATATCCACACCCTTGGTAAGCTACCCCGCTGGTTGTATTCGGCGGCCCTCGGTCATCAGCTCTTAGGGTGACTGTGCAAACGCACGGTATCTCTATGTCTGACACGCAATCATCAACTCCTTCAATCACTGCACGATCTCTTGTGAGGATGTCGCTTCCCATTGGCGCTTTCTACCTTACCGAAATCCTAGTCGGCTTGACCGACCTTGCCGTGGTTGGATCACTCGGCACTACCGAATTAGCTGCCGTGGGTTTAGCTAAGACAATCCTACTGTCTGTTATGGTGGTCGGCTTCGCAGTACTATCAATTGGTGCTGTTCTTATGGCGGAAAGGCCCGACCCAGACCACTGCGGAAGCGTGGTTGTCGCATCGATCATTGTGGGAGTACCAATTACGTTGGCTGCTGTGCTGATCGGGCATGGCGCGGGACGCATTCTCACTGTTAGCGGATATGAAGCGGACCTCGTTATCGCGTTCGATGCGTATGCCCGCGTGCTGGCTTGGGCCATAGCCCCTGCCTTACTGTTTGTAGCGCTGAAGAACGTCTTGAACGCCGTTGGTCATACTGGTGCAATTACATGGCTGTCTATCGGAATCGTGCTGTGCAACCTTGTAGGTAGCATCGTCCTCGTTCATGGTTCGGGCTCTTGGGACGGTCTCGGTGTCGCCGGGGCGGGATGGGCCACGACTGCCGTAAACGCGGCGGCGGCGACTGCTCTGTTGGGCTATACAATGCGCGTCCGTTTTGTGCGTTTTAGGGCTTTCCAATTTATGGCGACTATGCGGACAGCTGCTGAGATCCTACGTGTGGGTTGGGCGGCCGGGGCGCAGCAGGCGCTCGAAAGCGTTCTGTTCATCGTTGTCCTCTATTTGCTCGGCCTCTACTCTGAACTGTGGCTTGCTGCAGGCTCGGTCGTTTTCGCTGTGATGGAATTAAACTACGCAATGAGCGGTGCCTTGGGTGAGGTTTTATCGGCACGCATCGCAGCTGCACGTGCAGCTGGAGATCGTTACCTCTCCCGCCTGCTTCTTCTGGGTGGTGGAGTGTCGGGCGCAGCTGCTGCTATGCTAGCCGTCATAGTCGGTGTATTCGCAGATGCTGTGGTCGGTGTTTTCTCCGGCTCTCAGACGTCGGTCGAGGCGCAGTACTTGATGGTCGGGCTACTACGCTGGACCGCACCTTTCTTCTTGTTTGACGCTTGGCAGATCGTATTTGTTCATTCTCTGCGTGGTCTTCGGCGAACGGTTTTGCCGATGGTTCTTAGCACAACATGCTACTGGGTAGTCGGACTTGGTGGGGGGATGGCGTTGGCCGGGCCAGTTGAACTTGGCGCACCAGGTGTTTGGATAGGATTCTGTGCCGGATTGGCGTGTGCGGCGGCACTGATGGCAATCATGGCGTTCCGTAGCGCGAAGCAGCTATGAGGCCTTTCGCTTAGCGATCCTGCTGAGCCGTCAAAGCAGATCATAGCGTTTGATGAAGATTATCCCAGTTATTTGGGTTTCCGCGAAACGGTTCTTGCGCGTTCGTTTGCTACTCGACCAGCTACTTCAAGGGTGAGCGAACTCCAAATCTGAACGCGGAAATTTTAGGGGCAATACGTCAATCTCGGAAAGCGCATGGTGCAGGCATGGCCAAATTCAACCCCTCATTTTTGAGGATAGATCGAAATGAGAAGGGCCAGTTACGAATACCTCAACAGAGTACCGCATCCTAGTAACTCGATTACTTGTTGGGTTTTTGCGGGCCATGAACTTGCAGTCAAATCATTATCGATATGGCATGGGGAACTATTTAGAGTGACACATATTTCGCATATCTTGTCATCTAAAGTAGACTTTTCGCAATTTGATGCGTTGGTTGTTGGATCGGGACCCTCCGGAATGATCGTTGCGCGGACGCTTGCTGAAAATGGTCAGAATGTCGCAATTTTAGAGTATGGTGGGCTCACGTTTCCTGGTCAAATTCATCACGCTCACCAAGCACCCTACAGCAAAGCTATTACTGAAGATAATGCCGTCGATGGTGACCCCTGGACGGCGTGTTGCGTTGGCGGTGGTATGCAATTTTACGACGCCATTACGTTTCGGTATCAGCAACCAGACTTGTCAGCATCATATTATATTTCCTCAGACTTAAAAATAGACTGGCCAATCAAACTGGCAGATCTTGAGCCATTCTACACCGAGATAGAGCAATTATTGCGTGTTAGTGGCACAAATGGTTTTCCTGCTTACCCGGCAAGTGCACGAGGTCTGCGGATTGCTGAATCTATGCGCGATCTTGGAATGAAGCCAAAGAGCATTCCATTGGCAATCTTGCACCCAGGAATGGAGGGGGGGTGCTCCAAATGCTCGGCATGTGATGAACGAGTATGCCCAAATTCTGCGAAAGCGTCCGTATTTACGCGCGATATCTTGGGCGATAGCGGACTGTCAGGCTCGATATCAGTGTTCTACGGATGCTTCGTAAATCGTATCTTGCAAAAAACTTCAAATGTCGTGGATGGTGTGGAATGCTTGGTAGCCCTGACCTCTGAAACACTTTTTTTGCCAGCAAACAAAGTTATTGTTTGTTGTAATGCTATTCAGTCCGCCGCCTTGATGCTGAGATCAAAAGGGCCGCACGCACCTAATGGTTTGGGTAACAATTATGATCTTGTTGGACGTGGTTTGTCGTTCAAGATTAGCGGGTATTCCACGGGCCATGCTAGTGGCGATGATACCTTCTCATCGCCACATTGGGGCCCGCACGCCACGGTGTACACAGACGCATTCTATGAAAATGAACAGGCGCCAAGTGGGTTCGCCGGTTTGATTTATGAGGCCAATTTGGCCACGCCAGAGGCAAATTGCGGTTTAATCCGTCTCCACTATATCGCGGGTGAGGAACCTTGGTCGCATAACCGTATCATTCTGGGCGATGAAACCGACGAAATGGGTGTGCAGCGTATTCGGTTTGAGTACCGTAATTCCGATATGGATTTGGCTCGGATCCAGTTTCTGGCTGAGCGAGCGGAAGATGTGCTGCGCAACCTTGGCGCGTCCAAGATTTCACGCGAACCTTTCGAACATGCTAAGGGCAGTTCGCACCTACATGGAACACTTCGCGCCGGATACGATCCATCGCATTCCGTCGTTGATTCTTTGGGCAAATTTCACGGAATCGACAATCTGTTCACAATGGACGGATCGGTCATGAACTTTGCCGGCAGCAGCAACCCAACCAATACCATCATGGCCAATGCGCGTCGGATGGCATCTTCGATTTGCTAAAAGGGAGCCGTTCGTATGTCAGATATTGAAGTCACTGGCTATCTCACCGATTGGGAGCGTGAATCCCGGTCTCCTATCATTTTCCGTACCGCAAATGGAGCTATTGCTGAAGATATCGATGGCAAGGTCTATTTGGACCTGACCTCCTGCAGCGGAGCATCTCCGCTTGGGAGCAACGACGTGGGCTTCAAATCGCGCTTCGCAGGTGCGATGATGAAGGAAACTGACATTCTTCCCTCACCCGTAGGCGAGCAACGTCAAAAATTGGCGCGCAACTTGCTTAAGCAATTTCCAGAACATGATCGAGTGTTCTTTTTGCGTACAGGATCTTGCGCCACCGAAGCTGCCGTGCGGATAGCCCGGTACACAATAAATCGACCGGTAATTCTAACGGCAGGCTTTCACGGTTGGCATGATACTTTTCAACAACCGCCTTGGTCACAAAACGCTCCAGCGGCGGATACAAACATACAAGATTTTCAGTATGACCTCCGTCTCTTAAAGGAACAGTTAGGTCACCACAAAGGTAAAGTCGCTGCCGTGTTCTTTACACCAGAGCCGTCTGTTTTTGGGCCAGAGTTATTGCACGAAACCGCCCGTCTCGCGCATGCAGAAGGTGCTTTACTGATCGTAGATGAAGTGTTGTGCGGCCTGCGCTATGCAAAGGGGGGATATTGCCAAGCACATGGCATTCCGGCGGATCTGGTCACGTTGGCCAAGGGTTTGGCACAAGGCGTGGGTCTGTCGGCAGTCATAGGAACCGAGGCCGCGATGACCGGGGCAAATACCGCCTATCTCGGCAATACGTACTTGCGGGAGAACCGGGCATTTGTCGCGGCAAATATCACGCAAGACATCTTCAAACAGGCTTTTATCCCGTCGCTGTTAGAAGACCGGGGCCATGCTTTGAAACGGTTGTTTGAAGCAGCTTTTAAACGCCACGGTATACCTGCCCGTGTGCTCGGAAAAGAAACGATGTTTGACATCATTTTACCAAGTAAAGCACATGGCGAAGCATTTGCGCAAGCCTGCCTTCGCAACGGGATTTATATTGGATATCCAGCCACTTACATGTCTAACGTGGCTATGAATGTCGAATTTTTTAATATGCTTCACGCCTCATTGGACCGTTGCCTGGTGGAGTACGCGACAGCAGTCAACCTCGACGACCAAATATCCGATGCCTCGATCATCGAATATTGCAAAGATGCCTTTTGCGCGACCGAACAAGCGTGCCTTTCCAACAAACATCATTGGGCAACTATAGAGGAGACCGACTATGAAAGACCAAGTATTGACCGCAACGGTGAACTCACACAATGGGTGGGATCCGCTTGAAGAAGTTGTCATTGGCGTTCCCTTCGATCTCGACTACTCCAACGATGTTTCCTTTCGGCTGTTTTTTCACGACAATATTGGGAAAGAGGTTTACTTCGAAGACGAAACCGGCACTTGGAAGACTTTTGGCGGTAAGCCGACGAACCAAATTCGCGATGAGGCATTGGAGGATTTGGAGGGCATTACAGGTAAGCTTAAGGGTGAGGGTATCTTTGTTCGTCGGCCTGAGGTGCTAAGCGATGTGATGATCACCAAATCGCCTTGGTGGGAAGCTCCGTTCGGCCATGCGATGATGACTCGCGACGTTTTCATCGTCTTAGACAACGAGATCATTGAAACGCCACCGATGGTGCGCAGCCGTTATTTCGAAGCGGATCTCTATAAAGAGATGTTCACCGAGTACATGCGCAATGGAGCGCGATACACGGCTGTGCCAAGGTCTCAAATGCGCGAAGAGAACTTCGATTTCAGCTACGCAATCGAGCGCGGCTACACTGAAGAAGCTCCCAAGTTGCAGAAGTTCGAAGCCATGTTCGATGGTGCGCAGATCCTCCGTCTCGGGCGCGATCTAGTGTTTAATTGCTCCACTGAAAATCACCGGTTAGGACGCGTTTGGCTAGAAAATCACGTTCAAGGGAAATACCGCGTCCACGAGATCAACATTGCTGACAATCATATTGATGCAAAGCTCGTGGCACTACGTCCCGGACTGTTGCTTGTTCACCGCGGGTTGAACATCGACTTACTACCGGAATTCATGCGCACTTGGGACAAGATCTGGTATGATCCGATGGATCTCTCCCATTCTGGTAATAGTGAAATGCTCGCATTGGCCAGTGAGTCGATCGGGATGAACTTATTGTCTTTGGGACCGGATAAAGTGATGCTCCAAGAGGAGCAGATTCCATTAATGCGCAAGCTTGAGAAGCATGGAATTGATACCATGCCTGTGCGCTGGAGGCACGGGCAGATATTGGGTGGCGGGTTGCACTGCATGTCGCTTGATGTTCGTCGCAACGGTCTTCTAGAAGATTACCAATCATGATTCAGCTTGATATGGAGAGCTATGACCGCTTTGCGTTTGATCTCGACGGCGTCCTCGTCGCCTCAGAAGCTGTTGTGGAGGCAGCGCTACGCCGCTGGGCTATCGAAGAACGCGTCTGTCCCAACTACGTCCTCCGAAAATCTCGTTCCCGTCGGGACGTTGATCTTGTAGCGGATATTCTCCCGGGGCTCTGGCCGCAACGTGAGGCAGAGCGGATCGCGGCATACGAGGTTGACGCAATGGACCGGTTGTCTCTTGTTCCTGGCGCTGCGGAATTCTTCCACAGTCTCCCACTACATAATCGCTGTATTGTGACGTCTTCCTCGCGCATCTCTGCCATGCATCGGCTCCATGTTGCAGGAATAATCCCACCAGATGTCATGATCACGGCGGAAGACGTGCGGCTTGGAAAGCCATATCCGGAGCCGTATTTGACCATGTTAAAACAGTGTAAAGTGGATCCCGACCGGTGTCTGGTATTTGAGGATTCCCACACAGGCGTCGCATCAGCCGTGGCTGCTGGGTGCGATTGTATCGGTATCGGCGATGCGGTTCATGGCCATCCCAAGATTATCGATTGGCTACCTGACTTCCAAAACTTCTTGGAGGCCAATACAATGCAAGTGCGTGCGCAAGAAGTTGAGCAGTGGCAACAAGCATGATAGTTACCACGACTTCGCGCAGCCTTCGCTTTGATGAGGTTAACGTTCAAGGGTCAGTTTTAGATAAATACGAAGAACAACTTGGGCTCTATGGCGCACTGCTTGAATGCGTCAAACAAGCTGCTGCGCAATTCCACCATGCGCTTGGGGATCGCAAGATTTGGCACATAAACTCAACCGCATTTGGCGGGGGGGTCGCCGAAATGCTTCCGTCTCATATATGTCTTATGCGTGAACTTGGTTTCGAAGTGGGGTGGCTCGTGTTCAAGCCGTGTGACCAAGAGTTCTTTCAATTCACGAAAGGCTTGCACAATGCACTTCATAATAAAGGTGGTGTAGATCTCGGCGCATTGATGTCTGTTTATCGGATGGAGTCTGAGGCTGGGTCGGCCGAACTGGGACGTCTGATCGCGCCAGATGACATGCTGTTCGTCCACGATCCACAACCCCTTGGGGCTGCAGCTAGCTTTTTGAAAGCTCACCCACACCCCGCCGTTTGGCGCTGTCATATTGGCCATCCTCACAAGCAACTGTTGGTGCGAGAGACCTGGGCGCGATTGACAGAGTTTTTGCATCCGTTCCAGCGGATTGTCCTCAGTGACCCCGCGTATCAATTCAATGTAACTAAGCCAACGGAGTTCATCCAACCCTCTATATGCCCATTCTCCTACAAAAACCGGCACTATGAAGAGCTTCCGGGTGATCAACTGAATGATGCGGCTCAAATCCTTGGAGCTCATGCATCATCTACATTGCTTGGTATTCTTGCGTCTCGATATTTTTTGCACGTATCACGTTGGGATGCCCTCAAGGGAATTGATCGTGTGATCGACGCTTATGCGCAATTCCATGAGACCAAGGCTAATACTCCGGACCTTCCACGATTGGTGGTGGCTGGGCCAGACCCAAAAGGTGTTTCGGATGATCCCGAGGGCGAGAAATACTATCGCCTCTGTGAGGCAATGTGTGAGGCTTTGCCCGAGGACATAAAAAACAAAGTATATCTAACATGCCTGTCGATGGATGATGCAAATGTGAATGCCGAAATCGTGGGCCGACTTCAACAAAACGCACTTGGTGTGTTTCAATTGTCTCGCGAGGAAGGTTTCGGGCTGACCTCAACAGAGGCGTTGTTCAGGTCACGCCCCTTGATCGTATCGACTGCCTTTGGACTGCGAAAGCAGGTGAAAGATGGCGTCAATGGCGTTGTTATTGGCGAGCCGAATATAGAAGCCAATGCCGCCGCTCAGATGGCCGCACTCGCTCGGGGTGCACCAGAACTGGTCAAGATGGCTGCGCGTGCGAGAGAGATCTGTATTCAGTCCTCTACGCAAATTGCCAGAATACCCGAGTGGTTTGGGATATTGACGCGCGTTGTCAATGAGTTTGAGGCGTCACCATATGGTCGATGCAGGGATTGAGCAGCTTCATAGGGTGGTCTTCATCATCGTATAAGGCTGAAGCTGACTTTTGATTGCCTTGGTTGGAAATGCGTCGCGTAGCTGCTGCCTTGAAGGGTCGGTCGAGGGGGTAAATAGCCGACCCTTCTGAGTGAGCGGTGACCCCAAAACATGCTCACCAGCCTCGTGCCGCGCCGGACGACCCCGCTGAACTGCGGGCTGTCAGCCAGCGTTTGATGGCGGAGGTTCAGTCTCTGACGTATCAAAACGAGAAGCTGAAGGCAGAGCTGGCTGGACATCGCAAGGCGAGGTTTTGGCCTGACTGGCTCGAAGCTGTATATTTGGGCTTTTGGCGGAACAAACGGTGTACATTTCATAATCCTGAACGCTGCAAATACATCGCAACATTGTCGGCGGGGAATTTGAAGCCTCGGCCATCCGCGATGCGTTCTGCGCTGATAGGATATTTTGGTCTGTTGGGGTTGATGGCGACGATGCGGAAGAGCTCATCTTTCGACCGGAAGGTGCGACCGTAGTCGGAGGGCTCTAACCCAAAATGTGACGCGAGAACCTCGAACATGGCCTTGTCGGGTGAGTAGATCGCACCGTTTTCCATCGGAATGCCGACGCGGAAACTGATTTCGAAGCTGTGGCGCAGGTCGATATCCGCGAGATCGCCACCTTCCACTGTCAGCCCATGAGTTTCAGCCACGGCCTGACAAGCTTTCATCATATCTCTGCGCAGGCGGTCACAGAGCTCTGGCGTCAGATTGCACGGCGGCGAGACGGTTTTGGCCTGTGCTGGCGTTTTCTTGGGCGGTCTTGCTTTGCGCGAGTTCTTTTTCATGGTGCACCGGCCTCGGTGGGCTCTGTTGCAAAGTACTCGCCTAAGGTCGCTCAGATGGTGCAGAAAAGGAAGGCCAAGACAGCTGAATCTTGGCGCATGGACGAAACCTATGTGAAGGCTCGCGGTGAATGGGTCTATTTGTACCGCGCTGTGGACCGTGACGGCCAGCCCCTTGATTTCATGTTGTCGGCGAAGCGAGACACCGCCGCGGCCAAGAAATTCTTCGCCAATGCGCTGTATCACAACGGTATCCCAACGCGAATTACAATTGACAGACGTCGTAGGAACGCCGCCGGGATCAAGGAGGTAAACAAGATTTTCAAACGGTTGCAGATACCTGTTCAGATCGACACCGTTAGATCGAAATACCTCAACAACATCGTCGAGCAGGATCATCGTTTCATCAAGCGGCTCACGAAGCCGATGCTCGGTTTCAAAAGCTTCATATCAGCAGCGGCGATACTCGCGGGCATTGAAGTAGCCAACATGATCCGCAAAGGTCAGTTCGGATCTTCGACAAGTGGATTCTGTCAATTTGCTGAGCTCGCGGAATAAATCCGTCCAATCAGAGCGCTAGCTTTGACCAACGCCAAAGATTTCGACAGATCCTCTGAGGGGGAAATCGGTGACGCTTGTAGCTGATGGATGATGAATTCATCGATGTCACTTGCGTCCAAATAATATCATCGGCAACCGAACGACGGTTAACGTGACAACACCCTTATCACCATCAACGGCCATAGCTTTTAACTATCATAGAATAGAATTTCGCTATTGGAGATTGAGGCAACGATCGTGAGAAAAGTGCATCGAAAAGAATTCAGATAAACTGCAAAAGCAGGAGACGGCCAATGAAAACTCATATCCTTATCGCACTGACCGCAATCGCACTGATTGCAACATCTACGACTTCTCACGCACAGGAAAATGTCATGGACAACTACACCGCAAGCTACATCACAATGCCAGCCGCCGACGGCCAAACTGAAGCCTTCGCCCGGTTTCTTGCCGGTGCTGCGCCTTTGGTGAAAAAAACTGAGCCGGGAACCGATCTTTGGTTCGCACTTCAAGATCATGACACTTTAGCGATCTTTGACATATTCGTCGATGAAGCAGCGCGGAACGCGCACTTCTCCGGTGTCGTCGCAGGTGCGCTGAATAAGAACGCCGATGCTCTTGTCGCCGGCGGATGGGATGCTGGCGTCGTTGCCAACATATACAACTCGAATGTGCTTTCTGCGAAGGCACCTGTTGATCTCTACAGCGCAACGACAGCCACTTATATCGCTATCGAAGCTGCACCCGGCAAAGCTGACGAATTGGCAGCTCTTTTGACCGCAGCTGGCCCGATCGTTGCTGAGACCGAGCCAAAGACCTTGTTCTGGGTTGCTCTTCAGATCGACGAAAGTAATTTCGCAATCTACGACATCTTCGCTGATAACTCAGGTCGCGAAGCCCATTTTGCAGGACAGGTTGCAGGACTGCTTAATGCACAAGCCTCCGAACTGGTCAAAGGCGGCTGGGACGACGGTGTCGTTACTAATGTGAGCAACTACGAGATCCTCGCGATCAATTAAGATCGTATCGAAATTTCGGAGCCGGGCTATTGATTGCCGGGTTCATTTTGTTCTGCTAGCGGCTCATTGACGTTTCCTGCGTTGCATTAAGCCCGATAAGCGGGCAAGGGCGCGCGGTCTTGGAGTTCAATCATTCTACGCAGCATCGCCTCGGTCAGCGCGTGTCGGGCATCTTTGCTTGAACGATCGTCAAACAAGTTCACGACCTCTTCCGGGTCGCGTTTCAGATCATACAATTCGTTCCATTCCTCGTCTTCACGAAGTGACATTCGATATCTGTCTGTTACCACCGTTCGCACCCGCTGTGGGCGTTCAAAACCTGTCATAGTGCGCTGACTGTCTTCTTCGACGATGATTGCCTCAGGTGGTTCGGTTGTGAGCAAATCACGTCCCTGTATGCCGTTGAAAGGAGTTATCCCGGCCCTGGCGAGGATGGTGGCGGCAATATCGATGGAAGAGCCTAGGCCCATTTCTACCTTCCCGTCAGCCGAAGCCGCTGGATCTTTCCAAATGAACGGCACCCGGATGATCCCTTGAAAGTGTAGCAACAGCTTCAGCATCAGGCCGTGATCGCCCATGTAGTCCCCGTGGTCCGAGGTAAAAATCACCACCGTGTTGTTCGCCAACCCCAACGCCTCAAGTCGCGCCAGAACCCGGCCAATGGCGTCGTCAATCATGGTGATCATGCCATAGGTCAATGCGATAATGGCTCGGGCTTCGTTCTCGGTCACGACAAACGGGTTCTGGTTGTCCCTTGGATCGGTTCCCTTCTTCATCGCGTCGCGCATCGCTTTGATGGGGGGCAGGTCGCCCTTGCCAAAGGATGCAGGCAAGGAAACATCTGCGGGATCGTACATGTCCCAGTAACGCCCGGGCGGAGTGAAGGGGTGATGTGGATCAGGAAAAGACATTTGCAGAAAGAACGGAGCGTCCTGTTCTGCGTGTTGAGTCAACCAGGATTCTGAGCGTTCGGCAACCCAAGACGTGGAATAAAGCTCTTCGGGGACCGCCGTTCTCCAGGCCTGTGGTGCATCTATTCGATTGCTTGGAAGCGCATTTCCAGGGCCGGTTAGTCCATCGAAGTCCGGGTGCTGTTCGCGGGCCCAAAGAAGATAGTCACCAGAGGCTTGATCCCCGTGGTCGGCGCACACTTCAACATGACCGAACCCGTAGAAATCACCCTTTAACCGCTCGGCCAAGGGTGTATCCCACCTGGGTGCGACTTCCAGATCATAATCGGGTGAATGGCGGTTGTTCTTGTACGCGTCACGCAGGTGCTGGGATGGGGCGGACGCCCCCTCTTTGGCTTCAAACTTCTTGGTTGCGGGCAGACCGGTAAAGCTCTGCAAGTGAGATTTTCCAATCAGTCCGGTATTGTATCCGGCGTCGCGAAGCAATTCGACAAAGGTGGTGTGATCTTTTGAAAGCGGGATGCCGTTATGACGGGCCCCGTGCACTGAGCACATTCTCCCGGTCATGATCGAGGCACGATTGGGCATGCAAATCGGGTTAGCAACATAGAACCTGTCCCAACGAGTGCCCCCTTCAGCGATCCTGTCGATGTTCGGAGTTCTTACAAGTCTGTTGCCATAACAGCCAAGGTGATCGGCCCGGTGCTGGTCCGTGATGATAAACAAAAAGTTGGGTTGTTTTGTCATTGGGTTGCCTCGGTTTTCGTTGCCGCAGACCGGCCCGCACGGACATCAAATGCTATGAGTGCGAGGCCTAGCGCAACGGCAGGCAAATGGAACATAGGCTCGGTCACAAGACAGGCGAACGCAGTCACAAAGCGGACCACGATTTCCGGCACGGACAATTTGCGCCGATCAAATCCGGACAAAGCCGAAGAAAACAGCCAGATGCAAAAGCAAGTGCGGGCGACGATCCACAGGAATGGCAGCAAACTGAATTCCTCAACGATCAGGATTGTCGGGTAGAACGCAAAGACGAACGGGATGATGAATTTGGCCATACCCAGCCGGAACGACATGAATGCGGTCATCAGCGGATTCGCCCGGGCGATTGGTGCCGCTGCATAGGCCGCGATTGCGACAGGTGGTGTCAGTGAGGATGCAACACCATAGTAGAAAACAAACATATGTGCGGTCAGCATTGACACTCCCAATGCCTGGATCGCCGGGCCCATCACGAGAATGATGATGAGGTAGGCGGGTAGTGTCGGCATTCCCATGCCGAGGATCAGTGCCCCAGCCATGGCAACAAGCAGAGCAGAGAACAGGCTTTCGCCCCGGATCGACGCGATTATGTTGGCCAGCTTCAGGCCAAGCCCGGTAGAATCCAGTGACCCGACAAGAATTCCGATGGCAGCAATGGCAATCAACAGGGTTGCTCCGGCTTCCGCCCCTTTGAGAAAAGACCGCCAAATCCGTGAAGGATCTCCTCTGACCTCAGGATTGATGACGGAAAGCCCCAACAGAGCGACGACGGCATAGAACCCGGCAGCGGAGGTGGACAGGCCGAACAGCAGTGACCCGATCACGACAAGAATGGGTCCGGCAAACAGCACTGAATTGATCATGTCCGTTCGGGTAATGTGGTCATCTACGGTCATTTCTTGAACTTCGATACCTTGTCTGCGCGCCTCGACCGTTACGGCTGAAAACAAACTGAAATAGTAAAACAATGCGGGGAACAGAGCCGCGATGATAATGTTGAGGTAGCCAACCCCGGTCAGATCGGCCATCACAAGCGCCGCTGCTCCCATAATCGGCGGCATGATTTGACCGCCCGAGGATGCCGTTGCTTCGATTCCCGCCGCGAATGTCGGTGAAAATCCTCGCTTCTTGATCATAGGAATGGTGAATGTACCGGTTCCGACGATGTTCGCGACGGTCGAACCCGACATGGTGCCAAACAATGACGAGGCCAGAATAGCGGCGTGAGCCGGACCACCTCGCGTGCGGCGCGTGGCCAGAAAAGCAAATTTCAACAGGGTATCGCCCGCTCCTGTACCTTCGAGCAATACGCCGAAGATGATAAATATAAAGACAGTACTGAGCACGATATTGGTGATCGAACCGAAAACACCCTTGTTGGTGTTGTACCAGAGCGCTTCGGCGACTTCTTTCAGTGAGAAACCGGAATGCGCCATAATGCCAGGCAGATCTTGCCCGAACAAAAGATACAGGACGCCAAATGTACCGACCGCGAAAAGGCCCCATCCCCACAGGCGACGACAGAGCTCGAGCAAGACAACCAAACCTGCGAGCGCAGGCAGCGCATCCTTGGTAGTGACATCGTATAATGCCGTTTCCATTTCTGTCTGAACGAAAAGGAACGACCAGATCGACCAGAGCCCGGCGACGACCAGGGCAGCATCAATGGCAAGGTATAGTTGCGTCGATATTCCCTGATCGGCCCGACGTGTTTGCGAAACCGCAACGGCGATGATCAGCGCCAAGGCAAATCCGATGGCCCGGTGCAGTTTCGGGTCAATCAACCCAACGCCCGAAGAATAGAGTGTAATGAGGCCAAGTGCTAAACAAGCAGCCACAGAGGCGGCAGAGAACAGCCGCAGGGCGAAACGAACGAGAGGGATCGCATCCGTCATCAGATCATCTTTCAAAAAGTGCGTTTGTCGGCCGAGCTGAAAATCCGGCTTGTCGGCGCATCAAGAATCGGGGTGAAGTTCGTCGGGGACTGAGAACCCAGCTTCCTGGTAATAGCGCAAGGCGCCTGGGTGCAGCGGAACATTGACCGAGGTAAAGGCGCTCTCTTTTGTCACGTCCTTCAGGAAGAACGCCGTCGCATGAACCTCATCAAGGTTCTCCCAGAACGCTTTAGTCGCATCGTATACGACGTCTTCAGATACACCGGCATGGGTGCCAACAAATTGTGTGAAGCCAAGTGCGGTGATCTCTCCATCAGTCAGCTGGCCTTTGTAGACGTCACCATCAAACCGCATCATGCCACGCCCGGGCCGACCAAACAGCGCCATCATCTCTTCACTGTCAATCTTGTCTTCGGGGATGGAAAGAATGCGGAACTCACCTGACAGGCCAAACCGTTCGATGTTCGCGGAGCCGATTTCCGCCGGTCGCACCATCATGTCGATCTTGCCATCTGCAAGTGCTGCGTACCCTTCACCCCAGTTCAGGCGCACCGCAGTATAGTCTTCGCCCGGCACATATCCCGTGATGATCTTGATCAACGCTTCCGACGTAGCCGAAGCCGAACCAGCAGGCGGCCCAGTAAAGACCGTCTTACCCTTGATGTTGTCCCATGTTTCGATGCCCGAGCCGGAAAGTGTGACAGGATGGTACGCCCCGGCCTTGAAGCCAAGAATAGCGCGGATGTTACTTGCGAATTCTGGCGCACCCTCAACCTTTTCGTACATCCTCTTTTGCCCAGCCATGAGATTGACAAGAGACGGTACGGTCGAGAAAAAATCGATATCACCCTTGCCCCCTTCGAGCATCGACTTTGTAAGTGTTTGCCCCGCATTCACCTGAATCTCGACACCTACCTTTCCGGCCTGGTTCGAAAAGGCGACAAACATGGTGTGCACCGGGTCACCAACCCCGGCAGTCTCACCTTTGAAAATCTCTGCCGAGACAACTCCAGGCAGCGCCATTGCAAGTGCGGCAGCCAGAATGATCCGGCTTGGTAATTTGAAATAAAGCATTGTGTCCTCCCATAGACGTTGCCCCGAGACTATCTGTTTTAAACTATATGGAATAATCAAACATTCGGCTCTATACATAACAATCAGATATGAAAATAGATCCCAAGCACCTGGCTCAGTTGTCCGTTATTGTCGAGGCTGGCTCTTTCCAGTCCGCTGCCAATCGGCTTGGCACAACCCAACCGGCGCTCAGCCGGAATATGAAGACCCTGGAAGCCCGCCTGGGTACATCCCTGTTTCAAAGGGAGGGTCGCCGATCTATTCCTAACAACTTAGCTCTGCGGCTGGCTCGAAACGGGCTGGCGATCCGTTTGGCCGAAGAGCAAGCAGGTATCGTCGCGGATCAAGCAGCAAAAGGCTCCGTGGGCGAATTGCGTATCGGCGCACCGCCGATTGTGTCGGGAAGGTTTCTCAGCAGCGTTTTAACTAAATTCATTCGGGCCAACCCTAATTGTAGTGTCGAGATACGTACTGGATTGGTCCATGAACTTCGGACAATGTTGAAGCGCGGCCAAGTTGATCTCGTCTTCGGGCCAGAGAACCTGGCAGAGCAAGTTGATGGGTTGGAATTCGAAAACCTCATCGATGACGGTGTCAGAGTAATGTGCCGAGTAGGCCACCCGCTAACGTATCGCAAACAAATCATGTCATCTGATCTCGAAGCCCAGATCTGGCTTGCGCATTCACGAGGTAGCCTACTGAGGCAACAGACTGAAGCAGCCATGATCGCCTCTGGTGTTCGGTCAATGCAGATTGGCTGTGAAACCGATTCAATTCGCTCGGTGCTAGAGATCGTTGCCGAGACTGATTTGATCACCACGATGCCAATGGCGACAACGACACCTTATCTGGAAGACCGTCTGGTTTTTTTGCCCTTTGATCACCCCCAGTTCTATAGACCCCTTGGAGCAATCCGAAGGACGAACTCTTCGTTAAGTCGTTTAGAGACCCGTTTCCTCCAACTATTGAGGCAGAGATTTCATACGACAGGTTAAACATGATCTCTGTTTAGAATTAGGGAGTGATCTCTAAACTCAACCCACCCGATGCTGACTTGGACACGATACCCGCAACCAATGCATCGGGAACTGTAAAATTTGACTGTCAATGTTGGCTTGGTGACAGCGAAAAGGAAAAGGCTGCCGAAACGAGGTTTGAACAAACCCAAACGCGGAAGGAATACTCTTCGGGCTAGGTCACGGCCAGCTCTAAAGGGTGCTATCGATAAGGTGGGTCAAGAAATTTCGAATTAATACTCTGCGGTCTGGTCGTTGAGTAATACAACCGAATGGCGACTCGCAGACAAGAAGAAAACCGCCACGTGGGCGGTTTTCCTAGGCGATACGTAAGGGCAGTTCTGGGTATAAACCGACCGCGAGCTGTTTACGATGCGGCCTGGTTACAGACAGTTTCACCCGCCTCGGTTTTGGCCAGTTCTGTGCCTGCCGGGCAGCTTGGTGTGCCGAACTTGTCATATTCGGGTGCAGTGTAAACCGGCGTAGGTTCTTCTGGCTGCGAGCATGCAGCAAGAAGAAGGGCAATTGCGCAAACGGCAGAAAATTTGAGTCCCATGTCCGTCAATCCTCTATTAAACTTCTGATATTACGAAAGAATTCGAAACCGGCGTCTGGATACGGCCTCTTCCACTACTGCCGGCCCTGGCGGTTTCTAGATCATGGTTCATTGGAGAATCCCTCTTGTTGTGGCTGTATTGACATCAGCCGGATTTTCGAGATCAAGCTGATGCGCCTGTCTCTTGGGTTTGGGAAGAGAACAAACTTTCTTCCCACTCTGTACGTCCTCAATCAACTCAGAGGCCGTATTCTTGTTTTGGGACTTTCTTAGATTGATCCCGGTCCAGCGATTGATCGGCCGAACAGTACCGTCGGGAATGCGGCATAGGCTTGTGGCGATTTCATTTGGAACGTCGTTGTGCGGAATATCTATTAGAACAACACGGATGTCGTCATAGGGCGAAATCCAATCGTTGAAGAAGAACCTAACTTCGCAGTTCCACTCGCTTTCCGCAAAAGCGCGGCTTGCCGCATGAATGTCCGTCTGGGCGTTTTCAGACAGCCAAGCCCATGTGATTGTCGCTGTGGGTATGTCGTCATTCAGGTAAAAGCGCGCTTGGTTACACCAGAGCGGAGGTACAACTTCTATCTCGAGATACTCGCCCGTCTCGATATTCTGATGACATTCAGAATGAGCCAGAAGCTCGTTGGCAGCGCCAACACCGTAATAGTAATCGGCAATCATGCTGGCTCACCCCGTCCGTGAAGGTCATTCGAGTTTGCAGGTTTGCGTTTTTTGTCCAGTAATCGCTGTAATCGAACATGCCCACCGAACGGTGTGGTTAGCTGTGTAACTTCAGATGTGTTGTCGTTGTACCGCCTAGCCCAAGTCGCGCATCCCATTGGCCGCTGATTTTCTGATAGCCAGATAAGAACGGTTTCCGCGAACAGGTGAGCCTGAAGCGTAGTGTAGTAGCCTTGAAGCTTCGATCTCTCCTGATTGTTGTTTGCCTCAATATCTCGGTAGAAATCCAGTTTCGATGTGTTTTTGTTTGGTTCAGGAAGCTTGGGGAAGTAATAGTTGAGCTTAGCGGCTTGTGCTGCCATCTCCTCTATCGGCAGATGCTTCATTGCCGATACTCCGCTCGAAAACAAATCTATCAGAGAGATGCTGTCGCTGGCGAAGAGACGCACCGCCGATAGCCGCGCAAGAGGGTAATTCATGTAATAGTGATATGGCGTATTCAGGTTTAGCAATCCGTCAGCCAAACTATCCAGATTACCTAGCAGGTAGGCTGCGTTCTCTTCCGCCCAGACTTGTTCCAATGCCAGGTGAAGGGCGGGATCATTCTTTTGCACAAAACGCAAAAGAAGTAGTTCTGCAATGAATGCGCAGGTTTCGCGTGCAATGGGAGGCATTGTGTCATTGCCAGAGAGTATGATCTGAAGAGTATGCGCGGCCTCGTGGGCCAAACACATCAGGTCTTCCGGTCGCGTCCGCCAGTCCATCACAATGACGGGCGGTAATACCGAGCCCCGATCTACAGTCTGCGGTCGATAGACTTGCCCTTCTGTCAGTGATTTGAATTCGCTGCATTGAAGTATCTTCGCAACATCTGAATTCTCTGGGAAGCCCGCAGCCAAAGCAGGGACTACATAAGTCTTGAAACACTCTTCTTGGCTTCTGAGACGTGCTGCAGCAGTTTTCGTAGCGGGCAATTCTTCAGCTTCCAACAAATGGTCTTTCAATTCACCCATGTAGTGGGCCGTGAGCACATTGCGCAGCGCGGATGCTTGCAGGTCATGTAATGCCAACCAGTCGGAAATCGTGAACACGTTAGAACCTTCAAACCAACAAATTTGACAAGATTTTGACTAATATATTCAGGAGTTCAGCACGCAATCGCACCACCTGTAGTGAAACCTTTTTTCATAACTCCGACCGCCTCGCGTGGTATTTGCTATTAAACACATCCCACGACATCGCGCCGAAGCGCCAATTCCTAGTTTCTATTTTACGATAGGTTTGAGCTATGGATCGGTGCGGAGATGCAGAACCCAGTTGGTAGTATTCAGTTGAGCTCTATGAATAATCAATAGAAGAGGAATTCGAGATCTGGTTGATTGGATCAGTCAGATGAGGTTACTCAAGGCCGTAAAACTGGATGTTCGCAGGCTCCGAAGCCGATGGGAAAACCATGGCTACGCCTTCACTTTGATCGAAACCGCCAAGCTCAAGGGCGTCGATCACCACGTATGGCTCACGTGGGTGCTTGTCAAATCGTTGACCACAAGATCACGCGTCTCGACGAGCTGACACACTGGCGTTGCGCTGCTCAAACAGCGTAACAGGTCATGCCCTGGCCAAACAGGTTAAGTTTAACGGGCAAGCACATTCATTCGAGGTATCGCCGACCATTTCTATAATTAACCCTTCCACGGCGAGTTTGCCGCACCGCAGTGGCGACCGCCTTGCCATCGCCCTTGCTGAGCGCGTAAAGCCCATAGCCACTGGTCGTCTTGATCTTCCCTCCTCGGGCACTTGCGCCGTCACCATGGTTTCGCTCGTCACGTTATCGATTCCAAGGCATTTTTTAGCTGAACTCCTACAGCTTCGAAGTTTCCTGAAGTCATGTGTTCAAAGATCACGCTGGTCAATCCGCTTGTCATATAGCTCCAAGTTGGTTTATCGGTCATCGGTTTTGGCAGATCGGACCAAAGCAGTTTGCAAGCGTTCTTTGACGTCTTCGCTTGGCTCAGCGATGAAAGGCAAGGCAAAACAATTTGCCCTTTGTGGGCCTTTTCCGCATGTTGAGTACTCTAGGCAAGCGTCACAACGTTTAGAGTGAATGCCCAAACCCATTATTATGTTTCAGCAAAACAGACGACGGCCAACTAGTACGAATGATCAGCCGATCATCCAGAATTCTCTAAAGGCTAACGCGAAGAGAGAAGGGGTAGAAAGTGGCTGATCAACACCAAATAGCGCAGCATGACCTTGACCAATGGCACGAGGTTTTCGACCGGAAACCACTCGATCAAAATGGCCTTACCAAAGCCCAAAAGCTAGTCTGAAAAGCCACGATCCTTGGCGCGGCTTGCTTTGAGATGGTACCAATTCTAGATCAGAATTTGAATGCCGCTTTGAGAGTAAGTGTATCAAGATCGACGTCAATATCTATATCATTGTCAAACGTTGCACGCCGCGCGAGGTACTCTGCCCCGACTACGAAGTTGTTACCGAAGTCGAAATCAGCACCAACGCCAAAGTTAAACCCGGTGGCATCGTCGTCATTTTCTGAGACGCGCGAGAAGCCTGCTACACCATAAATCAAGGTATTGTTGACCGCGTAACCAGCACGACCTTTCAGATCCAAGAGATCAAAGTCTGTATCGAACTCTCGTCCATTAAACTCGAATTCAAGATCGGGGGCTCGTAGGACAGCTACTTCGCCGCCAAAAACGAAATCGCCATTTTGCACATGGTAACCGCCGAACACGCCAAGAGTAATGCTCGAGTCAGCCTCAGAATTCACGGAAATGTCACCCGCTTGGGCGGACAGCTCATTTGTAATATTTGAGCCAAGTGAAAGGCCACCATATGCGCCGCCCCAATCTGCAAGCGCATGCGTTGGCAAGGCGGAAGCAAGAGCCAACAGAGCGGATTTTACATAATAAGTCATTGATAAAACTCCAGAAGTGAGATCGGCTAGGTAATGTTGAAGTATCTCTTCACCAAGATGAATTCTGTGGCGCTGGCACATCCAATCTAAATTGGAAGGCTATCGATGTTGATCTGGCTCGCATCCTGAACGCGATAGTGATGAGCGGATATTTGAAGTTGTACTCCCAGCCAGCGTTGCGAAGTATTGCTGTTTGATTGCCCGTAAGTGCGTCCAATCACCCCGATCCAGCATTAGAACCAGATAGCTGTATTGGAAAATACCGGAATCCTATATTTAGATAGGCACCAGCTATCGTGATGCGCGCACATGTCAGACTTTCATTCTGTCAACACGGCCTAGTGGGATGTGTTGCAAACTCTGTTGCCCGGTGGACTGGCGTGTGAAATTTGAAGTTTGTTCCCGCCGAGCAGTTTTCAAACATGTTTTAGTGTGATTTCATTGAAGGGCTGCCAGTTCCCCAGAGCAGCAGTATTGTAAGTTGTGTACTTCTATCTGCGGTACACAGTATCCTATCGTGACTTAGAAAAGATCAGGCCGAACGCGGTGTGCGGATTGACCGCGCGTCTCCAACAGGTGGGTTGTAAAGTATTTGCAGTTGGTCGCTGCAAGAGCGCAATCGAAGAAGCGCTCAACACAGAAATCCTGGCGTATGGACGAAACCTTCGTGCGAGCTCGTGACAAGTGCATGTATTTCTATTGGGCAGGAGACATGCTTGATCTCATGCTGCCTGGGCGGAGGAATGGTGCGGCCGCGACTATGTCCTTTGCAAAGGCTTTGGCTTCAAACGGCATCCGGGACAAAATCGTGATCGACAAGAGTGGCGTCAATGGGGCAGGCATTCGAGGGGTGAACCAAACTCTGAAGCGATTTGGTTGCCCGGTCAACGTACACACAGTCATATCGAAGTTTTTGAATAACATGATCGAGCAGGATCATCGGTTCTTAAAGCGGCGTGTTCGCCACATGTGCGGTTTCAAGTCTTTAGGATCTGCCTCCGCTACGTTGGACGGCATCGAGGTAGCGAACATGATCGGAAAACGTCAATTCCCCCGCGCTAGGATTTCTGGCTTTCAGCAATTGTCTAAACTGGAAGGATAAATGTGACCAGCGGGAGGTGGACTATAGCCTTGCTAAGAGTTTGCGACACAACCTAAGTTTGTGCCCGTTCGAGGGATGAGGATTGAAAGAATGAGGCGCTCAAAGAATGCCTATTCCTCCTGCTACACCGGGTGTTGTGCCAAATTTCTCTCCGTTGCAGACGCCAGCTTGATTAACACCTAACCAGCAGCATGAACCCCTATTGTCGACACGCTCAAGCGAAGTTCTTCGTATTTTGCTCCATCGGCAAGGCGTCTTTTTTTGATCTGGAGTACTCTTGGCGCAGGATGAATATTCCTGTCTGTATTCCTTGGGTGACAATTCAAATTCCCTTTGGAAGGCGCGGGTGAAAGACTGCCTTCCTGAGAAACCAACTCTATGCGAAAGAGCCTCAATGTTTGTACCTTCACCTGATCTAATAAGTTCAGCCGCCTTCCTGAGTCTTGTTTTTTGGACTAAATACCGAGGTGAACCTATTGTACGACAAAGTCGATAAAGTGTTGCTCGAGACATGCCAGTCGCTGCGGCGAGGTTTTCAGGTGTCAGGTTTTGTTCATTGTAGTGCTTTTCAATGTAGCTAAGCACTACGTTCAGCCTGGACTGACTTGGTATTTCTGTGCTGTTCAAATCTCGAATCATGTGAAAACGGAGTGTGTCGATGGTAAGCTGGCGAAGATGACTGAGCATCTGAGCAGCTTCTGCATCGGGGGCAGATTTAAGTTCTTGGAAAATGCATATTATCAACTGACGCAGCGTATTGGATAGTGAGCTATTGTGAATAAACTCGCCGCCTTGGTCGCGTATTAAGGGAAGTTCACTCAGTACGTCGTTGCGGTTCAACACCAGATTCAAGCTTTGAAATCTGGACAAGTCTGAATAAAAGGGTCGCTGAAAATCGATAATTCTCAGATCTTGAGGTCCAGCAACGCTTGTGTTGTTTCCGAAAATGGCTGCACTATCCGTTCCAGCCGTGCGGTAGTGTAAAGACAATCGATCCGACATCGCAGTCGCCATAGATTTTTTTGTTACGCGAACTTGCAGTGGATTCCCGAAAGTTGCGCTCTCCAAGGCAATACTCGGAACACTATAGCGCTGAACTCTAAACTCGAACGGTGATCTTGTGGGTTCTCGTCGTTCCACCAGCATTCCGGACATAGGTGCGAATTCTTCGCGCAAAAACTCAAACTGGTCTGAAGACCGCCAAGCGATCGAATCCAGATTGAACGAGTTAACTACTCCTCGGCGTGCCATTATCGATTGTCTTTCCGCAGCTTCAAGCGTTTGAGACTGATTATCGACCTAGTGTTGCGCAAGGTATTCGGGATTTCCCGTAGACTATCATAGAAGTGAGCGACGTTTTGTACTGGAATGGGGAACAGAGCAAAAACCTGCCGATGTGAAACGTAGGTAGCCCTACCCCGGCGCTTAAGCGGTGTGGGACATGGTGCTGTAAAGGATGGATGTCGGCGGATCCATGCTTTTCATAGTCGCCGGCGCGGCGTGGTAAAACGCAAAGCCCTCAACTAGATGCAGTATTGGCCTGTGCAAGGAATGATCATGATCTGTGCTTTGCGATGATTCGCCTTGCCAAGAGCTGTGACCGTTACGGTTACTACATGGTTTTTGAACTGTTGCGGATCATAGGCAGGATTGTGAATCACACGAAGCTGGAATGCCTCTGGGCAAGGCAGGGGCTGCAGCAACCGCAGCGTCACAAGAAACGCAAACGGCTATACCACCACTACCGCAAAATCATTTGGCTTCGGCCATCCCACCCCAACCACGTTTGGCGTGTCGATTTTGTGTATGACAAGCTGTTGCCTTGCTCATTGTGGCTTCATCATATTCTCGAGTTGGAGCCTCCGGTAAACCCGGTGCGGTTCAAGCCGCGTCATCAGATGCGGGGACCATACGACTTGTAGACCTGCACAAATGGTCAAGCAGCGTCGGGGAGCTGGTGTTTT
>NZ_JBQFPW010000024.1:0-46536 GCF_056536585.1 Ruegeria sp. CK2
ATGCTGTGACGAGCCACCCCGCGTCTGCTGGGTCCGTGGCCAGATCGCGCGTCAGCGCCGGTCCCAAGCCCAATATGCTGAGCGACGTCGTACCAATAACGAACATTCCCAAGGCAAGGACCCAAGGCACGCGCTTGCTGATTGTCTGTGTTGGCACAGAGTTACGGTCCTCATTGTTTGGAAGGATGATGTCAGGATACACCTTTTGCCAAATACCGAAACCGGACATTCGCCGCGCTACAGTAAGTTGGACGCATGGACTCGCTGCGGACCTTCTCTGCGACAATCCTGAATTGGTCGAATGAGCCCTTACCAGACCTTCACCGCACTTTGAGGCTTCGCTCGTTCCGCAAGTCGTGAACGGCGCAAACAGGCCAGTGACCTAAGGCAGATGAGCGGGCCTACTGAGCTTTCGCAGCGTTGACATTAATGGCGGCTTTCAGCTGCACTTTCCAACCACCTAACAAATCGCTTGGACAATCCTGTTTCACGCCCATCAACACGTAGGGTATAATATCCGACATTGATGTCTTTGCTATTGGGCAACGGAACAAGACGATCTTCGGCGACATCGTTTTCAACCATAAAATCGGATGTAAGCACCATTCCCATTCCCGCAGATGCGGCACGCAAGGCGGCATCATCCAGGTCAAAATGTTCAGCAAAATTAAGCTGCATGTCGCTTTTTTCAGCTTCGACGAGCCAGAGCTGCCAATCCCAGTTCCCTTTTGTGCATTGAAGAGCGGGAATAGATGCGACGTCCAGTGGGTCGACTAGTTTTGACAGTAATCCAGGCGCTAGATACGGACGGCAGACATCATGAAAAAGGATGCGTGCGCCATCCGGGCATTTATCGCGCTTGAAGTAACTGATTGTCACATCAGCCGTTCCAGTCGGTGGATTGTCTATATCATAGAACGTTTCAACCTGAACACTGGCATTTGGGTTCTTCGACTTGAAGAGATGTAGCTTAGGTATCAGCCAACGTACGGCAAATGACATCGTAGACCGAACGCGAAGTTCGTTCGTGTCGCGAACGACATCCTCAAGCGCAGTGTGAAGCATTTGAAGGCTGGGCGCAGACTGTCGAAACAGCCGCGCGCCTGCGTCCGTCAGATCAATCGCGTTGTTGCGCCGCACAAAAAGCTGAACCCCCAAAGAATGTTCAAACGTCTTGAGCTGGTGACTGACCGCGCCCGGAGTTACCCCAAGCGATTCTGCGGCTTTCCTGATGCTCATATGCCGGGCTACCAATGAAAACACACGCAGTGCATTCAATGATATTGCGTTGGTAGTCTGCATCAAATTTCCTCACTCAAGTTGAGTATAACTCGTTTGATCGCAATAGGAACCGGTCTTTAGAAATAACAAAATTCATCAACGGGTTTTTCATGTCATCATTTCATACCAATGCTCAGGCCATCCTTTGGGTACTGCTGAGCACAGCCCTGTTCACTGTTATCTTTGCCGCCGCCAAATTTGCCGACGGGGCCATTGGAACATTTCAAATCCTGTTTTTACGGTACATCGGCTCTTGCGTGACCGTGTTTTGTTTGGCGGTGCGTTTGGGATCCTTTGTTCAGTACAAAAGCAAAGTACCGCTCCGGCATTTTATACGCGCAGTCTTTGGGTGCTCCGCCGCCGCCACAATCACTTGGGCATCCGCACATATGCCTGTAGCAGACGCATCGGCTATCGGTACTCTCTACGGCGTTGTGACAGTTCTGTTTGGAGTTGTGTTCCTGAAGGAATACGTTGGGGTACGCCATGGGTTTGCGGTCTTGATATCGCTTGCAGGCGCGGTGTTGATCATGTTTTCTCAGGGGGCATTCCAAAGTAGACTCGCTGCTATTCCGGCTTCAGTTGCATTGCTCAGCGCCTTTTTGATGGCCTCCGAAGGATTGCTTATCCGACTGCTGAGCCAAACTGAAAGCGCGCTCTCTATGATGCTTCACATCAGCGCTTTTGGCGTTCTGCTGATGTGCGTCCCGGCATATTTTGAGTGGAAATCCGTCAGTATGGCTGTTGTCTTAGGGTGCTTTGCGCTTGGACCGCTTTCAGTCCTCGCGCAGTATTGCACGATCCGGGGATATCGCATTGCGCCGCTGTCGATTGTCGGGCCCGTTGATTACTCATGGCTGATATTCGCAATGATATTGGGCGTTGTTGGATTTGGTGAATACCCAGGCATTGGTTTCATTTCAGGTGGAATCTTGATCATCATCGGCGGCGGAGTGCTTGCTAGCATTCCTACCTTGAAGATGGATACCAGAACTGCAAATCGAGAGACATAAATGTTGGCGTCTTGAAACCAGTCATTCGTTCGAAACGCGGCATTACGCACTTTGGGCTCGCTCCAGTCATTCGCTGCGCGGGTTCAGACAGGTGATTTGAGCCCTTACCAGACCTTAACTGCATTTTGAGGCTTCGCTCGTGCAGCACGTCGTGAACGGTGCAAACCGGACATTCAACGAAGATCTATCAGTTGCAAGTAAGCGGGACAAAGTGAGCTTTCGCTGCGGCTGCGCCGAAGTCAGCTTTTGGGTCGCTCAGGTGTACCATGTCAATAGTTAGAAGCGATCCATCCAAAGCTGGGCGAGTTTAAAAAAGGATCGGCTTTCTCTGCTACCATCCGGACGTGTTGGCGCAAGTTTGTCAGTCGAATACAGCGTATGACGCAAGTCCAAATCGCCATTCAGCGCCGCCGTGCATATCTGCTGCGCGGACTGATGGTCGCCTCGGCAAATCTGATCCACAACATGAGTTATATGATACCTGTAGAGCTGCTGCGGTTGTTCACGCTCAGCAGCTTTAGAAAGATCATAGCCTTGCCAAATGTTTCGCTTCTCCAGAGCCCGGCTAGATAGCTCAACCATCTTTTCTGCTGTCTCTGGATTTGTTTTGAGATCGTCCACAGCTTCTTGGATAAGTGCGGGGCAATCGCAGGTAAATGCGCCCGAAAAACGAAAGCTGACAGGCTTTGCCTCATTGCCTTCGATTTGAAGGATAGACCAAAGCGTAGTGTCCCAGACGATGGGCTTTGCTCTAAACTCGATACACCCTAAAGCCCCCCTTCTTGGATGTACGGAAAATGCATATCCTTCGTTTTGCTTTGAGAGCATGTCTTGCTTTATGGACCAGCCACTACCTTTTGCTGCTTTCCGGAGTGCGTTTGATAGTGCGTCTCCCATTTTGGATCTCCCTTACCTTCAATGAAAACAGTGAACGCAGCTTTTTAGAACCGCAAGGTTCTCAGTGCCGGGAAACCACGTGCGGTTTAAAGTTGCTCACCCGCGCAAGCTGCCATTCGTTCACAGCGCAGCACTGGTCAAGTTGGGCTCCCCTGGCGCCTTCGCCGCGGTCTGCACCAAGGGCCGGTCCGGTATGGATCGACATTCACTGCACGCCGCATGAACAGGAAAGACGCGGACAAACCAGACCTCCAGCCAAATAAAATGTAGGTCTGCATTCATTCCCGCGAGCTTAGATGATGTACGCTGTGTTCTAGGAGTGATTGAAGGGCACCTGCGTAGCGCAAATGCCCTTTACTTTCAACAAATCAACCTGTCACGCTGATGCGAGGACCGAAGGTATCGCATTGCACACGGATTGGGAAAAATCTGTCGTTGACGTGCTTCCACCCAGATCCCGTGTTCTGGAACTCGTCCGAGCCAGCACCTCTCGAACTGCTGACCTGATTGTCGATGCCGCCATGAGGTATGGTTTGCGAAAAGCAGACGGTTGGTTCCCGTACCAATCCAACAACATCGCTGCAGACAAAGTCAGAGCAACCGGATTGGCGATATTTTGCCCAGCAATATCGGGAGCCGAACCGTGAGACGCCTGAGCGACGGCAAAATTCTCACCAATATTCAAAGACGGTCCCAACCCTAGTCCCCCTGATAGTTCAGCGGTCAGATTGGATAATATGTCCCCGAACATATTACTGGTCAAAACGACATCGAACGATGATGGTTCACGAACAAGCAGTGACGCAGCTGCGTCCACAAGCACCTCTTCCAACTCAATGGCTGGATATTGCTTGGCCACTTGGCGGATCTCATCAAGAAATAGCCCATCCGACAGTTTGAGAACATTTGCTTTATGGATGACAGATACTTTCTTGCGACGCTCTGCCGCCAACTCGTAAGCTGTTTGGGCAACCCGTCGGGTTGCAACTCTGGTGATCTTCCTTATCGCGAATGCCGAGTCTGCATCAGGCATGAATTCCCCGGCGCCTTGGAACATCGTTCTCACAGCGTAAAAACCCTCTGTGTTTTCACGAACGACAACGAGATCCATCGCCTGACCAACGTCGCATAGCGATACACATGGCCGGACATTTGAAGAAAGGTTGAGTTTGGTCCTGAATTCCGAAGACAGATTTACGCCACCATCCTCGGGTTTTGGATATGCGTAAGTCGAAAGCGGCGCAAGAATTGCGCCATCACAGTTTTTCACCAAGTCCCAAACACTGGCTGGTGCCGTTGTGCCGTAGCGGTCAAGTTCACTCAGCCCAACGGGCTGAGCAGAAATTTCCAGATTGAGCCCAAGTTGGTCGCGAACCGTGATCAGAACGTTATTTGTCGCCGCCGAGATCTCGGGGCCGATTCCATCACCTGTGAACAAAGCGATTTTCATTGGCTATGCCCCCTCTATCACGCGGTTGTCGCGTTCCATTGCGTCGTAGTAGCCGGTTTGAGAAAATAGATCTTTCACCGGCGAAATTTTGTTATCCAACACTGCAGACATCCCGCTCTCAAGGAGCTGCTGACAGGTAGAACTCATTGCCATATGCGCCGCTCTCAGAAGGTGGTTTGCATGAACTACGATATCGAACCCACGCACGCCCAAATCCTGCACGTTGACCGTGTTGTAAGTCGTTGGGACACACATCAGCGGGATGTATTTGTCGAAGCTGCTTCGCAGCTCCTGAAAGGCGTCGGCAAATGCGAAAACCTCATCGGGCGTCTGATCTTTTGAATGGATCATTATACCGTCGGAGCCAGCTTGGATGTATGTTTCCGCGCGGCTGAGAGCATCAGACAAATTGCCACCCGCAATTAAGCTCTCCAGCCTGGAAATAAACATCATGTCGTCGGTGAGCATCGCGGCTTTAGCCCGGCGTATCTTCCGCGCAAAAACCGATGGTTCCTCCAGGTGATCCAGCTCAGTGCCATCAAGACTGTTGCGTTTCGGGTGGCGTTTGTCCTCTACGACAACCGCGGACACACCGAGAACTTCCAACCTACGGATCAAGTATTCCAGGCTAACGGCATCACCTCCGGTATCAGCATCAACGATAACGGGGTTGCCGGTCGCAAAGCATATCTCCTCGATCATTTCCAGGCGTCGTTCAGCGACATAGATCTCCATGTCAGGTAATCCACGCGCAGCCGAACATGTAAGGCTCGAAACCCAATGGCCGTCGAATTTTTCCCCGGTCGTTGATACGGCGTTTTCGGAAATCATTGCCGAAAGGCCATTGTGAGCCTCACAAAAAACAACTGGCCCTTTGCCGGTCAACCGTCTGCGCAGTTCTCCACGGCGGCGTTCGGGCAATCCGTTGATGCTTGATCTAAGCATGATCCACGCTCCCTTCGAGTTCTACCGGTTGTCTTTTGACCTTGCTGAGCACTGACGGGATGAGGCCACCCGCTGCCACCATGTCCAGCATCCGTTCTGGCGGTGGTGAAAAGTGAACGATGTCATCCGCACCGATCAGTGTCCCACCAGCAATGTTCACCACGATTTTTTCGCCTTCCGCGAAGCAGAGGGCATCCGCTTCGATAGCAAACAACCCAAGGTTCCAGCAGTTTCGGAAGAAAATTCGCCCAAAGCGTGGAGCAACAACTACGCGGACACCGGCTGCAAGCAGAGAACTAACAGCTTGTTCCCGTGAACTCCCGATTCCGAACGTATCGTCGGCCACGATCAGATCGTTGGGGCTGAAAGTCGCCGCCAGGCCAGGGAACCGGTTTTCAAATACATGCTGAGCCAGTTTAGACGTGTCAGTGTGCATATGTTTGTAGCGGCCGGGGATTATGTCATCTGTGGAAATGACGCCAGAGATGCGACGTGTTCTTACATTCAGGCTCTCAGTATAGCAGGTCCTCCACGGAGGGAATTCGCCCGTGAACAGCTGCGTGTGCTGCGACTAGCGGCGACGACAGATAGATCTCCGCTTTTGGGTTCCCCATTCTGCCAAGAAAATTCCTGTTCATAGTGGACAGAACGCGATCACCATCTGCCGGTATGCTGCCTTGGGTGCCCAGGCAAGAACCGCAACCCGGTGGTGTGACAACTGCACCTGCTTCCGTAAGTGCGCTGATGTATCCCTTTTCAACAGCTTCGAGATACACGGCCTTCGAGCCGGGCGTCACCAAACAATGCACCCGATCGCTGACCTTCCTACCCGTGAGGAAATGAGCGACATCCGCAATGTCTTCCAGCCTGCTGTTGGTGCAGCTGCCGACAAAAACATAGTCGATTTCGGTGTGATACATCTCATCAATGGAAACGACATTCGATGGCGAATGTGGCTTGGCAATCATCGGTGGTAGATCGGTGATATCGACCTCCAGAATACGCCCGCCCGCGTCTGGTTTGATCTGACGCATTCCGTCTGGCCGCCCTGCACCATCGGGCAAAAACACGCATTTTGCGCCGAGTTCGACCCCCAAGCTGGCAACTGTCGCCGCGCTGTCGAGTGAGAGTTCGGAGACCCAAGGCCCCATCCACTCGACTGAGCGATAAAGGAAGTCCTCCTGGCCAAGCGTTGCCAGCACATGCAGAACAACATCCTTGGCTTTTGTCACGGAGAGAGGCCGGCCTTTGATGTTCAACCAAACCGTGTCAGGTACTTTTAGCCAAGCTTCGCCGGTCATCATAGCAGCGGCGATGTCAGACGCACCCATACCCAAGGCAAGACTTTGTACGGCCCCACCCGTGCACGTGTGGGAATCGGAGCCCATAACGATCTCCCCGGGTCCAAACCAGCCATTCTCCAGCGCAACCACATGGCTAATGCCTGCACCTTGCGGAAAAACTTGCACACCGAGTTGCGTGGCGAATGCATGTGCCTCCTTCAAGCGATTGGCGATTGCGATGTTCGGCGTAATGACTGAGTGATCGAAGAAAATGCCGACGGCATCCTTGTCAAACACTGAGTTACACCCGTTGTCGCCAAATATCTTGGCTATGGTCGGAGAATTACCGTCTTGAACATACACTTTATCCACATTGACGGTGACGAGCTGACCGGCCTCCACCGGTTCACCACCCGAATGGGCGGCGATGATGTCATTCACGATAGCCATCAGTGTACACCCTCCGGCAGGGATTGCCGTTCGGCATCGCTGTAGATTTCCTTGAGCCTTTCCACCGATACTTCGGAGCCGGTCGCGATGGAGACTGCCCGCACGCTATCCAGACAACCCTGCAAGAGATCATCGTTCACCGTGACCCCGGACTGCTCCAAGTGGTACTTGAGCGTGGCACGACCTGAATGTTTGCCAAGAACCAGGCGGCGATGTCCACCAACGTCAATCGGATCAATTGGCTCAAAGGTTTTTCCCGATCTGATCACACCGTTGACATGAATTCCGGATTCATGTGCAAAAACATTGTCACCCACAATCGGCTGCCAGGGCGGGAACCCCTGGCCAGTGGCATCCGACAATGTTCGCGACAGGTTCCAAAGCTTGGTCGTGTCAATGCCGACATCCACTTTGTGGAAGTCTCGAAGAGCCAGAACCATTTGTGCAAGGTCAGGCATCCCCGCTCTCTCACCCATGGCGTTGACGCAAACATGAAAATAGCGCGCTCCGGCTTCCAACCCCGCCAAAGTGTTCGCAACGGCCAGCCCATAATCGTTGTGACAATGACACTGAACATCAATCTCGGCAGCTTCTTTCACGGCCGTTACGCGGGACGCATATCCTTTTGGATCTAGCATCCCGATTGTGTCTGAAAGCCTGATCCTGTCAGCACCGGCATCCGCAACGTGAGACGCATATTCTTGCAGAAAACCGATTTCGGTTCGTCCCACATCCTCCGCGCTGATGGACACAAAGACCCCTTTGTCTTTGGCTACCTTGATGATGTCGGAAGCCGCCTGAAGAAGCCATGAGCGGTCTTTGCCAACACTGTGTTTCAGATGGACACTGGACGTTGGCAGACCGATGTGAATGGCTCGGAATCCCAAGCCCAGTGTTGTCTCTAGGTCGCTTCGAACGCCCCGGTTCCACCCGACAATGGTTGCTTCGTCCTTGCGCTCAAGCATCTGATGAAGGGCTTTCACTTCTTCACCGCCCATGGCGGCGATTCCAGCTTCCAGCCATTTCACGCCCGCACCGAGCAGAGCATCGAAGACCTTCAGCTTTTTCTCAGCAGAAAGGGCGACTCCAGGGGCCTGCTCACCGTCACGAAGTGTTGTATCCTCTAAAATAATGTTCGCGTGCATCGCTGGCTCTCCTTCATAAAAGCGTTACAAAACTGACAACTTTAGAACGCAGAGTCTCAATTTGACACAATCGAAAGTATCTGACTTTGTATGTGAGGATTCTACACAGAGCTGAATCCGGTCATGAATCGACCGATTGCGCCTGCGTAACCAACCATTCAATAAACGCAGCTATCTGTGGACCGGAGCGAGGCCGAAAAGCTGCGTAGTAAAAGTTGCCGGTTTTCTGGAAGCCAAAAGGGGCCACTAGGCGGTCAGCATCAATGTCATCAGTGACGAGGATTTGAGGTGCAAGTGCTGCCCCAAGCCCAGCTGTCGCCGCTTCAAGCATGAAGTAAAAATGCTCATATTCCCGACCCTCGTGCGGCAAATCGGCGTCAACCGTCTCACACCAATTTGCCCACGCGTCCTTGCGGGTTTTGGTGTGAAGCAGAGGAATATCTTTCATGTCATTGGGATGGAGAATTCCTGCGTTAGGAACGATCTTCGGGCTCAGCACTGGACCAACAGCATCGTCGAATAGTCGCTCATAGCTGTGTTCAGCTCGGTCAGGACTACCTACACGAATAGCCACATCGAAGTGTTGTTTTGCGAAGTTTACCGGTCCGTCATCTGTTGTGAGGCGAATGTCAATCTTGGGGAATTTGTCGTGAAAGTCATAAAGGCGGGGGATTAGCCACCTCATGCTCAAAGTGCCAAGACAAGACACGTCTATGATCCGATCTTCTTCCTGCATGGCCTTATTGACCGCTTCCTCGATACGATCAAATCCGTAGGTAAGAGCAGGCAACAACCGAAGCGCCGCCTCGGTGGGTTCTAGCTTGTTTTTTGGCCCATCAAACAGCACGATACCTAGGGTTTTTTCCAACCCTCTGATTTGGCGGCTGATGGCGCCATATGTCACCCCAAGCTCGTCAGCTGCATCACGCATTCTGCCCAAGCGCGCTGTAGATTCGAATGCCCTTAGCGCATTCAGAGGTAACACTCCTCGTTTCATGTGCTAAATCCTCACTAGTGATTTGAGAAAATCTCGATTTTATAAGTGCTTATCTAATGCGAGAAGTCGTTTCATCACTAATCAGATCACATTCACCGAAGCGAACACGAAGTGGCAAGTATTTTAGTCTCAACTTTCAATCTATGGGCGAGAAACCGCCGATCCAGATGCGCGCTGGCAAAGCTCGGTCGGAGTGCGCTGAAAGATGTCGGAATATCCATCATGGACCGGGAGCAAGAGCTAAAAAAATGGTTTTGGGAGTAACTGATGCAAACCCACGTATTTCTGGCGATCCTTGTTGCTGCTCTTCTGCATGCAGGATGGAACTCTGTTGTAAAGCTGGATATTGACCGCAGATCTTCGGTACTACTTTTGGCGATAGTTCAAGCCCTTGCTGCGCTGCCAATTCTCCCATTCGTACAACAACCCGATAGCTCCGCCTATGCTTGGATTGTAGCCGCGGCATTGCTTCATACTGGGTATAAGATTTTTCTGGTGGAAGCTTATGCAAGGGTTGATCTCAGCCAAGCATACCCTCTGGCAAGAGGTACGGCACCGCTACTGGTGACTCTGTTTTCCGTGCTGGTTCTCGGCGAGGCATTCAGCAGCGGTAGTTTGGTGGGCGTCGGCCTAATCTCGGTGGGCATCTTTGTGATGGCCCTGAGAGGAGGCCACATAGATCGCCTTCGGGGGACGGCACTGTTCTTTGTGATCGGTACTGCCGGTTTCACAGCGAGTTACACATTAGTTGACGGCATAGGCGCAAGAATTGCGGGCACTTCCTCCGGGTTTATCCTTTGGATGGTCATCGGTGATGCTATTGGAATGCTCATCTACTCGGCCGCCGTCCGAGGCCGTAGTGCATTTTCTGGCCTGAAACCAGCGTGGAAAACTGGCACTGCCGCTGGTTTGATGTCACTCGGCTCGTATTGGATCGCGGTATGGGCGTTCACGAAGGCACCCATTGCTCTCGTGGCATCGCTTCGTGAATCCAGCATTTTGTTCGCAATCATCATCTCAACGCTTCTTCTCGGCGAATCCGTCAGCCGATGGAGATGGGCGTCCGGATGCGCGATCTTTTGTGGTGTTATCTTCATCAAGCTATGAATTTTGCGCGCGCTAATCGCATCCTTGCTGAACACTTGTGCGAATTCCTCACGTATTTCGTTCCGAAAACTCGATTGATTCAGAGCTTTTTTCATCTCCTCATTGGCGAGTTGGAATTACATCGGGAGGTTTCAAAATGGCACTCCAAGCGTTGAAAAGTCTGTCGTGTGCGATGCAGGTGGGCGTACAAAGCCCTCCGCCCTTAGAGACTGAGTTACGGAGAACAAAGTCCAGCCTGACGTTAAATCACAAAACCGTCGTCATAGCTGTTGGTCATGATGCCTGCACCATGATGGACACCGCCCTCAACGTTTTCGGAGATGTGAGTGCGGAAGATGCAATCGCTGTAACAAGCCATGAAAATCATCGAGAGATCGACGGAAGCGAGGTGCTGGCGGCATCCCACCCAATTCCAAACGCGGAAGGGCTGGATGCCTCAAGGATTGTTACTGATAAGCTGGCAAATAGTGGAGTTGGAACGAACGTAATTGCGCTCATCAGTGACGGTGCATACGCACTGCTTCCGTCACCAGTCGCCGGGGTATCTTTGAACGACAAGATCCGGATCAACGAGCTTCTACTGGCTTCAGATCTGAACATTTATCAGATCAACTTAGTACGACAATGTATCTCTACCCTGAAAGGGGGCGGTATTTTGAGAGCAGCTTACCCGGCGGTGGTTCATTCCTTTTCTACCACGCGGCAAGATATTCTTGATCCGTCTGTTATCGGTAGTGGACCAAGCACTGGCCCGCTCGGCACCATAGCAGATGCCAGACGGTTACTGATCGAAAAGGGATTGTTCACACGACTGCCTAGGCTCGTCCGCGAGTTTCTCGAAAACTCCAGCACACCGCTGGAAGTGCCTCTGGCGCCCCCAGCGAAAGTGGTTTCCCTCGCCCCTCTCACAAGGTTAGGAGTGGCGTAAGAAAACTTGGCAACCGCGTCGTCTCACTCTTCAATCACAGTTGGATTTCGCAAGAGACGAGTAGACTCCGATCTTCCTGTGTGGTGATCCCCGCCACAAACTTGCCCGGCCTCATGCCGGGCTCTTTTTTGGGGGAAGAAATACCTCCGCAAGGTGATGCTGGAAGGCACACAAAACAACAGGATGTTCTGGCCTCGATTTAATAAAGTAGTCATTCTTTAGTATCGCAGCATTTTGCACTTTGGGGTCGCTGCGGACCTTCTCTGCGACAATCCTGAATTGGTCGAATGAGCCCGAAGCTGCCCTTGATCCCATTTCCGCCTTTCGCACATGCAGCGGACCGCAAACGGCACATTCCGGACATTCACAGCCCGGCGTCGGATGGCTGATAAGCGGGCTCGACGCAGTCGTTCGCTGCGCAGTGCATCAGTGATCGCTATGCGGACATTGCTGCCCTTCAAAAAGAACCTCCCAATGGCTGCTTCACTTCCGCAATCCAGCTAGAAAACGTTCAATTTTCTGTGTCACCGTTGGTTCAGAAGGGCCAGAAGACCAACTTCCGCCATTTTCGAATACTTGTTCTTGCCAAGTGGACGGTTTTTTCCGCCACAGACCACGATGTGCGGCAAACTGCATGCCATCCCAGTCCATGAACCAAACGTCTTTTGAGAGGTGGAACGTGAAATAACTGTCCGACCAGATGTAACGACTACTTACGGTTTCTCCCATTCGAGCAACTTGCAAAGCCGTCTTCAAGCTGTCGGGCGTAATACGGCGATATCTGTCATTCACGCTCAGTATTGTCTCGCGCAGAACGCAAGTAATCAGGCACTCCTGCAATGGCACATCAACGCAAGTTAACTCTTTGACAAAATGATCAGAAACCCCATCGCCTCTTGCGTATGTTCCGCTATCAGACGAGTCATTGCTTGCCGCAACGACAAAGACGCTCTGATTTTCATCACAAAAGACCGCAAAGCCGTTTTCAGACTTCAGCTCATCTATCGGAATTACATGATCTTGGCATGATAATGGTGAATTCTCAGATTCCGAATGCACAAACAGCGAATTGCGCAGCGTCAGCGCACCAAACCGACGATAAAAATCTCGCAAAATTGGGTTCAACCAAGCGGGAATAACGCTTTCAGGAACGCCAAGATCAGAAGGGCTTACCTCGTACCAATCAGAAAGTAGGTCTTGAAGTTGCTCTAAGTCCATCATTGCGAAACAACCCTCTGTTTGCCATTGCTGACATTCGTGCGTAGCGCAGCGTCAGTCAACGTTGGGCTCGCTGCCAACTTTCTCTGCGAGGTGCCCGAACTGGTGCGTAGAGCCCTTTCCAGACCTTCGACATCCTCCGTAGTTTCGCTCGTGCAGCAGGTCGCAAATCGCGAGAACCAGACATTCAATATCACGTGGAAAATGGTGGATGAGCGGGACCTAATTTGCTTCCACTGCAACTGAGCGACTGTTCGTCTAGCCAGACTGAACATCTGCAAGCTCTTGCCCATGTTGATGAAATTAGAACCCAGCAGGCGCAGATCACCATAGCTGGTGTCTATGCAAACATAGGACTTGGGAATTTCTCAAAGACTGCAAGCTGGTTCTAGTATTTAGTATGGTAAGCATCGATTGCCCCCAGGGTGTTTGGCTGAAAATAGCCAAAATTTGCGATAGATTCATTCTGTTATCTGCGGTCCGGATGTGTCTACGGTTTCATCGGCTTTCCGGTTCGAGTTCCGGCGCCGCGCCTTGGCGCAGACAGCAGCACCCACCGGTGACATCACCCCGATACTCTGACATCCGGCCCCAGGCCAGCTATTGCTCGTGGATTGATAGACAGTCTGATCGTGGCTTCCGGATTGGATAGCTTGACGCGATCGCGCCCGATCCCCGGCGGGGGTTCGCTTCTGGCTGAGGCTGTCACAGCGCTTCCGGCCAACGCAAGTATCAATTCCCGCATTTATGCCAACCAACTGTCCGCTCGGCGGAGCAGGCGGTGCCTTTTCCCGACCGTACTCAATGCCCCTCACAGGAGTGTTTCAAAATGACAAACCAGTCCTCAGACACCCAGCCCGCCCTTCACTCACACAACGTCTCGGTTCGGGGTGGTCGTTTGACCAAATTCAAGGGGCGCGTGGCGAGCATTGCGCCAGGTTTGTCGGTGGTGGCGACGGTTGCAGTGCTGTTCAGCGGCAGCGCAGCACAGGCCGCCTGTACTTATGATTCATTCGGCTACGCCCAATGTGGCCCGGACGCTATCCCCACAGTCCCCCCTTTCGATACCTTTCCTGGCAATGACCCCTACGTTGATGGCATCGTCTTTACCGAAGCAATGGCGGTTCACACCCTGGTACTGCCGGACCATCCTGAATTCACTGTGCTCGGCCGTGGGGTGACTTTGGATTATGTGGGTAACGAGGATGTTTTTGTGCACATGCAGAACGGGAAGGTTACTGCTGAGGCCAACGTCACGCGCGACAATTACTTCAATCACGGGGTTTCTGCGCGCACCACAGGTACTGGAAATGTGAAGGCCCAACTGGGTGGTGAGGACGGCCTCGATATTCAGGATGATGAGGATAACATCACTATCTATAGTGATCTTTCTGCAGGGCTTAGGGCGCAGATTGACAACAATGCGAGCGCAGCCGAGGCCAAGGCGGTCATGACCGGAGGAAAGATTACTGTTGCTGACGGTAGCTTATCCGAGGGGGTTTCGGCGTTCACCAGTGGCTTTGGCAATGCGACTGTGGAAATGAGGGGCGGCAAAATCGTGGTAGCGGCGGGCCTAGGCTTAAGAGTCGCGGTTAATGCATCCACCGACAACAACAGCGCGGATTATGAGGGTAGGGCGACGGCGTCAATGACTACAGGGGAGATCGAGACGCGGAATATTAACGGTATTGGCCTGCGGGCCACGACCGGTGGCATCAACGAAAATGCAGAGGCATTCGTGCATATGTCTGGCGGCAAAATCACCACACATGGGGAGGAGGTAGTGGAATATGCGGGGACGCCAGAGGAACTGAGAAGGAGCGGGGACGCGCACGCTCTTTTGGCGCAACTCGGGTACATCCCTGATGGTGATAGTAAGGCCAAGGCGACGGCGAAAATGACCGGAGGTGAGATCGAGACGATCCGTAAAAATTCATCCGGGGTTCGGGCGTTGAACGATGCCCTTGGCAATGCGACTGCGGAAATGGATGGCACTAGTGGCACGATCACGACGCATGGAAACCGATCTCACGGGATTCAGGCGTTTGCCAATCCCCACGAGGATCAGACCACCGCGGACGGGAGAGCGACGGCTGCGGGGGTGGCTGAGGCTAAAATGAGTGCCGGGACGATCACCATTAACGCTCACAGTGCCCATGGAGCTTATGCGCAGGCAAAGGGCATCCTTGGCAAAGCACTGGTGAGCATGGGCGGCGGCAGGATCACCACGAATGACAGTGGTTCTTACGGGCTTTATGCGCGGATTGACAACTCGAACAATGAACAAGAATCGAAGGTTTTCATGGACGGAGGGTCTATCGAGACGGAGGGGACGGGGGATGGAGGTGGGTCCCATGGGATTTTGGCGGACACCTCTGGCTTTGGTGATGTGATTGTGGAGATGCAGCGCGGCACAGTCATCACGCGTGGGAATGGGTCTCACGGGATTTGGGCGGAATCCGAAGCGCAGGCGAAAGTGAACGGCGAGCGGACTGATCCGGGCTCGGCGACGCAGGCGAAGGCGTTTGTCACCGTGGGTGCGCTTGCCGAGGTCACGGCTTTAGGATCGGGTTCAGACGGGATTCGCATTTCAGGGAATTTAGTGGATGCGGATGACGACGCCAGCACCCCGAACGACCTTGTTCAGTTAGGTGCAAGAGGCTTTGACATAGACGCGGCCGGGACTGTGACGGGCGGCGCTGGCAATGGTGCCGCGATCCGAACGATATCCAGCGACCCCGGGACGATTGATATTGCCGTCACCGCCACAGTGACTGCGGATGCGTCTGGTGTTGCGATACACACGGTGACTGCCGGGAAAGCTGGTGC
The DNA here is from genome assembly GCF_056536585.1 of Ruegeria sp. CK2. Taxonomy (NCBI): domain Bacteria; kingdom Pseudomonadati; phylum Pseudomonadota; class Alphaproteobacteria; order Rhodobacterales; family Roseobacteraceae; genus Ruegeria; species Ruegeria sp. CK2. The sequence goes on from NZ_JBQFPW010000024.1 coordinate 15,544, forward strand.
TGTGACAGCAGACGACGATGGCACAGCGACCATCACCTCTGCCGGGACAATCACCGGCGATATTCTTCTTTATGCCGGTGACGACAGGCTGATTGTGACAGATGGCAGCATCACCGGTAATGTTTATGGCAGTGAGGGCAACAATACCTTGACCTTGGAACGTGGCCGTTTCACCGGGGATATTCGTCTTGTGGGGGGTAAAAATATCCTGAAGATAGAAGATGGCCGCTTCACCGGTGGCATTTATGGCGGTGAGGGCAACGATACCGTCACGATTTTTGCCGACACCACCTATGTTGGGTCCCACGTTCTGGACGGCGGTGCGGGCGACAACGATCAGCTGACCCTGCACGGCCAGACCATCAGCAACATAGCTGCGAACTTCCTCAATTGGGAGAGCGTCACGCTGAATGACACGACGCTGCGCCTGTCTGGGGTCACCACGGTGGATATGGATCTCTCGATCGACGCCGGGTCTGTGTTCCGCGCGTTCGGTGGGGAAGGTGGTATGACCATCGCAGGTCCTAAAGTGACCAATGAGGGCTCCGTGGTCTTCAGCGTGCAGGACGGGAATACGGGGGACGTGATCAGAGTTGAGGGCAATTACACCGGGTCGGACATGGGATCGGATGTTTTTGCCCTGGATGCGCGTATGGATGGCACGGACACCGACATACTTCACTTCATCGGCGATGTGTCAGGCGATATGGAGGTGTTGATTGCCAGCGTGGGCGGCGTCGGTGCGGAAGGCGCCCCGCTTGCGATCGACGTGGTCACTGTTGACGGCGAGTCTGGTGACGCGACCTTCACCCTTGTGGGTGGCAACCATGTGATGTCGGACGGGGCGCAAGCGGTGATCGCAGGTGCCTACCTCTATACACTGGCCGAGACTGGCCGCGGTTGGGTGTTGAGCGCGCTGTCGGAGAGCGGTGGGAGAAACTGGCAACCCTCTGCGCCGATCTATGACAGCTATGGCCAGTCGCTGCTGGCCCTCAATGGCCCTGCGTCGCTGCGCAAACGGGGCAGCTCGGAAGACTTCCGGAGCCTGGCCTGGGACGGTGGCCCAGCCACTCAAAGCGCAGGCTCCCCGCTGTGGTTCCAGATGGGGACAGAACAGGTCACGCTGTCTGAAGAACACAGCACAACAGGGGCCGCGCTCGACAGCAGTATCTGGGAGATGGAGATCGGTGGGGATGTTGTCCTGAGCGAGAGCGGTGCGGGCCTTCTTGTGGGCGGACTGCAGTTCTCCTACGCCACGGGCAGTGCGTCGGTGACCTCTGAGTTTGGGGACGGGTCGATTGACACCACGGGCCTGGGTCTGGGTCTGGCTGCTACGTGGTATGACAATCGCCGGTTTTATGTCGACGGGCAGTTCACGTTTGCCTCCTACTCCAGCGACCTCGAGGCCGACAGGATTGGAACCCTGACCGAGGGCAACGGCGGCACCGGCTATGCGCTGTCGGTGGAGGCGGGACAGCAGCTTGACCTGGGCGCCCGGCTGACGGTGATCCCGCAGGCGCAGCTGAGCCTGTCCTCTGTTGCGTTTGATGACTTTGAGGGTGAGCGCTACGGGGAGCAGGTGACGCTTGAGGATGCGTCCAGCCAGCAGCTGCGGCTTGGGCTTGAGTTTGGTGCGCAGGAGGCACAGGAGACGCGTCGCCTTTATGGCATCGTGAACCTGTTCCATGAGTTTGGCGCGGGCAGTGAGGTGAATGTTGCGGGGGCGACCCTGACGACCGAGAGTGAGCCCTGGGCCGTTGGGGTCGGCTTCGGCGGCAACTACGCCCTGACCGACCGCGTGGATCTCTTTGGCGAAGCCTCTTATGCCACCGGGCTCAGCAACGCCGGTGATACCAGCGCTCTGAGTGCAAATGCAGGCCTCAAAGTGGTGTTCTGAGGGGGTGGGTCTGGTCGTTGTGAGGACTGGAACGTCAGCAAACAGGCAATTCAGGAGCAGCGCACCGACCACGCCGAATATCAGCCAATTCTCCGCGACAAGCCTGAATTGGTAGAATGAGCCCTGACCGGCCCTTCACTGTTGTTTTCAGTTTCGTTCGGGCGGCAAGTCGTGAACGGCGCAAACCGGACATTAGTAGTACCAGTGACCTAAGGCAGCTTCGCAGGACTTTGCCGACTTTCGCCACACTTAGACCAATGGCTGCTTCTTGAAAGACACCAGAGCAGACAAGAGCGTCGTAGCGGGGCGAAGCTTTTTATAAGTTGCTCAGCCCAACTCTAAATCGGGCATTCCCTTAACTAAGTCGTCAACCGCTTTCATCTGCGTCAGAAAATCGCGCAAGCGATCCAATGGTAACGCGCTTGGACCATCACACTTGGCGTTGTCCGGATCAGGATGTGCTTCTAGAAACAAGCCTGCGATACCCACTGCTAAGCCCGACCGTCCAAGTTCAGCAACTTGGCTGCGCCGCCCACCGGACGCATTTGCTGCCGCATCTCTGATTTGCAGAGCATGAGTTACATCGAAAATGACCGGGGCATCTTCACTACTTTCCCGCATCGTTCTGATGCCGAGCATATCAACAACCAAGTTATCGTATCCAAAACATGATCCTCGTTCGCAAAGCATTACACGACTGTTGCCACACTCTCTCAGCTTCTCGACAAGATTCTTAACCTGCGGTGGACTCATGAACTGAGGTTTCTTCAGATTAATTGCTGCGCCTGTGGCAGCTACGGCGGCTATCAGGTCAGTCTGACGTGCCAGAAAAGCGGGCACCTGCAATACATCGCAAACCTCGGCTGTTGGTTGGGCCTGTGACACTTCATGTACGTCTGTAATAACGGGCACGCCAAACTCGGACTTAACATCTGAGAGCACCTTCAGTCCCTCGTCCAGTCCTGGTCCTCTAAATGAGTGGATCGATGATCTGTTTGCCTTGTCAAACGAAGCTTTGAAAATGTAGGGGATCTCTAGTTCCTGTGTAACTGAGACGAACGTTTCAGCAACGCGAAGAGCAAGGTCGCGGGATTCGATGACATTCATCCCACCTATCAGTGTCATCGCATTGCGGTTGCCTATAGGGATATTTGCTACCGTAACATCAGCCAATTGGTGTCTCCTGCTCTTTCTTTCATGAAAGCTTCTAGCACAGCAGAAACATTATAATATCCCTTGTTTCCCTAACACCAACCCAGTCGCAGATTCAGTTTAGCGGACGTTCATACAGACTACAGCATCGGTGATGATGGGCTCGATGCGGCCATTCTCTGCGACAATCCTGAATTGGTCGAATGAGCCCGTTGCTGCCGTTGCCCCAGTCTTAGGTAATTGCAAACGCAGCATGATGGTCCCAGCCCAGAGCGGACTTTCACAATTGAGCTTTGCAGCTTCCGAGAAAAGAGTGGAGCCAAATTCAATGGCTACTCCGCCCAAACCTGAATGAGCAAAGAGGCAATTGTCGAGGCCTAGTAAAGTGCCATCAGCGGTGGGGAATTCCCAAATTGCCAATTGCTATAGCTTCGCTGAGGTTTGAAAAGAAAGTGTTGACCTCTCTTGAAGAGGTTATGTGGTAGATAGTTTTGTCGGCCGGTGCATTGTCACAGAGCGTCCGCATTTTCTGGCGCCCTGTGTGGCGGGTCCGCCAGATCCAGGACCAGAACTCCAAGCTAAGCTTTTCCGGGCATCCATCAGGAAGATCCGGGCGGGTCCGGCCATAGTAGAGCAAAGTGCGCCGCAAGACGCGCCATGCCCTCAAGTTCAAGGGAATATCCAGCCAGATTAGGGTGTCCGCTCGGTCCAACCGCTCGTGCCATGTAGCGCTATGACCCCCTTCAAATATCCACTGCGGGTCTTTTATGACCTCAAGTGTCATCTTCGTCTTTTCCGTCCGGTCTCTCTCGATCCAGCCGGATTTCCAGTGGATGTGATCGATATGGACAACCGGCAAGAAGGTTAAAGCCCCCAAACGGCGTGCAAGGGTCGATTTCCCCGATCCGGGTTGTCCGATGATCATCACGCGCTGCATAACCTTATGGTGATAAAAGACGGCAGCGGGTGCAATAGGTGCATCTGCCTGATTGCGATTGCATGCTAACCGGTTGAATTCGTATTCTGCTTTCCGATTTGACCTCCAGTTTGAGCCCTTTCCGGACCTCCGCTAGCACGAGTGATTTTGCTAGCGCAGCACGTCGTGGATCGCAGAAACCGGACGTTGGATTTCCCAGATTGGAAAGGCGAGAGAGTGGACTCATTAGACGTTGTTATTCTCCAGAATTTTCTCAAATCTTGATACCTCCAAAGGAAAAGTTCCTTCCGAAGTGTTGAATTCTACAATTCGCGGACCCGTGTTGGTCCACCCGGACTTTTCATAGAAGCGACCTGCTCGGTCGTTTCCAATCGCACAGGCAAGCCAAGCTGCATTGTGCCCAGCAAGTCGGATACGTTCTTCAGCGTCTTCAATCAGCGCTTGAGCTATACCGGCTCCCCGCGCGCGCCGCGATACATACATCTGATAAAGTTCATTTTCCTTGACCATGCAAAACCCGAGCACTTCGGCGCCGTCACTCGCTATCCGCGTGCTTGCAAGATTTGCAATGGTACGGTCAAAGAAGCTGCTGGCAGTGCGCACTTCGCGCAGGCTAGCCGGTACAATGTTGGCATGAGCTTCGTGCCACCCGGCTTCCCAGATCGCGCAAATCTGTTTGGCCTGTGCTTTGATCGGAAATCCCAAGGTATATTTCATACTACGGAGCTACCTTCGCTCGCGCCGTTTAGCAACCAACGCTAAGGGCTCGGTGCCGTCGTTCACTGCGGATCGCAGGGACTACTGGTCAAAAGAGCCCCAACCGGCCGTTCCCGGTCTTTTTGACCGCTGCGTTTGCATTCGTCAGGTTTGGTTGGCCATTGCAGACCTTCAAGGTTTGATCGACGAATTCACTGGTCGCGGGACGAAGCGGACCATGGACATGCGGCTCAGCTCTTAACGCCCTTGCTATAGGTGATCGGTGCGAAGCCTCCCACGATAAGACGTTGTTGATCAAATGGAACCTCTCCAGGCGGATCAAAACGGGGATCCTCGGACATAGCTCTTTCGACCGCATCAACGCTTTCTTTATCCGGCCACTTTTGCCATGAGAACACAATTTTCTCATCACTCTTCGACTTTACGGCCCGTCGAAAATCTGTGTGTTTTCCGGAAGGCACGTTGTCTTCCCAAGCCTCGACAACCTCCATGCATCCATATTCCATCAGTAGTTTGGTCGAACGTTGCGACCACACCTTAAAATCATTGAGTCTTTCCTCTGGCACCGGGATTACAAATCCGACGATGTACATATTTGATCTCCCTTATGTTGATTTTGCGAACCGGATTCGATCCAATGGTAAGGAGTCTGGCGAATGGTTGGAAACAGGTCGCTTCGGGCTCGCACCCCCCTTTCTCTGCGGCTCGAACCGACTGGCGGTCAGAGCCCTGACCAGACCTTTACTGTTGTTGCCGGTTTCGCTCGTGCAGCAAGTCTCAAACCGCAGAAACTGGACATTCAGCAAGGTTCAATAAAAGGCGAGCGGACGGACTTTGCAGCCGTCTGGCTCTCGAAAAATAATGGCCCTTGGATTATTTGAAAACGTCCCCTGTCACCGCATTCAAGTATAGCCGGTTTGCAGTAGTGGAGCCGCCGCAGTAAGCGAAATAGATTGGTTCATTCCTATGGTTCGATGATTTCACCCATCCCCCCATTTCGAGGAAGTCACCGCCCGTGCATCTCCCTTGGGCAATGAGAGACTGAGCTGCTGTTGTAAATGTGGTTCGATAGCGTGCGAAGTCATCAGATCCTGCAATCATACGCTCTGTATCTAAAGCACTTTCTGCTGGATCTGACGGTCGATCATTTGACAGGAACTCGGTTGATACCCACTCGGAAAATTTCCCACCAGAGATTCCATTCGATGGATCGCAAGATGCGTCACCCGTGTCTACATACTCGCTGCGCCCACCTACACAAGAAGCATCATAGGGCATGGTAATTCGTGCCCATTTGCCGCGTCTCTCAAGGATTCTTGTACCTTCCCGAAAAAACAACTGTCCGACAATTCCGCAATCTACTGAAGGGCAGGTTCGGCGATTCAAACGTTCGGAAATAACCCAGTGCTTGGGATCGTTTGGCGACTGATCAACCTCGCCCGATGTGGTTTGAACACCTTCCGGTGTCGCCGCAAACATGCCAACAAGAACGAAACAGAGGATGGATGATAGCAATGCTGTCCATCTTTTTTTGAACGGCTTGAATGGATAAATGACTGCGGCAAGAGAAATCAATGATGCAATCGCTGCAACTGAGGCGAGACCAATGTTATCTTCCAAATTTAACATCCTTTGCCGTCACCAATATGGTGTTATCTGAAAAATCTATCCGACTAGGGTGGACCCAAGTCCCGGATAAGCGTTAATACAATTCGAATTATCGGCCTTAGCGGACCTTAACAATGGCAAACCCTTCCTTTTTAACAGGAAACCCGGTTTCCCTGATACTGTTCCCAAAGGTGAGAACTTGATCTGCGCTAAAAATCCATAAAGTTTTTGAAAATCTGATGTTCTCATAGCGGCCCTCATTCGCTGCGTTGAAAAACGGAAAATTGGGCTCGCTGCCGACTTACTCTGCGACTTGCATCGACTGGTGGTCAGAGCCCTTACCAGACCTTCATCGCACTTTGAGGCTTCGCTCGTGCAGCAAGTCGCAAGCCGCACATTCCGGACGTTCAAATCCCAGTGTCAGATGGCCGAATGGCGGACAATGCTGCCGTCGGATGCTGAACGATAAATGACCGCTCGCAGCCCTAATCGTACGTTCCCAACCAAGTTTTCTTTTGGCTCGACCACATTTACTTGCTTCGGAACTTAGTCGGTGTCATTCCGGTTTGACCTCGGAAAAAGCGAGTGAAATGGGACTTGTCGGAATAGCCGAGCATCAGACCGATCTCCGCAATTGTCATCTGGTCTTCATTGAGGTGCTCTTTGGCGACATCGACACGCAGCCGTTTGATTTCACGGGGTAGCGTTGTTCCTTGTCGCTGAAGCGCTTTCAGAAACCGTTCCGGTTGTATTCCCAGCATTCCAGCCACCATCTCAGGTCCCAAATCGGTTTCATCTAGTTTGTCGCGTAAGACAGAGCGCAAAGCTGCGACCACGGTTACTTCTTCCTCTTGTTGAGGTGAAGCTATGGGCTTGGCAGAGCCCTCAGAGACATGGTGCAAAAACAACCATCCCACAGGAAAACTAATTTGCATTCCGGGATCAGTCCCAAGGCCAACCTCGATCCCTTTGTAGTCGATAGGCAGCCCATTGATGTATCTGCTTTCCCATCGCACACGCGAAGAATCCCAAGAATCTCCGACGACGGTCTGCAATAGGCGTACATAGATTGCGGCACCAAAACCGGTCACCTGAATGGGTGGGACAGTTGGTTCCTGTTGCCTCTCGATACGATAAGTCGCCTTGTCTGCTTCAATCACAAGGCTGTGCCGCACAGAATTGGACTCCTGCGGTACGAGCCCAACAAAGCGGGTAAAAAACTCGAATAGCGTTTTTGTAGATTGCAAGGCTTGAGCGAAGGGCGGCCATCCTTGTAGGTCAAACGCCTCCCCTACATTCAGTCCTAGGTATCGATCCCCTGATACTTCTGAGAAGGCATTCACCAAACCGTAGACCAGCTCTGAGTGAACGAACACGGATGGGTCAGACAACAGTTCGGCTCTCAATCCGACCTGGTCCAATGCTGGTTGCGGATTGATCTTGCGTTCGGTGAGATATTGCAAAAACGGAGCGGCTAAGGAGAGGCGAATAAAGCCCTCGCTATGCTCTTTAGAGGTGGAGTTGAAAGGCAAGCTCGTCACCCTTGTGATGATTGGTATTTATATTCAGTGGCCATTTTTACGATCACATTCGAACATGCCAATTCGAAAGTGGCAACCGAGGCAAAATTTTCCGGACTACAGTTGGCAAAACATGAATATGAAGGAGTACCTATGTCCGGTCTACGAATGTCGCTTTGCTCGACGGTAATTGTCGCTGCAGGTCTTTCTTTTTCAGCGTCCGCGCAGGCTCAGGGTCAAGAAGAACCCCAAACTTTGTTTACCAACGTGCACATCTTCGATGGCGTGAATGAACAGCGCATCGAGAATGCCAGCGTATTAGTCGAGGGCAACCTGATTAAGTCCGTATCAACCGATGCGATCGATGCCCCCAATGCTACAGTCATTGACGGAGAGGGGCGGACATTGACCCCCGGGTTTATTGAACTGCACGCGCATCTCATGCTGATGGGGCCGACCTTGCCTGCGATGGAGGCCAACACGACCTGGGAGGACTTTGCCATACACGGTGCGCGGATGGCCGAGATGTATTTGATGCAGGGTTTCACCACTGTCCGGGATGCTGGTGGCGCTAATGGCGGACTACGTAGGGCGATAGACTCGGGGCAAATCGAGGGCCCTCGTTACTATCCATCTGGGGCGTTTATTGGAACACGCGGTGGTCACGCTGACTTCGCGAATTTCACAGCACCACCTGGTTCGGAGACCAACATGGGTCGGCTGAACATGGCTCAGGAGGTCAGTGGTGTTGATGACGTCTATAAATTCGCACGTAACAACTTTCGTATGGGCGCGACGCAATTGAAATTCATGCAATCCGGTGGAGTCGTGTCGGCATTCGACCCTTGGCAATTGCTGGCCGGGTCGCCCGAAGAAATCAGAGCCGCCGTGCAGGTCGCGAATGAATATGGCAGCTATGTCATGGCGCATTCCTATCGTAAAGAAGCTATCCTGAGTGCGCTCGACGCAGGTGTTATGTCAATCGAACATGGTTTTTCTTTTGACTGCGAAATTGCCGAAGTCATGAACGAGAAGGGTGCGTACATTACAACAAACCTAACGGCATTTGACCCCGGCCTTCTCGACATTCCAGCTGTGGCGAATGTTCCGGCGAGCCTTGCCAAGGCAAAGTCTGCCTCGGCCACATTTGCAGGCTATATCGACAATATGAAAGAATGCCCGGTGAAGCGGGGTTTTCAGACAGACTGTGTTGGTTCGGTAGAGGCGTGCAATATCCAGATTGCCTACGAAAAACACTTAAACAATGATTTTTTCGGCCCCTATACGTCCATGGTGACACTGACATCGACGGGCGGTGAAGTTGTCGCTCTGTCAGGGGATTTTATGAACCCGTATACCGCTGGAAAACTGGGTGTGATCGAGGAAGGGGCCTATGCGGACATCCTGCTGATCGACGGAAACCCACTTGAAGACTTCTCGGTTGTTGGCACGGGTGATCAGTGGTTCGGTGCCGACCCGAGGCCTGAAAGCCCAGATACGATCCGCCTGATCATGAAGGACGGCGTCATCTACAAAAACACATTGGATTGACCTGTCTAAACAGCCGGAGAGTATTTATGCACCATTGGTTTCGCTCCTTAGTATTTGCAGGGTTGGTTTGGTGTGGTCATCCTGTCATGGCGACGCCAGGAACCGCGTTGGACTGGTCTGACCTGCCTGACCCGTCCGCGCAGGTCTTTGAAGACCCCTATCGCGAACTTAGCGCGAAACAGTTCGACGATGTCCTTTACGTCGTACGGCTGCGCGGCAGGCTACGGCAGGATAGTGGCAGCGAAGAAGAGAGGCAGAAATGGCAAGAGCTTCTGACCGAGACTGAGGATGCCTTGGCGGCTGATGGAATTGATGTCGACTGGCTACTCGATCAGCGAGAGGTTGTAACGGAACGTCGAAGAAAGGCTGGGACGAACGGAAATCTGCAATTCGACGGTCAAACAATCACACTCGCGGGCTTTGCCATTCCTGCTCCGAGTGATCCGGACGGTCGGCCTGTGGCGTATTTGGTGCCAGAACGCGGGATGTGCAGTCACATGCCCCCACCTCCGCCCAACCAGATGATCCGTGTGCGGTTGAATGGCGACTGGACGCCCAGCTATTACCACGAACCCGTTCGGCTGACGGGCACGCTGACTATCGATCCTTCTGTTCAGAATATGATGGTTGTGGACGGCCTCATGCCAATGAATGCGACTTTCCAGTTAGAGACGGAACGTGTCGAAACTCTGGAAACTGAAGCAGACGGGCTGGAATGGAAGCAACGTGCTGCTGATCGCATCCGAGCGGCAGGTCATCGCAAGACCGGAGGGGCAAAGGCGTCTGAATGATAAGACTTCTGGTTACCGCATTGAGTATTGCCATTGCTGGCGTAGCGTCGGCTCAGGGACTATCCGGGCCATCTTCGGTTGAAGCTGATCTAAAGCCCGGAGATGGGCTAACCGATCCGCAATACCGTTCCGATTTTCCACGCAATATAGCTCCGGGTTGGTTTCAGTGGAAAGACCGACTGGCCGAGGAAGGATTTCGTTTCAATATTGACTACTTGGCATTGGGCCAATCCACGAATGCTGATCTGGGAACCGGCGAAGCAGCAAGCGGAATTGCGCGTTTTTACGGTAGTTGGCAGGCAACTGAACGCGGCTCTTTGACATTCAAGATCGAAGACCGGCACAGTTACACCGATGTTGCCCCACAGTTTCTTGGGCTGGATGGCGGAGCACTTTCGATCACTGGGACAGCCTTCAACGATAATGGTTTGCTGCTGACCAACCTGTTCTGGACCCAAAGGGCCGAGAACGGCGCGTGGACGCTGCAAGTTGGGCAGATTGATGTAACGGACTTTGTGGATATCTATGGGTTGGTCAGCCCTTACAGTGGTTTCCAAAACCTGTCTTTTAATACCAATCCGACAATTAACGCGCCCAACCAAGGTCTTGGCATTGCCGGTGGGATAAAGTTGAGCGAAAACATCTACGCTGTTGCGAGCGTCTCAGACGCAAACGCCGACCCGTCTGATCCAAACTTTGATGTGTTTAGCGATGGCAATCTCTTCAAGTCACTCGAGCTTGGTTACACCTCCGGCTTCGATCGCATTTACTTCGACAATATCCACCTGACCCTTTGGCATGCGGATGCAGCCGACGATGGCAGTCGCCCTGAAGACTATGGGGCTGCATTTTCAGCGGCATGGTTTGTTGGCAATAAATGGATGCCATTCTTTCGGGCAGGGGCCTCTAAAGGAACAGCGGCGCTTTACGATCGGTCCATCTCTGCAGGTCTGGGATATTACGGTCACAATACTGACCTGGCCGGGCTGGGCCTGAACTGGGCCGAGGCAAGAGGCATAGACGGTGACCAGTTCACGCTCGAAGCATTCTACCGTTTTTCAATCTCGCCCGGACTGCAGATCACGCCATCGGTACAATTCATTTCCGACCCGCTTCTGAATCCCAATCAGGACCAGATTACTCTGTTCGGTCTAAGAACCCAGATCGTTTTCTAATGCGGGGTGAATGCAATAGGTAAGCGGCAGTGCCAAAGGGCGACTAAGGGAGATCAACAGGACTTTGCAAAGCCTGCTTTCTGCGCGTTGCCACCGTTAGCGCGGACTGCAGCACCCGGTAACTTTGGGCTCGCCGCGGATATTCTCTGCGACAAGCCTGAATTGGTAGAAAGAGCCCCTACCAGACTTTCGCCCTCCTCCATTGCTTCGCTCGTGCAGCACGTCGCTAATAATGCAAACGAGACATTGGAAATGCTGACGACTAAAGGCGAGTGTGGACGAAGCACGCTTTCGCTGCGGACGCGCCAATGACCGGTTTCGCACCGAATGGTAGAGATGGACGGCCTGAAGAGGATTAGTCATAAGAACTTAAGTATTGTGAGAAAACGAGACTAGAGAACATGCCGACATCCATTAGAATTGTTGAACAACGGGACGATATTGCTACCTGCATGAAAATTCGATGGGCGGTGTTTGTTGAAGAACAAGGTGTTTCCGAAGAAGAAGAGGTAGACGGAGAAGACGACGAGTGTTCGCACGTTCTCGCTGAGATTGGAGATACACCGGTGGGAGCTGCGCGCTTTCGTTTGGTTGACGACTATGTCAAAATTCAACGCGTTTGTGTTCCAATAGAAGAGCGTGGAAAAGACATCGGTGCGAAAATCATTCAGTTTATAGTAGAACGTGCAGGTAAATCCACGAACGCTAAGTTCGTCCGTCTCGGCGCTCAGGTTCGTGCGCTCAGTTTTTATCGAAGACTGGGGTTTCGTGAAGAAGGACAACAATACTTGGATGCAGGTATCTTACACATAGACATGGCGCTACGCTTGACCCGCTAGTCTTCGTTCCGTGAAACAGCTCATCAACTTCTAAGACCCGTATCCTTTCAACGCATTCGAATCCGGTCTTCGCCGTGCAAGCGCCGGCCGCCAAAACGAGCTCGCACCAGACCCTCTCTGCGACAAGTCCGAATGGTGGAATGAGCCCTGACCGGACCTTCACCGTGCCTTCAGGCTTCGCACTTGCAGCATGTAGCAATCCGCACATTCTGGACATTTAAAACCAGGTGGAAAGTGGCGGAAGTGTGGACTATTGCTGTCGTTAAACTCCGCGTTTCGAATGACGGCTTTCGCAATCGAATCACCTACTCACAGTCGCCTAGGTTACGTAAAGAAGTGCGGAGCATCAGGAAGTGACACATGACGATCAAAAGATTTCCATACGAAGGATTAGGTAGGTGTGAAGCGGTCGTGTCGGATGGGATTGTTTGCGCTGTGGCAACCGATCCAAGTTTGGCAGACGGTATAATTGCGCAGACGCAAAATACACGGAATGAACTCAGACGCATTCTAGAAGCTGCGGATAGCGGATTAGCTGGCATGCTTCAGGCAACAGTCTATCTCAATGACGTAAGACAAAAGCCCGATTTAGACAGTGTCTGGCTTGACTGGATTGGACCAGTCAGATCAGGCTGCTCAGTAAAAGCAGATGAGAATGAAAAGTGTGCAGTATAACTAGTTCACACGCATTGGTATTGTCTCATGTCTCAGCATTTTCGTTCGGCTCAGGAAAGCGAACATATCGACCAGAATTGCGTGCGCAGCCTTTTCGTCAACCCGATAATAGCGTGTTAGTTGGGGTTGGCGCCGAACTGCCTCTTTTAGCTTATGGTCGGTCGGCGCGGTACGCTCGCCTTGAATTTCCGGATATTCAACCAGGTAAGACGCCAGAGAATCAGGTAGCGTAGTATTCCAAAAAACAGTCAGATAATCGCGAATGATCTGATCAGATATCTCTTCAGAACGCTTGCGGGTACTCGCGTCCATTCGCGGGGTGCGCCCGGACCAGCGGTCCAAAAAAGCCAAAACAAATCGATCCCCATCTGTATCCAACACCTCTTGGAAAACACCATCACGGACTGCCGGAACACTTGGATCGATAAAGTACTCTGTTCTCAACGCATGGCTGGAACTGTTCTCCGCACGTACGTACTCTACGGGCAGTGCTCGCCTTGGTGGGCAAAGGGCGCGTTCTGCTCCGGGCGGCTGAGGGCATGCTCGCATTAATAGGGTCAGTTGTTCTTCTCTAACCGAGCATAGTTCTTCGATCAGGTCATCTTTATTTTGGTTAATCTCGAATACATGCTTGTATTCGACGTGACGTAGGACCGATGCCGCGCATCCTACTACACGCCAGCCGATTTCACTGGGTTTCGCTAGACTAACCGTTAATGAGAGTACGCTTTCGCCTGTAGGTGCAGCGACCTTTGCAGTGGCTTCAAGCGTCTCAAAACTGAACCGATTCACGTTTTGATTAAACCAATTTACCAGCTTCCTAGTGTCGGCGTTTACGATGAAATCCATTTTGGTTTCGAACAGAACAGATGGTTCCAGGTATTTCTGGTCGCCTTCATCCGAGCGCAATTGCACGACAGGTGTGTCTGCTAGTCTGCGCGATACGATGTTCACATGCGGCGCAAAGGACTCAACTTGAATCAATGCTCCTGTTTCAATCAGGGCCGAACATCTGCCCGTTCGGCGACAGCTTACCATCGTTTGTGTGCGCATTGGAATTGGATCTTCTTCTGCGTCGGCATACGATTCTGAAACAACCTGTTTTTCAACGTCATACATGTCACGAAGCTGATCAAACGCGATCAATGGATATGGCGTTCCGAGCTGGGTCAAGAACTCATCCACAGACTGGGATTGCGGGTCGTAATCAGATATCACCTGCCAGGAATGTCTGCTCAACTGGCCATTATCGCCCTCCGTATCCAGCTGGTTTTGGACGCGCGAAAACTCATCAGTTACAAAAAAATGTACACGGGGAGCACCTCTTGGTGCTTCGGTCGGTACAAACAGAAAACCGCCCATTGTTAGGAAACCTGCCCACGCGATCATGCCAACCGTAACCTGTGCAAGGCCTCTTCCAACCAGATACTTGTAAAGAAAAGTCAGCTTTGCTCGTACCAGTCCACTCCTGGTGACCAACGGTTTGTCTAGTAGCGAGTAAATCCACTCAAAGGCGAAATATGATCCACCTGCAAGAATGATTGGAACGATGATAGCGAATGGGTGAAAGGGCTCGAAAACATAGATCCACGCTAAGCACGTAGCAAAAAATGCCAACCAAACCATCTTGGGATGCAACGCAAAACTGGCAAGTCGTTCATCTAATGGCACTCTGGGTGTTTTAAATTGAACCGCGGCCTGTTGCCCATCTTTGTTTAGAAGTTCGCGTTTTGCCACCATCGCGCGTCGCAGTTTCCGATGACCGGGAAACCGTCGCTCGAATTTCAGGCCATCTTCGATCCAGCCGTAGCGCCGTTCGATCAGTTCGACCCATTCTTTGTCTGCCGAGATGAACTTCTTGAACTCATCGCAACCGGAAAATTCGTTCTCGGCCAAGCAAACTACCAGAGCTTGCTCGAAATCCCGAGCACTCGAGAATTCGTCAAGCAACCTGTCGTTCAGCAAGATCGTCCAGGTGGCGACGTCGTAATCCCGACTTTCAACCAGATAACGCATCCTAACCAAAAGATCTTGATAGGCTGTGGCAGCGGCAACCTGTCCGGGCATCTCGACGAATTCTGTGTCGTCGTGATTGATCGATACTACTGATTCTCCAGACTTTGGGGTATCTTCCTCAGCGGTTGCTTTGCCTTCTTCATTCGTAGGAGGTTCCGATCTGATTGCATCTTCATGGCTTTGCGCCTGAGCCGCTTCATCGTTGGCTGCCATCTGTCGCGCGAACTCATACGCCTGACGCAAAGCCTGGAACCCTTCGGGATCCGTCTGGCGGTTCAGAGCTTTCAATTCGCGCGCATAGGCTTTGCGAATTTCCTTGTCAGGCCCAGGCCCATCCAGACCCAGAATGTTCCACGGAAAAACCCCAGACTTACCGGACATAGTTACGCTCAATGCTTTCGATGTTTTGAAGCAACTGCTCCCGGCATCTCGCGATTTCACGCGGATCTTGTTTGCCCAATACTTGCTCAAACTCGGAAATTAGGTTTGTGACTTCCGTACGATCTACGCCAAGTAGCATCGCATATAGGCCCTTGAGCTTTTCTAGCAGAGCTATGTTTTCTTCGTCTTCCCTTGGATGAACCTTGAAGGCATCCAATGCCCGCAAACGGGCCGTTTTTTCCGCGCTCGAAAGTGAAGCTGCGTTACCTTCAATCACTAACTGGCGTGACAAGCCCGTGGATGTGACCGTCACGTCAACCTGCAACAAACCGCTCGTATCATAGGAAAATCGGACCGCAATTGATTCCTTTCCCTTTTGATTTGGGGGGACTTGCACTGACATATGTCCGATTTTAATGTTCTCAGCCGCGATCGGAGATTCACCTTGATAGACATCTACATCGATCCGAGTTTGCCTGTCTTCCATAGTCCAGAAGTGACTCATTCGCGATGCAGGTAAGATCGTGTTTCGCTCTATTATCGGGGCGAAACCGTTGGGAATACTGCCGGTCTGCGTCTCGATATTCGAACGAATGCCCAGCGAAAACGGGGCGACGTCCGTCATAACCATATCCGACAACGCTTCGTCATTGCGCAGCAATCCGGCTTGAACAGCTGCGCCGTAGGCAACAACCTGATCCGGGTCCAGACCAGCTTCAGGCAGTTTACGTAGTAAGCGCGCCGCTAGGCCCCGCACCATCGACATGCGTGTCGCGCCGCCGACCAAGACCACTCGATCAATCTGATCTGCGTTCAACCGAGCATCATATAGTGATTGCTCAATTGGTCGCCGCATCCTAAGCAAAAGATCTCCGCAGATCTCTTCGAACCGGTCGCGCGTCAACGAATACTCAATTGAGCGTTTTGATAAGTTGATCGTAACCTCCGCCTGATCCGCAGAAGACAAACGGTGCTTTATCGCTTCGGCTGCCATGTTCAGTTGGGCACGTTCATTGGTCTTGATCTTCCTGGCATCCAGGTCATTCAGGTTCAGAATGTCTGCGAGAACCGCTTGAGTGAAATCTTCACCACCCAGTTGCGTATCCCCGGAACTGGACCGAACTTCCATAACCCCTTCGAACATCTCAACGATTGAAACATCGAACGTACCTCCGCCAAGATCCAGGACCATGATGGTTTGTTCGATATCCTTTGCATGAAGCCCATAAGCCATGGCGGCGGCTGTGGGTTCATTGATCAAATGCGGGCGTGGCAATCCCGCGAGTTCGGCAGCCAGCATCGTCGCTTCGCGTTGTGTCGAATTGAAATATGCCGGAACCGAGATCACCAATGCACCAATTTCCACCGCGCCTTCATTGGCTGCCAAATCAGCCCCGAGTTTGCGAAGAATTATTGCTGACAGTTCGCTGGAATTGTAGGATTGCCGCCCAATCTCGTAAGTCTTGGATGTGCCCATTGTCCGCTTAAAGCTGGCGATTGTCTTTTCAGGGCAACTAACCAAGCGTGCCTGGGCCGATGATCCCACCAACAACGTAAAATCGTCCGATAGCCCAACGACCGAAGGCGTCAGAACACTACCATTGCTACCTTTGATCAGATCAACCTCGCCGTTTTCGCGTATAGTCGATACCAGTGAATGGGTTGTTCCAAGATCAATTCCGACCGCCAGCAACGCGAACCTCCTGCAATTTATGACTAATTTTCGTGCGAGACCTGAACCAGCTATGCGCAATGTTGACAAATCTGGGGATGCCAGCATCCCGCCCATGGTGTTCGGCAATAACGTTTCCCTGGTGCAGAAATCGATGTTCAGAGTTTTCTGGGTGCGTCTCTTTAGTCATGCTTTTCGCGTTTGCTGCGGTGCAGGAAAGATCTTGGCCAGTTTGCGGAGGTCTTAAATGGTGGAGGCGAGAAATAAATCGTTTTTTACGCCACATCGGCCTCGTAATCGTAGCCTGTCTAATCTCATCTTTCCTTACCTATGACATCAATCCAATTGCGGTCGGCAAACATCGCTTCGGACGCCCAAATTCTACGACTAGGTTGCTGCATTAAGAAATACTGAGAGGCTATATTTTAATAGGCCCTTACTATGATTTGGCCGTGTGGCGGGCGTTGTTGCATAACTCATGCTTAAGGCGTAACGGCCCCTGGATAGCAAAACCAGTTCCCACCTTTGGCGGTTCGAATTTGTCTTGTGTAAAAACTGAAAGTGAAGTGGAACGGGTGGTAGAGGGCGAGATCAGCCCCAATTCGAACTGAGCCCCATTCAACTGTGCAGCAAATCTTGTTGAGCCTGGGCACCCGAGAGAAACTCGATATAGTCGTCACACCAAGGATAGCAGTTTGAGCCCTTACCGACCTTTGCTTTGGTTTTACGTCTTTGCAAACGCAGCATGGTAGTCCGGCCCAGAGCCGACTTTGAGCACAGCAACCGAATTCTGCGTCAGCTGCCCGCTTAGCGGCCATTCGCTGCGCTGCCAAAATTTGTGTCTGTCCCAACTCACAGTCTGCGGAGATCCGCGTTAGACTTGAGTTGGCCGAGAACCATCGTGACCTTGCATTGTTCAATATGGCTATCGACAGCAAACTCCGCGGCTGTGATCTGATGAAAATGAAAGTAGCCGATGTCATGGCGTCGGGGCAGATCAAAGAGCTCGCGTCCGTTCTGCAAAGCAAAACCCAGAAACCTGTACGCTTCGAAATTTCCGAAGGTACACGTGCTTCCGTCGAGAAGTGGATGGAAGATGAGCTCATGATCGGGTCTGAGTACCTTTCTCCAACAGACGAGCCAGTCGATGAAGAAAAGCCGCTTCACCGAAGAACAGATTTTCAGCATTCTGGTGCAAAATCAGGCGGGTCGTGTTGCGAGAGAACTGTGCCTCAACGCCTTGGTTTCAATACGTAGTAGATGGTGTCGTCCAAATCCGATTGATTGAGAAAAGGATGATTTGGTTTCGCCGAAACCACCATCCAATGGCGGATAAATTCCGACTTAGCTTCGCTACTCGCTTCACCAAAAAAACCCTCAGCTATTGCTCCAATGTCCGGAGCTTCATCGCCGGAACTGATGATTGCGTTCTCAAAGCTCGTGGACGAGATGTCTGTTTCCAAAAACGTTGCGCCGAAGAGCACCGTGTTTGTTAGGTTTGCGCCCTCCAAGATCGCCCCATCAAAGTTCGCGTGGTTTAAACGCGCAAAGCTAAAATTCGCATTTGCAAGATTTGTGATGCGGTCAGGGTGAAAGGCACCAATCGTATCTGGACAGGGCGGGTTTTCTTCTTCCGTCACAGCCGTTGAGAAATTGACGCCGGTCATGTTGGCATAGCTGAAATCGGCGCGTTGAAGCTGGGCACCCCTAAAGCTCGCCGCGAATCCATAGGACTCGCGAAAATCGCTGCTGCGCAGATCAAAACAGTCCAGCTTAACCTCGCTCAGAAAGTACTCCCGGAAATCTGAGAACTGAAACACTGGGCCCTTCTGATGGAGGTCGCCCATGTTGGATATCGGCGCGAAGACGATCTGCGACAACAATCGGGATCGCTCCTGACTAAGCGGCGTCCGCGTCAAACGCACGCCGAACTCCGCATCAAAGGGCAGAAGATCCTGCTGAACCACATTGAGGGTGTTCTGCAGAGAGTATTCCACGAAGCGGTAGGGTCGAAATGTCCGGCTCAGCGCGACGATCTTCAAGATCAGAGGTTCGGGTAACTCGATCTCGCCGCCCGAGCCCTGCAGGCGCACAAGTTCCGTCTCGAGGTTCTCCAAAGACACAGCCAACGCCGTTTGTCTCTGCGCCTCCGCCAGATGCAATTGGTTTTCAATGAGACGGTTTTGAACGGCCAGGCGCTCTGCCTGAATGAAGGTTGCGGCAAAGATCGCAAAGGTCGCCGCTCCACCCAAAACGCTGACCAAAAACACCAGACTAAAATACCGGCCAATCGCACTGCCGGCGAGTACGAAAAGACCGGACAGTGTGTTGCCGAGCCGGTTTTCGACCTCCTCGCACTCGACCTCATCAACAGCGTCTTTGTCAGCGAAGGTGCGCACATCCGAAAGAATTTGCTTCGGGCCATAGGCCTCGCCGGCCGACGCCAACACATCCTTCAAGCTGAACTTTCGGGACAGGGCCTGGGCCATGAAGAAAAAGAACAAGGCTCCGAAGACGGACAAAAACAACAGCGCTAGGAAGCCGATCAGCACATTGGTGATGATCCCAAGCTGTGCGCTCACGATGAACGCCACCGTAAAGGCGATCCCAAACCCGATCCCGTAAATCAGACCCGGTTGCGTCGCCCAGGCGAGCGTTTTCAGAACCGGGGTCTTTGAGCTTCCCTGGTCCGTGTCTGTCTGTGTCATTGCCGCCTCCCCGTGCGTTTAGGCGACCGCGGGCGCCTCGTCGGGTTGCAGAACCGCGACGAAGGATCCGACTTTGCCTTCTTTTGTGGGATCATCCGGCCGTCTTGCGCGCAAAACAGATCCGACCAAAGCGGGCAACCGGTCCTTTCCGTTCGGCCAATCGGCCACCAGGTGGCCACGGTACTCATAGACATGGCCGTCTGTAACGGGCGTTGCACCCTTCGCGGTCAGGACGATGATCTCGCGCTGTTCCCACCAATCCGGTGTCAGCTCGTAGACAACATTGCGGTCATCATAAAATCCCTCAACACTGTAGACATAATCGGGATTCGGGTCCGGATGCCCACCTTGTAGCGTGCCGGTGATCTGGCCATTCCCGGCCTGCTCAAGGGTCAGGTCCGCGACAAACCAAAGGGCAGCAAGGTTCTGATCATTCCTGTCCGCGTCATTATGGAAGCTGCGATAGGTCCAGGTGCCGGTCAGAGGGAATTTCAGTTCAAGCGGCGAAGCAAAGCGTTCGAAGAACGCGTCTTTGACCTTGTCCCCCAGCTGCTCGTCGGCCGCCTCGGAAACATGCGGTTTTCCCTGCGCCAACAGCTTCTTGTAGAGATCATCGATCCACTGATGCCAATGGAAGAAGCGGAGCGAATAGTTGTTCGTGTAAGGATCACGAATATCGCAATGCTCAAGATGGCCCGCGCCGTGATACCGCACTCCGAAGCCCTCAAGATAAGCGCCAAGCTCGGTGCCCGTATTGAACTTTGACAGATCCGGATCGAGCAAGGCCGGTGCAAAAAGCTCAGGCGCAAGCGCCTCGCCGTTGGTCCCGCCAATGCCCCAGGGACCAAACCCGGCCTGCTTTAGAATATGCGCGGAATGATGAATACCAGGCTCCCAGGGTTGTTCGCCGTCTCGCCAGCTCGTGGTCGGTGGTCTGCCCCAGCGTGCAAGATAATCATTGTAAGCATCGAGAAGATCGCTGTGGAATTCGAGGAACTCCAACCCGAAGCCATAGGTGTTCATCGGGTATTTGTGACGGGCTTTCTCGCCGAACTGGCTGTGCCATTTCGGGCACCGGCCATTCCCGAACACATCATCGTGCCAGGGGAAATGATCCTGGTTAAATTGATCCATGAAGGTGATGTCAGACCACTTGTCATGGGGATAGGTCTCGATCTTTTCGCCGGCCAAGGTCCGGCGTAGATCATCCGCCCACTGCAGAAAGCCCCAGAACCGGATGCTGTAGGATGCTGTCTCGATATTGTTCAGCTCATTGTGGCGGTAGAGGCGAAGCTTGCCGCCATTGACAGGCCTTGACCAAATGCTGTGATGTCTGATGTCCGCGAAGTATTGCTCAATCGCATTGCCGAGTACATCGATCGCTGGCCACTCTTTGTTGCGGCCCCATCTCACATAGGCATCGTTGAAATGGGATAGATTACCCTGCAGGAGTGCAGGCACCGCCGGATTGCTCTCTTCTGGCAGCCACGGTCGCAACCGGGAACCATCCCAAGGCTCGATGGGCCTGAGTCCGCGTTCTTGCCGCCAGTGTGCGTAAAGCTGCAGGAGTGCGAGGTCGGTGTCCTCGGCTGTCGGATCGGGCTGGGCAGGTTCCGGATTATGAACATAATGCACCATGAACTCAGATCCGGTGCCCTGTTGATCGACCGCTTCGCGCATATAGCGGATCGATTCACCACGTCTTGGGCGCGCTTTCAGCCAGGCTTTGTGACGGGTTGCAAGAAGATCAAGAAATGCAATTGGGTTCTCGGGAAATTCCATCTTTCCGCACCTCAAAAAACCTTGAATATGCGGGATAGGATAGATGTTACTCATGATGTTGCATAGTCACCTAGTGCACTTCGACCCATGCTGGATTGCGTGTTACTTGAGCGAACGTTGGATATTCATCTTTGCCAGCCTTGGAGGTAACGCAGAATCGGAAGTGGCGTGACCCGATAGGCACATTGAGTCGGCCCCGGCCGGACATCCAGAAGTCGGCTTGGTTGCCGCTGTGACGGTCGCGTTCCGGACATTCGCTGCAGGCGCGAAGTAATTGCAAAGACGGACTCACTGATTGCAAACTTTGCTGCCGTACGGAAAGTGTCTATCCGATGACTAAGCGGTTCTGAGCAGTTTTCGACAGCACTCGCTCTGAGGAACTATGTTGTTAGAGTGAACATCTCTTGCTTGCGTGTTGTGTACGGCTGAAATTGGTGGTCTTGTGAATTGATGGAAGCACTCGAAAACCTTCTTCAACTTCCCTATCAAACTCTCGCGATCTTGGTCGCGGGATACCTGTCGTATCGTCTGGCTTACACAGGCCGCGACACAACGCACCGCACGCTAGACACTTTGGCGATAGCGCTTGTGTTCGCATTCATAGCGCAGGCTGCGTCAGCGGGGCTCTTGATCCTCTATAACTGGAAGTATCCTGTCCCGACGGGTGGAAAATTGCCGCTATGGATGGGCTACGGGGCAAGCGTTGGCGGGATCATCGTCGCCCTTATTGCTGCTGCGATTTGGCGACGTGCCAGTGTAAATAGCCTTCCAGCGTTCTTGCGAAAGGCGGGAATTTCCTCATCGGATAGAAACGCCGCGGCATGGGAAACCGTTATTAACCGAGAAGATTCCGGGCCGACCCAGATTACCGTTCTCAAAAAGGATGGGATGACAGTTCAATGCGAGCGCCTTGACGACTTCAAAGATGCGCCCTTCGGTCCGGTGATATTGGGGCAAGACGGGTCAATTGCAATGTACGTGACGGATTACCGGGACAAAACCGGAAAATGGGAAACGGTCAGCCCAGAGCATAGCGACTGGGGACCGGAAATTACGGTCATTCCTGCCGGCGAAATTTCAGAGGTACGTATTCGGCACAACCCGTCACTTCTTAGGCGGTGGAGGCGAGGACGGGGCGCTGGGGACGGGTCTGGCGTTATCGGGGATGTAAACGGGTCCACCCCCTGACTGCATTTCAAAACCTTGCATAGTGCTACCTCTTGGGTGGTGGCGGCGAAGATGGTGCCGCTGGTGCGGGACGGGTATTTGTCTCTGGGGTTGGTCGCGATGGCGGCAAAGAAGGACGCGGCGGTGTTGGTGGGGGTGATGGCCTTTTAGTCATTGATCTACCTTTTCTGCTTAGGGGGCGGCGATGATGCGGGTTTGCCGGCAACCGGTTGCTGCGATCTTTCGATCAACACTCTTGAGCTAGACTGGCGCGGAGCAGGTCTAGGCGATGGCTTGGACGATGGTGACTTGGCCATGTATTCTACCTCTTTGGTTTGGGTGGTGGAGGCGTGCCCGGCGCAGCGGCACGGGGCTGTTGTGATCCTTGCACCCGGACTTCACCCCGCTGACGCGGGACTGGCTTGGGCTTTGGCTACGGTGTTGGCTTCTTTGCCATGCCTACCGCTTTGGCTTTGGAGGTGGTGGCGCGGAAGGCGCACTTGCCATCGGTTGTTGTGAGTTAATCGAGACGCACAAGCCATTCTCAGGCTTGGCAATCAGAGTTGTGACCTTTTCAGACTTACTTTCGTTTTTGTTTTCGCTCATACCAAAACCTTTCCGAGTCCACAGCATACCAGAACATAATGAAAACATGGCGACGTTACTAGCATGATCTGACATGGGGGCACATGCATACCACAAGATGTTGAGTGCTGCCATCTTGGGGGATTCCACGTGAAGGGAAGGTCGAGTAAGAAACTCAAGTATTGATACGAAAGGGAAAGCGCTGAAAGAGGATGATCTGCTAACTCACCGTTTGTTTGCTTCCGCTTGGATCCTTAGCTCTAGCTCATGCGCTTCTGACACACCCAAGCTGACAAGACGCCCCAAGATGGCATCGATGCGGCTGCGTGATGGGTGAGACCTGCTATACAAAGACGGATCATCGACCGCCGCCTTATTCAACCATTCCGCGACTTTGCGACCGATACCGAGCTCATGCCACATCGAGCGGTTGCCGTCCGTTACTTCGAGCCAAGTTTCGATCGCGTTCAACAGGAAATCGAGATGTCGTGCAGTGGGAGCAACGTTTAGGGTGTTCATCGTGCAGAGCGCGACGAAAGCGGTAGGACCGCCTGACATCATCGGGCGTAGCGTTTCAAGAATTGGATCAACTCGGTCGAACACAGCCGGAACAAGATAAGTACTTGCTCCAGAAAATGGGCTGTGGAAGTTCATCAGCAACCTGCCGATCATTGGACCGGTTTCTATGTCGATCCCGAGTTCTCCCCGGCGACGATCCCAAGACCATCGATTTAGCTCAATCGCACGCGCAACCATCTTCTGCCGCAAACCCGACGCCCGAGCTGACGGCCGGTCCGGCTCATTAAAATAGTGAACATCAGCGGCATGTATGACCGTTTCAGCAACATCGCAGAATGACCGATCAGGTAGCTCAACTATCAGTAGAAGAAGCGATAAGAACTGATCCTCCGCACAGTCCATCAAAGCGGTTGTTACCAAGGCGTAAAACTGATTGTTCCAATCGCTTGGTGTCTGACTGAGCTCAGCATCAGCGGAATAGCCGTGACCATTCATTCGTGCTGACCATGGCGCGTATGATTCAATGATCTCAAGGTACCAGCCAGGCCGAGCGCTTCCTTCAACATTGAGTAGACTCAACCATCGTGAAAGCTCTTGATCATTGGCGCGAACGACCGCCTCCCCGGAACTACGTCTCTGGGATGCGTCATCACTTTCGAGGTCAATTTGTTCACCGTTCAGTGAGGCAATTGCACGCGGCCGCCGCGAAAACGCCGGTGTCTCTTCCGGAAGCTCTGGCCAAGTCGGCTCGGGCCCGCCATTGAGCCAAGCGATCTCGGCTGCAACCGCATCAGCGTCCTTCCCCACTTTTTCCTCCTCGTAAGCCTGTCGAGTAGAGGCGTCCTCGTCATAGGGATTCCAACGCCAACGGCAGCAGGTGAAAGCGATACGGATTGCCGCTTTGATTAGCCGCGGCTCGGCATCTCTGATGCTCGCGTGTGCTGCCGCCATGGAAACGACGGCGGCCTGGTCTTGTCGAGCGACGGTTCTCAGTAGCTGGTCGCGGTCCTCGATCCGCCGTCTCCGATGCCAAAGATGGATTAGAGCGCATATGCCCTGCGCCGGGCGATTGTAGTCCAGCCGTTCTTTCGAGTCGTAGCGGTCGACCTCTTCCGCCAAGGCAGTGGCAATCACGGTCCGAACCCAGTCTTCATGATCGTCAAGGACAGTATCCGCACCGTCCCGCGCAACAAGCATCGCCGTCGAAATCAACCGCGTCGATCGTGACTTAAGATAATCGGTATCGCTATAGTCAGGCAGATCGCCGGCAGCGTATTCGACGGCCTCGCGCGCCAAATCCGGCGACCCTTTCGCTGGATCGCTGATAGCCAGCTGAATTCTCACCTCAATCGTGCTGGAACGTTCATGCGCCTGTCGGCTGGCCTCGAGACGTTCGAAATGTTCGGCCTCAGCTGGCGGCGACTTGTAAGCGAGGCCTTCTTCGACCTTCACCCAGTTCGCCCGGTCGAGCATATTGAGTGCATAGGATCCCATGAAAGCGGGATCGCCGAAATTCGCTTCATCGCTGTACGAGCCAGCTTTTTCGACTGCATTAGCCAACAAGGAGCGCACCTTCTGCCCGGCGTCATCCTCGCCGATGTAATAGGGGATTAGTCGCTCGAGCGAGATGGAGCGCGATTGGCGCTTTGCGAGATCGGCAAGCATGACGCGGCCTTTGGGCTCCTTCTGCAGCATCGTCGCGCCTCCAAGCCTCTCTAACGTCAACCGGGTGCGATCATTGGCTAGTAGGTCGGGGTTCGCCAAAAACGGGACGAGCGCATCGCGCGTCGCCGGCCAATGCGATAGCAGCACGTCGAGAGCGATCAGCAGATAGGCGGCGCAGCTACCTTCCGGTCCGAGGATGTCCCTGAGAACCGCATCAACATCTTCGCCCCTGTCGAGGCGCTCTTGTGACCAAGCTTCGAGCGCCATTAGGCCAGAAGATGCAGCGTATTCATGCGCTTGGCTGGAGCGTGACCAGTAATAGGTCTGCACCCATGGAAAGAAGCGCGGCTTCCCGTCGAAGACGATCGTGAAGCCGTCTATTCCCGCCTTCATGCCATCCGCACGATGCGCGACCGCCGCGTCAATGAGTGCTCGGATGAGGCCGAGTCCGATCTCGGCGTCTGCATCGAGCAAGTCGAGAAAAGGAGGCTGCGCTGGAGACACCGGCATGTAGTCGGTATCCGCAAAGCCGAACGCGCCATTCAGGGAATCCCGTCGTGATCGGCCTCGACGTGACTGTTCAATAAGACTGGATGTGATCAGCGCCGCAAGCTCATTCGGCGCGGCGCTAGCCAAGGTCTTGCTGAACGGCCGCATTGCCTTGACCTTGTAATGATCGTCCTCTTTCGCGATCGCGGTCAAATAGGCCCTTGTGTCATCCGGCGCGTGTGACGCGCTCAGAAGCGCCATGTTGCGAAGGTCTTCGATCATCGTCTTGCGAGTTGAGCGTTCAGTCCATGGCGTATCCTGAGCACCCGGGATCGTGACGGTGGAGGCACGCAGGTCAAGCTGCATAAGCCACCCGAACAGCATCTTCGCCGTAAGCTGCCCGAGTTCAGGAATGCTCATCAATGTGAGAAACTGGACTTCCGCGAGCTTCAGAACAGCAGCGATCGCTTGCACTGGAATTTCGCTGGCATTCACAGCGCACCACGTGAGAACCGTGGGCGCCGATAGCGTGTTGGCGATGCGCAAAGAGCCTGGCGCCTCGACAGGAAGCTCAACGCCCTTCGCGGCGATCTGCTTGAAGGCGGATGCGGCCGAGATCGTTTCGGTCGCGATGATGGCGGTACAGATCTCGACGAGCAGCGAGCCACCGTCGGCAAGCAATGCGGCGCGGCAGCTGTTCAGAAGGTGCGAAGACAGCTCGGATCGCACGATCGCCATGAGCGCTTGGCGACGCCATGCATCATGGGCACCTGGTCGCGCGAGAGCCCCAATGAGGGCCGTCCAGTTCGAGCCGTCCGGTCCCTGTTCGAGTGCGAAGCGCCCGGCAAACTCGATGCCACGCGCCACCTGTGGCGATGGCGGCACCGAAAGATCGATGCTGTCGAGCAACATGATGTCTTCATTGAGACGCGCGCCGATCGCCCAGTCGCGCAGCACGTCATGGTAGAAGCTGAGACGGTCGCGCCTCGGTTCGGACAGGGTCAGGCTACGCAGTAAGTGGGCTCGTGCCGGCGTGTCCGTCGACGCCTCGATCAAGTCCTGCCCTGCCAGCGCCGATTCTGCTAGCTCGGCCAAAAGCCGTTGCGCCGGGCGAACATCATCTGGCTTTGCGCCATCACCACTTTTCCACCAACGATCGGCAAGCGCTGCTTCAGTTCGAATTTCGGCCGATTTCGGGACCTTGAGCAATTGGGCCAATCGATAGAGATTGCGCGCAATACTCGCGGCCGGATGGTCCGGTGACAGCAGTGCGCGCAGTTCCGGGGTGGCAATGCTCAGCGCTGCAACCTCGTCGTCGTTCAGTTCGTCCACGATCACTTGGTAGGGCGTACCCAACCTTGCGAGCGCTTCCTCGGCGACCCAGGCGGTGTCTTCGGCGCCGAAATCCGGCCGCTTGGACATGACTACGGAGAAGCCTGGGACATCTGTAATCTCGCGCAGCAAGTCATTCACTGTGCGGCGGCGCTCGACGGACGTGAACATCTCGAGGCCGTCGATGAACAGGACCCCGCCGCCACTTGCCGCAAGGTCCCACAAGAAATCCTTTGCGGTCCCGGGCATATTGATACGTTGCGCGAGCGCCGACCATCCGCCATCCGGCGTGCCTACGGGATCAAGGACAATGACATGGCCCTCGCGGCCTATCCGCTCAGCAAGATGTCTTAAGACCCAAGATTTGCCCACGCCAGGCTTGCCGGTGATCTCAACGAAGCGATGCTCGTCGCGCGCTTTCTCGAGATCGGCAAGCGCGCTCAAGCGGGGGAGATTGACGCCTCCGACCGTAGTGCCGATCTCCATCAGTGCGTGGCGCGACATTTCCGCAAGTTTGTCGCGGGCCAGCGCGAAATTCTGGTCGCCAGCAAGGTGGAAGCCCCGCATCCTTAGTCGCTCGATAAGAGACTGGCGCGAGATCGAGCCGCCAGCTTTGCCCGTCTCAAGAACGATCTCGATGAGATTGCTCCAAAGCGCTTCAGCGCTTATCACATCCTCAGGCGCGAGAACTTGGCGAGCCATAGTCAAAGCATGGGCCCTTGCCTCAGGTGCAGAAGACTCGAAATCGAACTCGAGTATCATGAACTGCCGAAGAATGACCCAGATGGCTTCGTCGTCGTCCGCTACGCCTTGAGCCACAAGATTATTCCGGAACGCCTCGATGAAAGTACGCATCTCTGCGCTGGCGACGCCTGGGAGGGCTAACCGCGCGAAGAATTGCACGCCGCTTTCCGCTCTGCGCGCCCATTCGAGCGCGTCCTGATAGGGGCCAGAGATAGAATAGCTGGTTCGTTGAGTGGCAACCGCCAGTAAGTGGCGGTCCGTCGGCTTTTGAGCGGGATTACTGCGCACAACCTGTTCGCAGACGCCTTTAAAGATAGGGTCTTTGGGCGAAAAGCGGATGGTTCTTTTGGACTGGATTTCGAGGATCGCTGTGCCGTTGTTCGACACGCCATGGACGATCAGGTCGTCAAGCGCATAGCCTTCATTTTCCCCTTGCAGTTGTACTTGCTCAATTCGGGCATTGGGAAGACCGCGCGCTTCGCTACCCGCAAGCATCTGCAGGAGATAATAGGCACCAAGCTCGCCCTCAATATAGGTTCCGGCGCCTCCGCGACCGACTGGGCTGGAGCCTTTCTGTTCCTGATTTAAGCATCCTTCGGGAGTCTGACTCATTGCGTCGGTCGTCTATGGATCTTTTCTGACATGTGCCAACTCGATAGCGGAAACGCGGGCCTAATTCGATTACTTTCTAAGGGTCGCTGGGGTGACATCTTGGTAGGGTCCGAGCTCATGAGCTTCGCGGCACACTGCTGTCCGAGACGCAGACATTCAATGCTTTGAAGCTCCGAAACTCGAGCTTCATATTGAGCGATCAAGTATAGACTTGAATTCCTTGCCGAATGTCCGCTTCGTGGCAATGGCTCCTCATGTTTTGCACTTGCAGCGAATGACCGGAAACCGCCCTCCCGTTGGATTGCTTCGCGCTTGCAGCAAGAATTTCGCGTATGCAACGAATGTCTGCTGTGTGGCGATGGTGTTGAAAAACAACGTGTTGCTCACGCAGAAACCGATGCCCCGGTTATAGCGCGAGCGCCTTCCCAGTCAGGCTTTTCGCGTTTGCTGCGGTGCAGGAAAGATCTTAGCCAGTTTGCGGAGGTTCTGGGCGGTGGCTGCGAGGAGAAATTCGTCTTTCGCGCCACATGGACCACGTAATCGAAGCCTGCCCAAAGGCTGCTCAGTTAGCCTTTGCGTACCAGTTGCAATAACCTAGTAGGAGTTATCAAAGCCGTAACTGTTCGTTACTCCAATAGTGCAAGTGTAACGCTGAGGTGTCGGAGGATCCGAACCCTGGTTTAATGTCTAAAATGCCGGGATAGCTTTCTCCATGAAAGGACTCAGCACCCAGAACCGATCTGGAAGATCGAACATCACTACCTGACCATCCGCACGGCAGGCTCGCGCACTTCTGGTGAATACTTGTTCGTTGTCTTCGTCATAATGCTCCACCCTACTCAAGAGTTGGAGCCTCCGGCAAACCCGGTGCGGTTCAGTATCCAGTGCTATCAGTTCATTGGCCTGAATGAACGCATCAAGACGAGACATGTCTTGACCCATCAGAACTTCAACCTGCCGTAACTTTGAGACAATCTCTTCAGGCTTCGGTCTCTTGCTTGCCATTCGTGGTCCTCCGTTTCCTAAACATAACGGTGGACCAGTTCAGTTGGGGAGGCTTAGATTCAGGCTGGGCTAGATCTGGTCAGCGGACTTGGCTGCCGTTCAGCGCGATTGTTGGAACGGCCGCTTGTCTCCAGGACCCTAAATGCCGATACGTTGGCTGAACCAATGTGTTTCGGTCCATCGACGCTGTCTTCCAGACATGTTGCTTGATGGTCGGAACACATTTGAAATACCAACGCAACAACAACCCAGAGTGAATAATGAACCTTTGCACCGCCGTCATCGCTTGCTCCCTCTTCGCTGTCGCCGCAATATTCTCTGGGGAGGCTGTCGCTGAGTCGCGCGTCATTCTTCCCGCCGCACCTCTTGCTGAGGAAATGACGGGGCGCGAAGTCAGTTTCCTGGCCCATAACTCTGAAACGCAAGCGAGTTGTGTGTTGGAGGATAGCGATCTCGAAACGCAATACGGGCCCTGGTCAACCTTCAAGATACCCAACCTTCTGATCGCATTGGAAACCGGCGTGGTAGACGGTCTGGAAGCGGAGCGGGCGTGGGATCAGCAGCGTCGACCAGCGGCCAACTACTGGCCCGACGATTGGCGACGAGACCAGACGCTCGAAAGCGCCTTCAGACGCTCTGCGGCGTGGTATTTTCAGGATGTTGCCGTCGATGTGGGAGCTCAACAATATCGGATGATCATGGACGACTGGAGCTACGGTAATGCAGCAGCCCCAGATAACTCAGACACCTTCTGGCTGGACCGGACCTTGCGCATCTCGGTCTCTGAGCAGGTCGAGTTCCTTTCGCATTTACTGTCGGGGTCTTTTGACGTGGCTCCGGAGAGCCTCGAAGCGCTCACTATGGCAAGCCTGGACCGTAGCACCAATGGATTCAGACTCCACGGCAAGACTGGATCGGGTCCGCTTGTTCCAGGAGACTTCTCACGCCCCTTCGAAGGTTGGTACGTGGGATGGGTGGCAAGGAACGGTCTAAAGCCGATCCCCTTCGCGCTCTATGCCCAAGCTGCCACGTATGGTGAGATCAGAGACTTTCGGCGCCAATTCGCAATCCGGATGCTAATTGAGTGCGGATATCTTCCTGGCGGCTTTGACAGCTGATCGCGTGCGGCTTGCATCTCGCATTAGTAGGCCAATCGTAACGGCTGCCCAAAAAGGCCTTAACGGGCTTTGCGCGTTTCTCCAAAGCCGCTGCGTATCCCGGCCGCAGCATTGGTCACTCTGGGGCTTGCAACGGACGTTCTCCGCGACAAGTATTGACGGGTAGCATGAGTCCTTACCATCCGCTGGCACCAGAAACCATTGTGGCTTCATCATGTTCTCGAGTTGAAGCCTCCGGTAAACCTGGTGCGGTTCAAGCCGCGTCATCAGATGCGGGGACCATACGACTTGTAGACCTGCACAAATGGTCAAGCAGCGTCGGGGAGCTGGTGTTTT